>CAZTDS010000001.1:0-50448 GCA_964612535.1 uncultured Thermoplasmatales archaeon
CATAAAAGCACCGTATTTCATTCAATCGACATGGTTAGCTATAGGTTATATTCTCCTGGCTTTAGAGGAAAAAGGTCTTTCAACCGTCACTTATACTCCTCCCAACCCCGGAGAAGTGGGAAATTTAATCAAAGCCCCTTCAGAATATAAACTCCAGGTCATATTGCCCATTGGTTATTCAGCAGATGATAAGGAAAAAGAGAAACGGAAAGACCTTCACGAAATCATATATATCAACGAATGGAAGACACAGCTACAATAATATATATTTAGGAAAAGTTTATTATGCAGGAGGGCGCGTGGCCTAGCCAGGATATGGCGGCAGCCTCCTAAGCTGCAGGTCGCGGGTTCGAATCCCGCCGCGCCCGCTATTTCATTCCGATTGCCTCTTTTATCTCATTTATCATATCCTGCTGTGAATAGAAGGAAATGGTTCCGTTTTCATCCACATATCCTTCTTCAACCAAAGACCATACTGCAAATACCGGCTCAACCTTTGGCTTAGCATAGATTCGGAGATTATATTCATTTTTGGATGCGGAAGGTTTAACAAATACCTTTATATCCACATCTGTATTTTTTACCATCGCCATTTTTTTAAATTCTTTTGAGTATTTCTCTGTAAGGTTTTCATCATATATCCATCCTTCCTCAATAACTCCTGGATATTCATTTACAACTTCTATATCTTCAAAATTTTCATCACTTGGTTCTTCATAGAATGGAACATCAAGCTGGAAAGTTGGGAGATAAATGTGTTCCCAGTCATTTTGATCATATGGAGGGCCATTGCTTCCATCGGAATAATCAAAAAGATATGTGCCATTTTCTGAAAAGAAGAATGGTTTGTTGTAGATATACTGGTAGTTCATAACACTATAGTAATTTTTCAGATAACCCTCGTAATCAGCATCTGACATACTCGGATATCGATCTCCAAATCTCCTGCTCATTAAATCTATACCTGGAAATGTTATTGGCATGAGCCCTATAGAATGTCCCAGTTCATGAAGAACAGCTTTCGCAAGCATCACTCTTATTTCACGGGGTGTGAAGGCAAGGCGGGTTTTAAGAGATTTCCAGCCATTGCTAACATATATTGCATCAAATTTGTTATATACTACAGGTGTGATGAAACCGCCGCCATCTTCTCTATCTCCTATAACCACATATCTAAATATTCCCTTTCTTTCATCAGGAAAGTGATGTTTGTAGAAAGCCAGTAGTTGCTTACCCATCACGTCATCCATGTTTCTTGTATATGGAAGCATTTCGCCGCCGCCTTTTGGCGAGCCATCCATCCAGCCATCATCTATATAGACGTTTATTCCATGGCGGGCGAATCTTTCAATAATCATCTGCTGCGATTCTTTGTAGAAAATGTGAGGGATGTCGAAAAACCCTCTTTTTTGCATACCATCAGTTTCTATGTATATATCTGGCTGAAGAGGGTTTGCAAAATAGTTTCGCATTTTATATTCTTCAATATTCTCTATGCCATCTATATCTGGATCAAGGTTTTGATGATCATTGTATGTGAAAGGATCATAACCATATTTCCATTCCCACGATGTCGGTATTCCATCATTATCTGGATCAAGTTTGCTATCATCTCGCGTTGGATCAGTTCCGAGAACATTTCTCTCAATCCAGTAGGGTATTCCATCATTATCATAATCTGATTGATATATGTTAAACCATACTTCGTAATTCTTTCCAAGATAGTGACCCATTCCATCCTTGTCCCCAAAATAATCATCTCCGGTCCATCTGCCAGTACGATAATCATATATCAGTTCTATCCTTTCTTTCTCAACCTCCTCCATGCCAAATATCCCTTTAGACTGCTGTTCAATAATCGATATAACTACCTTCGAATATTCTCTTTCTTCATCCACATCGAAAGTGATGGTGCTTTCGTAGCCAGCTGTATCATATGTTGTATAAACTCCTTCATCACCAACATATCCCTTTGAATTTCCTTCTTCCCCATCAACATTCACAATGTAATAGAAACGGGGCACTTCTTTCCATGAGGGGCCACGAGTTAGCATCTTATTCATGAGACCTCTGTTACGGATTCTCAATATCTGAACGAATATTCCCTGATTTTCATAGGGACTGATTTTGTCGTCTATGGTTACAGTTTCTCCTCCAACCTCAGAAGGTCTCTCAAGAAAACTCCATAATGATACAATGATTAAGATGGCTACAACCGCAATGAGCAAAAACCATTTTCTATTTCCCTTCACCATATGAAAGGATAAGTTCGCCATCATTTTTATATTTTTGCCTCTGCAGGTGTTCCTATAAACTCGTGATATGATAAATTTTGCTACTGAATTGCAAAATATTTTATTAGAAATGGACTCGAGGTATTTTTCACCAGATAAAGTGACATATCACGAAATCTTAGGAACACCGCCTCTGCATCAGAATTAAATATCTTTCTTTATTATGGTGATAATGAAAGTTGGTGTGATAGGGGGAACGGGTTTTTATGAAATGGGAGGAGAGGAAATAGAGGTTGAAACACCATATGGAGTCGTTATTTTATTCTATCTTGATGAGGGTGATAGAGAAATTTTCTTTTTGTCTCGCCATGGAAAAAAGCATATTCCTGCTCATATGGTAAATTATCATGCCAACATAGCAGCCATGAAAAAGGCGGGCGTGGAGGCAATTGTGGCAATTAACACAGTGGGTTCAATGAGAAGAGAATTTGAGGTGGGTTCCTTTTTCATACCAGATGATTTCATCGATTTTACATGCCGTAAATCCACTTTTTTCGATAAAGAGGCGGTTCATATCGATATGTCCCAGCCGTTTTGCCCCATTGTAAGAAAAATTCTGATTGAGGGGGCAAGTAAAAAAGGAATGGTGAATGAGGGCATATATGCTGTAACTGAAGGACCCCGCCTTGAAACTAAAGCGGAGATAAACATGCTGAAAAATTTTGCCCATGTTGTTGGGATGACCCTTTCTCCAGAGGCAATCCTTGCTAGGGAGGCAGGAATATGCTATGCTTCAATATGCATAATATCCAACTATGCTGCTGGGATGCAGGAAAAAATGGATGTTGAGGAAATAAGGAGAGTATATGAAGAGAGAAAAGGAGATTTGATGGATGTTGTCAAGGAAGCCCTGAAAAAAATACCTGAGGACAGGAATTGTGGTTGTAAATATGCTGCAGAGAGAGGAAAATTATAGGCTGGATGAAATACTGCATTTTGTTTATGAAATATACAGGGCGACGAAGGGAAAATATCCGTTGCTTGAATGGGTTTCAGAAAAACCAAAGCCTCATGAATTTGAGAAGTTTAAAGCAATATACAAGCCATTTTTAAAGGAGAGGCTTGAAAATGAATTTGATGAATTTTATGTATGGGGGAAAGATGGAGAAATTATCTCCACAGTTGCCATAGTTTATAAATATAGAGGGAAAAAGTTGGACTGGATACCCGACTCCCTTATGAAAAATGAAAATGCTTTTATCGAATTTCTTATGGTATCTCCTCGCTACTGGAAGCAGGGATATGGAAGAGAAACACTCCTATTTGCGTTAAAAAGGATAAATGAACTTGGAAAGACGGCTTTTGTTTCAACCTCAAAAACCATAGATGCCCATGCTTTCTACAAAAAAATGGGTTTTAAAGATGTTTGCATGCATGCGGGGTTTGTTATAATGAAGTGTGATTTGGGCATGAGGGATTGATCGGCAGCTCTAGCACGCTTGCAAAATTTCGGCTACCATCATAGTAAAAAATATTCTTTATGTAATTATCCCTTCCATGAGTTATCTTGAGTGCTTCCTGCACCTGCACCGCCGCTATTATGCTTGTGGTATTAATATCTGCAGCAATTTTTGGCTCGAAATATATTATATCCTTTCCCGTGCAGCTAAATCTTTTTTGGAGGATGTTTGCATGCGTTTTATTTGTGCTACATTCGAGGCAACTTGTATGGGGTGGAATAATCACCTGCACCTTCCCTATCTGACCATGTGTAGCACCGTCTATATATGGTGTTCCAGTAGCATAACAGGTTGCATTTATATGGAGGCGAGCGGCAACATTATCCACGCAGCCAAGCACAAGGGAATGAGAAGGAATGAAATCTTCTCCAAGTTCCTCGATTCTTTTTGTAAAGTATTTCACCTCCACATTTGGCTCAATTTTCCTCAATTTCTCTGCAATAACCTCTGCCTTATATCTCCCCTTTTCAGCATCATCATATGAAAAAAATATGCATCGGTTAAGATTCGATTTAACGATGTGATCCATATCTACAATTGTAATTTTTTTGTATCCGGATAAGACAAGATTTTTACATACCTCATTTCCTAAAGCCCCTGCTCCAACTACCAACACCTTTTCCCTTTCAACCTTGTCGATATCGAACCATTCAAAGAGTTTCAGTCTGCTGTATTTGTCCTCATCTATGCCTCTGGCTCTAATTTCCATAATTTGAAATTTAAAAAATTTATTTAGCTTTATCCTTTGAGTCTGTGAATAAAATTTCAAAGCCATCATTTTCATATTTTCTCAAAATTCAAAAATTTCGATAAACTAATATACATTTTTCTCCTTATCTCCTATGGCGAAAACATCTTTAGGGCTTGAGGAAAATATTGAGGGAGCGCTTTGTTATCTGCTTGGATGGATCACAGGGATAATCTTTTATCTGCTGGAAAAAGACAATAAATTCGTGAGATTCCATGCAAAGCAATCAATTCTGACTTTCTTTCCGCTTTGGATACTATCAATAATTCTCGGCGGATGGTGGGGGCTGCTGTGGTGGCATGCATGGTTCTTCTTATGGTGGATTTCATGGCTCATATGGCTAGTGATGTTCATACTCTGGATTGTTCTAATGATAAAAGCATATCAGGGAGAAATGTTCAAACTGCCAATTGTTGGAGATATTGCGGAGAAGGGCTTATAGTTACATTTCCTCCAGAGCTTCGATACCCAGTATAGTCAGGCAATTACGTATAACCTGGCGAGTTGCATTTACCAGCGCTAACCTCTCTTTCTCCTTTTCACTTCCTATAACCCTGCAATCTCTATAAAATGCATTAAATGTGGAGGCGAGTTCATATACATACTCTGCAATTGCTGATGGATTTCTTGCTTTTACGCTTTCTTTGACAATTTCGGGGAATGCCGCCAGCATTTTAATCAGTGCTATCTCGCTCTCATGCTCATATTCTGGTTGCTCACATCCCTCATAGCGAGCTTTTCTTAAGATGGAGCAGCACCTTGCATGGGCATACTGGATGAATGGTGCTGACTGCCCTTCAAAATTCAGAGCTTCCTCCCATTTAAATATGATGGGCTTCTCTGCCCTCACCTTAATTATATTATATCTTATTGCCCCTGTACCGATGCTTCTCGCTATATAATCTATATTCGGTAACTCTCCTCTCCTTTTTATTACCTCTCGCTTCGCCCTCTCTATTGCCTCCTCCATCAGATCATCGAGATATACAACCCTGCCTTTCCTTGTTGACATTCTTCCTTCTGGAAGAGAAACGAACGAGTAAAATATTACTTCCGGCGTTTTTTTGTTCAGAAGTTTTAAGGCTATCTCCACGAATTTTGCCTCCAGTTTGTGGTCCTCACCCAACACATTTATCATTTTATCTGCCTGCTCTCCCTTCCATATGTGATATGCCACATCTCTTGTTGCATACAGAGATGTGCCATCACTTCTTGTAATGTAAAATTTCTTATCCCTTCCATGAATGCCAAATTCCTCAAGGTTCAGATATATTGCCTTTCCTTCTTTACCGGCATAAGGAAGTTTCTGTAACTCCTGAATAACTTTTTCCACACTCCCGTCAAGAACAAATCTTGATTCTTCAACAAATTCATCTATTCTTATATTCAGCATTTCAAGGCTTTGGGAAATGCCATTCAATACCCTCGTATATATATCTTTCAACTCAGCAAGTATCCTTTTGTTTCCTCTTTCACATTCCTTTATTATCTTTTCAATTTCTTTCCTCACTTCCTCATTTTCTTCCATCAGCTTTGCTGCCTCCTGATAATATACGACGTATTTGTGATCATCTTTATCATGTTTTGCCTCAATTTTTAAATTTTTAACACCCCAGAAGAGAATAGCCACTTGCTTTCCCATATCATCCACATAATACTGTGTAACCACATCATAGCCTCCGAATTTAAGCAACCTCGCTATTGTATCTCCAATTATCGGATTTCTGGCCCGCCCCACATGCAGCGGGCCATTTGGATTGGCAGATGTATGCTCAACGATCACCTTCACATTTTTCTTCGGTTGCTTTCCATAATCATCTTCCATCTCCTCAACAAGCCGTATCGTTTCCTTCGCCAATCTATGAGCATCTATGAAAAAATTTACATAGCCTTTTACTGCCTCCACCCTTTCTATCCACATCCGCTGTCTTTGCCTTATTTCCCTCGCAATTTCCTCCGCTATTTCCACAGGATTTCTCTTGAGTATTTTGGAGAGAGGAAAGCATGGAAATGCAAGATCCGCTATCTCTTTTGGCTTTTCCAGTTTTACCTCTTCTTCTATACCATAAGCTACCCTTAACGCTTCTTTTATTGCCTCTTTTACCTCCTCCTCAAATTTTTCGTATGGATACTTCATGGATTCCACGGGTTAAAAGCGGGATCACCATATAAATTGAATTCATGAAGGCAATGATATTTCTTGTCCAGATATTTTCCATATTCAAATTTTGGATTCAGCGAATCATAAAGTTGTGTCTGGCTTGCAAAGACGGGCAGCAGAATAAAAACAAGGAGAGGAGCAATAAGTTTTCTCACTTTCATAACCCCTTATGTAAAATAATTTAATAACTATTTTGCTTAAGGCAATAAATAAAAAATAGCGCCGGCGACCGGATTTGAACCGGTGACCGCCCGGTTAACAGCCGGGTGCTCCACCTGACTAAGCTACGCCGGCACCGATATGAAATGCGGAAGATATAAAAAAATTCTTCGCTGCATCATATTAAGTTCAATCCAAGTTTCACTGCATGGCTATAAACTTTGCGATATTCCTCATTGGTTATTCTTCTATTGATGTCTTCATATTCAAAAGCCTTGTATGTTGGATAATACTGAGCCATTACATTCACCACTGCATTGGGAACATTCTCTGCTATCCAGTCCAGAATGGGGATGCTGCAGCATTCAACATGATTGGGCATTACAAGGTGGCGTATAATCATCTCACCCCGTCTGTAAGCAATTTCGTGATTCCTCGTAATAATTTCCCAGTAATTTTTCACTTTTGATAGCCTCTCTGCACATCCATCATTGCCATATTTAAAATCTGTGAGATACACATCCATTACATACTTCAGCATATCCATTGTTTCAATACTACAATACATATTGGAATTCCACACCTGCGGCAGGTTGGCGGAGCATTTTTCCAGCACCTCCAGTATGTAAGGCAAATGAGGAGTTGGCTCACCACCAACCCAATTCACATTTCTTGCCCTTCCCACAATGCCTTCAATAATCCAGGCCATTTTTTCAGGCTCAATATAGATGCCTGCTTGATATTGCGAGATATCATAGTTCTGGCAGAATACACAGCTGAAAGTACATCCAGAAAAGAAAATGGTATAGGATGGCACCAGAACATCTTCTTCGCCATAATGGAAAAAATGTGAAGCAATGCTGCCAAGCTTTGCCCTGCATCTTCCAAGCTTTTCTCTCCTATTTATCCCACATCTATGCTCACAGAAGTAACACTCGCTATATATCTCATAAGCTCTATCAATAAGCTTCTTCATCCTGCTCTTATTCTCAAGATATTTGGTTTTAGCCCTCCCCTCCAGAATATCGAAATATCTCTCAAGCATTTTTGAATTCAACCCTCACCACTTTCCCTCTCGGCTCCTCCTCCGCAAAAATTTCCCCTTGAAATTTATATACCTTCGTATCCTCATCAAGCCAGGCATCGGGCGGCAGCCCCGCTTTCATGCATGTGTTGGCAAGAAATTCTTCAGCGTCCCATTTATATTCTACAGCCACTTGAGGCAGCAGAAGCCCTTTATACCATCCTTTCTCCACTATAAGTCCGTCCCTTCCAACTTTTATATGTTCTGGATATTCTTTTGGCTTGCATTTTATTAGCTGAGGAGGTGTTAAAATGGTGACTTCCACAACTATATTATCGAGTTCCTCCTCTCTTAAATCTGGAAAGCGAGGATCATGACATGCAGAAATTGCTGCCTCCTTTATTGCCTTTCGAAGTTCCATAATTGGCTCGGGAATTCCTATACATCCGCGAAGCATTCTGGCAGGATAGGTTTCAATGGTAACAAAAACACCGGACTTTTCCTCAAAATTATCAAGCTCTCCTATTTTTTCCCCTTTTACATGTTTCTCTATTACATTTCTCGCATATCTGATAAGTTTTTCCCCTTTTTCTAATTCCATGAAGATAATTCTGCAGCCATTTAAAAACTCTCTATTCCCATCTCCTCTTTGTTCCTGCCCGCTTCTTTCAAAACTTTTTCAGCAACATAAATTTCGCATCCCTCTCTTACAGCAAGAGCTATGCAATCGCTTGGTCGTGCATCTATGACTATTTCCTTTGCTTCTCCATCTCTATAATATTCGATATAAAGTTTCGCCATGAAAACACCCTCTATCAAATCATCTATTACAACCTTTTTTATTGATGCCCCAAGTGAATTAATAACTTGGATGAAAAGGTCATGAGTAAGAGGACGGTGGAATCTTTTGCCGTGCAGTCCGTTCATTATACTTTCAGCCTGCATGTAACTTACATAAATAGGCAGTGCTTTGTCTCCATTTACAAGTATTATCTCTGAATAATGCTCTGTATGGTATGCGTGAGGATATACTTCCATTTTGATTAACTTCTCCTTCATTTTATCGCCGCCAGTTTCTTTATCCTATTCACAACATTTGGATGGGATGAAAATATTTCCATTAGCTTATCTGTTGTGCTAATTTTAGCCCGCTCTGCAAACATCTTCATTTCATATTCATCAATATGACCATCCAAATTCAAATCAGCTTGTTTCAAATCGAAGATATCACGGCGAGATGTTGAAGGATCGGTGGCAAAAAATGCCTTCATTCCCTCCGCCTCCTTTATCTTTTCTTTTGGCAAACCAGATGTGGATAGAGTTATTCTATACAACGCCGACGCCAAAGCGTGCGGCTTTTTTGTGAGTATGGCTGAACCATAATCGGCATAATATTCCCGTATCCTATTCACATACAATACAATAAGATTGCTTATCAAATACACGAGGAAAGCCACAAATGCGATTGCTGCGCCCTCTCCCCTCCTCCTTCCCCAGAGGGAATTCCAGAATATGAGATAACTTAGGAGTGGAATTACTGAAAGCATGGTTATTACAATCATGTCGCGGTGCTTTATATGAGAGATCTCATGCCCTATAACCGCCTCCAGCTCTTCATCATTCAAAATGCGGAGCAGTCCTTTGGTAACGCACACTCTACCATCTCTTTTACTTCTGCCAAAAGCAAAGGCATTGGGTATTTCAAGCATGGATATGCCAATTTTTGGCGTAGGAATACCTGCCTCTTTTGCCAATCTTTCCACCATTCCATAAAGTTTTGGATTGTCCTCCCGCGATATATATTTCACCCTCATTGTCGTTTCAACAATCTTTGGACTGACCATATACTGAATGAGCACTATTATGAAAGCCAAGATGGCGAGTACAATGGGCTGTGCATATCCAGCAAAATAGGCGATGAGCACGAGTAAGGCATATACGATTGCGAATAGCAGCATGATGGCGAAAGCAAGTCGTATGTAGAGAGCGAGCCTCATTGTCTCAAATAAATGGCGGTGTTATTAATAATTTATTGCTCACCTCTCGAATAAAATTATTCTTATATTTCGATTCCCAGCACACTTCTCACAATCCATCCTATTGCGAAGGAAATGGCTGCTATCCCAAGGCTTATTCCCATCATTTCAAGGAAAAGTTTGTGAAAAACTTTATCTTTTATAACTGCCACAAAAAATGTGAAGAGGAGTATGACGATGAAAGCATCAAATATTGTGGCGAGGAGGGCGAGATAATAGTTTTTTAGTATGAAATATGGAAACACGAGAAATAGAACTGTAAAAATATATGCAATTCCCGTATAGAATGATGCTTTGCCTGGATTTTTCTCACCCTCTGATTTTTTTGAAAGGTATTCCGAGGAGGCCATTGAAAGTGAGGCAGCTATTCCTGTAATGAGTCCAGCCGTTCCTATAAGAATGGTGTTTTGTAAAGCAAAAGTCAGACCAGCCAGCGCACCCATCAGCTCAACAAGAGCATCATTTAAGCCAAGAACCATTGAGCCGATATAATTAAGTTTTTCCTCCTCTATCATTGAAACAAGCATTTCTTCATGCTCTGTTTCATCCTGTAAAATCTCTTTTGCCTTTGGAATATAATCAATCAGTTTTTTATACGCCTCCTCAGCCCTTTCCTCGCCCTTTTCCATGAGTTTTACTGCGAATGTTATGCCAAAAATCTTCGATAGAATTATGAATTTCCATAGTTTAAGCCTATTGGGCTTTACCTCTTTACCCGTGATTTTTTTCCATTCCATGTAGTGGCGGAGTTCGTCTCTCGATATTTTTCCCAGCACTTCAGAGTTTTTTCCTTTTGCCTTTTTAGATAAAATATCATAGAACAAATGCTCTGTTATTTCATTTTTCTGGAATTCCATAACTAATTTCTTTAATTCCTCCTCTCTCATTTTTCCTCCAACAAATATATTACCTCCTTATTTAATTTCTCATGAATGTGGATTGATGAATTAAAGGAAAATGTCATTGATTTGAGCCTTAAAAGAATGAGGAAATTCATTGCAGAGCAGGGAAAACCTCCCTACAAATTAATTCATGTTGGAGGAACAAATGGTAAGGGTTCTGTATCTCATTTCATATACAGCATTTTGAGGCAAAGGTATAAAGCAGGAATATACACATCCCCTCATCTCGAAAGGGTGAATGAAAGAATTATCGTAGATGGAGAAATGATAGGCGATAAGGATATAGAAAAATACATCTGGCTTAAAAAATACAATTTCACTTATTTTGAAGCACTGACCGCCATAGCTTTGATGCATTTCCTTGAAAAGGAGGTTGAATATGCTGTAATGGAAGTGGGCTTAGGAGGGCGATTCGATGCAACAAATGTTGTTGATGCTATCGTTACTATAATAACAAATGTTTCCCTTGAGCATGAGAATTTTTTGGGAGGAAGCATAGAAGAAATTGCAAGAGAAAAGGCAGGGATAATAAAGAGCGCTCCTGTCATTACAGCAGCGAGGGGAAAAGCACTGGAAATAATAGAAGCGGAGGCAAGGAAAAAAGGTGTGGATATATATGTGGTGGGAAGAGATGTAAGATGGGAAAAACTGGGAAAAAATGAGTTTTTGATAGAAAGTGGCGAAAGATATAAAGTAAAAAGTCCTTTGTATGGCTCTTTTCAGGGAGAAAATATTGCTCTCGCCATTAAAACATGTGAATTGCTGGACATGGAAAGAGATGATATTATCAAAGGTATAAAAAACACAAGATTGCATGGAAGAATGGAAATTATAGGAAATTACATTTTGGATGGCTGTCATAATCCTGCTGCCGTCGATGCCTTTTCATCATCCATCGGTGAATTTGGAGAGGAATTTACATTTATTTTCGGAGCCATGAAAGACAAGAATGTTGAGGAAATGGTAAAGAGGTTGCCAGATGGGAGCATATATATAGCAACGAAAGTTGATAATGAAAGGGCTATGTCTCCCCGCCAGATAGCAGAAATTGGAAGGCATTATGGAAAGAATTTCATGGTGACGGAAAATGTAAAAGAGGCGATAGAGGTTGCGGAGAAAATATCGCAAGGCATGATATGCATCATAGGAAGCCTTTATGTTGTTGGAGAGGCAAGGAAAATTTTAAGGGAAAAGGGTTTATTATAGTTGCCAATATTTCGCCATTTCTCTCTTTAATTTCTCTATAACATTGTTACATTCTCTTCCTGTGGCATCATCATCAAAACTAACAGGCTTTTTGCAGAGATGAGAAATTTCCACTGCCACCCCTTTTGGCATATATTCAAGATTGTATCCTCCCTCGAGACAGCAAACAATGCGAGGCTGGATATTCATAAACTTATCTATTATTTTGCCGTAAAAGTTTACGGAAATTTCTAAGTCTCCAAGATAGTCAGCATGATGGCTGTCGAAACCTGCAGAAATTATTATTAAATCAGGTGAAAATTGCTCGGCAATTGGAATAAAAATTTCGTCAAGCAATGCCTCAATACATTCTTCGCCAGCTCCATGGGGCAAGGGGGCATTTACTGTATATCCTTCTCCTTCTCCTCTTCCAACCTCTTCTATTCTACCTGTGCCGGGATAGTGGGGGTAAAGATGAAATGACTGATACATGACTTTGCTGCTCTCATAAAATATATCCTGCGTGCCATTACCATGATGAACATCATGGTCAAAAATTAGCACCTTTTTTCCTTTTTCCGTTGCCACATATGCAGCGATAGCTGCATTATTGAAAAGACAGAAACCCATGGAGCGATGACGGGTGGCGTGATGGCCGGGAGGGCGAATTAGAGCAAAGGCATTTTCATTTTTCTCCATAACAAGCTCACATGCCTTAATTACTCCTCCTGCAGCAAGTTTTGCAACCTCATAGGAATATTCATTGGTATATGTATCTGCATCAAGCCATCCTATATGTTTTGCCCTTTCAATCATTTCCTGACTATGAACCTTGGAAATATCCTGCTCACTTGCCATCACAGGCTCAACAAATTTCAACTTTTCATAAAACGGCATTTTTTGCAGTAGCTGCATCGTCGCACGGAGGCGGGAGGCATTTTCTGGATGCGATGGGTTGTCATGCAGGAGATATCTATCCGAGTATATCACAAATGTCATGATGGTAAATGGCGAATTATTTAATAAGTTTCTTAATAAGGAGCCCAAGAAAGCGGTGAAAGGAAATTCGAAGGATTTGAATTCATTCTGATTTCTGCAGTTGCAAATTCCACAAACTCTATATTGCATGCCACGATTTTTCATCATGAGAATTGTTGTTGCAATGACTGGAGCATCTGGAATCATTTACGGAGTTAGATTGCTTGAAGAGCTGAATAAAAAAGGATGCGAGATTTTTCTGATACTCACAGAAAATGCAAAAAAAATTCTTCAACATGAAATGGATTTGAGGCAGGAGGATTTAATAAAGTTTGTTAGTAAAATGTATGAGGAGAATGAAATGGATAGCCCCCTTTCCAGCGGTTCATTTATGTATGATGCAATGGTAATTGTTCCATGCAGCATAAAAAGTGCGGCGGCGATAGCGAATGGATTTGCTGCCAATTTGGTGGCGAGGGCGGCAATATGCTGTTTGAAGGAAGGAAGGAAACTTATTGTTGTGCCCCGTGAAACACCCCTCGATATAATAACGCTGGAAAACATGCTTAAGCTAAAGAGAGCAGGCGTGGTTGTGTTGCCAGCGATGCCAGCATTTTATCACAAGCCAAAAAATGTGGATGATTTGGTAAATTATATTGTTGGCAAAATCATGGAGCAGATTGGTATCGAGCATACATTATATGAGAGGTGGGAA
The DNA here is from genome assembly GCA_964612535.1 of uncultured Thermoplasmatales archaeon. GTDB lineage: Archaea > Thermoplasmatota > E2 > UBA202 > JdFR-43 > JdFR-43. The sequence goes on from CAZTDS010000001.1 coordinate 13,663, forward strand.
TGATGGAAAAACCATATGGCTTACGCCTAGAAAAAGATGAGAAGATTTTATGGATTGGAAAAAGGAGTTTGCGGAGTCTTTGGTTGCCCTTCTTTATCGGCTTTATTACCCTGCCTCTATATGGCATGGGAATTATATTCATAGTATATGCAATTGCAAAATGGTTGAAAACAGATTATGTTATTACGGATAGAAAGGTGGCCAAGGTAACGAGGCATTATGCATTTGTTTATCTCCTTAGCTACGACATTAAGGAAGTTAAGCATGAAAATGTAAGGAGTGTATATAGTGTTCAGAAGGGAATGGGCTCACGCCTCAGATACTGGGACTTAATCATAGAAAATGAGAAAAAGATTGTTTTTAATGGAATAGGTGATGTTGAAGAAGTGAAAAAGATAATGGAAAAATTTAGGAGTTAATTCCATTTCCAAATATCTTTTCCATCATCCATTCCGCCCTGAATGGAATCTGGTCATCATAACCCTGCCCAACGCCAATGAAAAACAGCGGTTTTTTAATTGTATATGCTATGGAAAGGGCGGCGCCACCCTTTGCATCAGCATCAACCTTTGTTAAGATAACTCCATCGATGCCCACCACTTCATTAAATCTCTTTGCCTGCTCTATTGCATCGTTGCCAGTTAAAGCATCTCCTACGAATATTATTAAGTCAGGGTTTGCAACCCTCTTTATTTTTTTCATCTCCTCCATTAAATTTATGTTGGTCTGCATTCTTCCGGCAGTATCAATCAGAACAAAATCCTTATGCTTTGCCTTTGCATGTTCTATGGCATCATATGCAACGGCAGCAGGATCAGCACCAAAATCATGCTTTATGAGCTTCACACCTAACTTCTGTGCATGGAGTTCAAGTTGCTCAATTGCTCCCGCCCGAAAGGTGTCTGCTGCTGCTATAACGCAACTATATCCTCTTTTCTGCAACTGATGAGCAAGTTTTGCTATAGTTGTTGTTTTTCCTGAGCCATTTACGCCAACAAACATTATTACCACAGGTTTCTCCTTTTTTTCAACAATTTCAAAAAAGTTTCCTTCACTGCTTTCCAGAACACTCTTTATCGCTTCTTTCAACGCCTTTTCAACAAGTTCTTTTGCCTCTCTGCGAGGTGAGCCGACGAGCTTCTTTTTTATCTCCGCCTTTATTTTTTCAACAACCTCCAGAGCTACATCTGCCTCGAGGAGTGCAAGCTCAAGCTCCCATAAAAGCTCATCTATTTTTTTCTCGCTTATACCAAATAAACCCTTTTTCTCTTCCTTTTCCGCCTTCTCTATAGCCTCTTCCGCCTCTTTAATCCTTTTTCTCAGAAACTTGAACATCGCCCTCACTTATTTTCCTGCCTATTTCTTCCATTCTTGCTTTTATTTCCTCGGCAGTTTTTATAAGTCTTTCCTGGCTTTTCCTTAAGTCATCTATTTTCCTGTTGAGTATATCAATGGCAGCGTTAATTGGCTTTTCAATGAAAACACCACTTCCAACATTAACAATAACTTTTCCTGTATCTTTTAAAGATGCGTATGCAAAAACGTTTCCCCCAACGGGCATGAGCACATCTTTCTCACTGGTTGTGTCCATTTCCTGTAGTGTTTCTATAGCCCTTTCATATTCCGAAATTATTCTCTCAATTATCTCCGCCTCGCCATATATCTGCTCCGCCTGCTCCTGATACCTTTGCAGGAGATAAAGCTGCTTATTAATTTCTTCCTCATTCATTTTCTCTCTCCAGAATATATTTTACAACAGGATCTTGTATTTCATCTTTTCCGAGCTCTCTTATTTCCTTTATTTTTATGAACCTCCTCTTAACCTTGTGTCTGCTGCCCATTATGGACAGAATTTTTTCTTTTGCCTCCTCCTCGCTTTCACTAACCACTTCCTTTCGGAATGGCTGCCAAACATCCTTCATCAAAAATTCCCCTTCCACTCTATACGCCTTCATTTTCATCACCTTATCAAATCAAGAGCATCTTCTATCCTGTTAAGCTCTATACCCGTGCTATTTATTCCAGTTATGGCTCCACGACTATTCGCCACCAGCCCGGCGCCTACATACGGCATTCCATGATTGACGGTGCCAATTTTTACCTCCACACCCAGCACCTCCTCAAGTATTTTCTTTTCTTCCTCTTCCACCTTCGGATGGCACAACACTCCTTTATTCGTCGCCACAGCCGCCATGCCCACAGTATTAATACCAGCTATGGTTGCTTTTACGGCTTTTACTTCAAGTGTTTCTTCAATCTTTTTTACCGTTTCATCCCGCAACATTGGATGAACAATTGCACCATAATCATTGGTGAGTATGTTGTTGCCTGCTGCATTATATTTGTCATCTATTATTAAAATTTCTCCTTCAAAATTTTTTTCTATAATGGCAAGCTCTTCCTCTTCTATGAAATCGGTTACAATCATACCATGAGAGTTCATTGCCATAAGAGAACCAATTATTGAACTTCCTCCAATGGTAAGTTTAACAACATTTACCTCAAGTGCTTCTTCAATTTCCCTCAAATCTTTTTCTCTCAGGTGAGGTTGAACAAATGCAACAAAATCATTTGCCTTACAATAAACACCTACATGCGGGTTACCATTGAAATCTATTCTTTTCAGCATGTTAGCACTATTGTTCCTCTTTTGATTTATCCTTCGTCTCCTTCGTTTCTTCCTCCTTCATCTCCTCAGCAACGCCTTCCTCTGCTTTTTCTATCTCGCCTTCACTTTCCGTCTTGCTTGCCTCTTCTACTTCCTCTACTTCCTTCTCCTCCTCGCCACTTTCCACCTTTTCTTCCGTTGCCTCTTCCGTCACTTCTTCTTTCTTTTCCTCTTCTTTTGTCTCCTCCGCTACTTCCTCTTCAGGTGGTTTTTCTTCCTTCTTCCTCTTTTCCTCCGGCAATTTTACTTCAGCCTCTGGTGTATATGCCCACACAACATCCTCCATTTTTACTGCCTTTACTCTCACTTTACTCGGTATCTTCTTTATCCCTCTTTCCCATACCAGCTCATTAATGCTGGCATCTATTTTTACTTCCTCAATCTTCATATGGCGGGCAAGAAATTCCTTTATTTCTTTTATTGCTCTCTTTGCCCTTTTTGTGCGAGGTACAGATTTTGCCTGTCTGAGCGGGATGGTATATATCCTTTCCTCCATTTTACCACCTCATCATTTCTTCAACTTACTTCTTCTCCAGTGCCTCCTCTTCGGATGCTGGAGAAAGCGGCGATTGGTGCGCATTATTATCCATGCTGGCACCCTCCTATTGCTTTTCATTGCCTTCAATAATCTTTTCTTTTTTGCAACATGCTTATTTCTCGCCATTTTAAATCCTCCTTATTTTTATATCCTTCTTTTTGGGCAGTAAATTTTTGATAAGTATTTTCAATACCTCATCTGTTATACGCTCCCTTATTCTTCCCATCTGATAGAGCCTTATAATCTGATTTTCTATAAACTCAGCTTTTTCCGGCGAGGCCATCCTTATTCTTTCCAGTCTTCCCCTTGCCTCCCCATCTAATAACTGGCGGAGCAATGCCCTTTTTTGCGCCTCCGCAATTTCTTTTTCAATCTGCCTTCTCTGCTCCTCCTCTGCCTGCATCTGCATCTGTTCTAGCATTCTTCTCTTTATCTCTTCAGCATCATCCATATTCTCTCACTCTTCAAACGTTATATAAAGTTTCCTATTTCCTGGGCCACCTCATGGGCTGTGTTATCAACAAGAGATTGTCCTTTCGATGTTATCTTTCTTCCCTTTCCTTCCACCTTCTCCACCAAACCAAGCTCTTCAAGCTGCTGCAAAGCCTTTCTCGCTATTGAACCGCTCCCCTTCACATGCTTATATGGCTTCACCCTCCTGTCTCTCCTCCCTCCATATAAGCCACGAAGGCGGGAGACGCCAATAGGACCTCGCATATATACCTTCCTCAGCACAGAAGCCACCCTGACATACCACCAGTCAGGATCTTCCGGTGGCCTTTCCTTATGAGTTCCTGTTTTAACCCATTTAGCCCATTCAGGTGGTTCTATTTTAAATTCATTTTTGAGTTTCTCCGCTAATTTCCTGATTAATGGCTCAGCTGGAACATCATAGGCGGTAGTCATCGCAACCCAATACAAAAGTAATATATAAAAATAATTCTGCGAGCGAGAAGCATGGATAAATAACAATCTTTGGCAAAGATGGCACAAATTTTCGAAAATTTTATATGAATATCAAGGGTTAAATTAAGATGCAACTTGAATTTCACATATATCTTATCCCTTTAATTATGGTTAGTATCATTTCAATCAATCTTGCCCTATTTGCCTGGCGGAGTCATCCATTCCGCAATATATCTCCATTTGTTGCTCTTGCCATCGCTATCTCCTGGTGGACATTCAGCTATGCAATGGAGCTTTCGTGTGTGGAAATAAATCATAAAGTACTCTGGGCAAAACTGGAATATTTCAGCATTGTTGCGATTCCCATAATATGGCTATTTTTTACCTTACAATATATTGGGAGAAAAGAATGGCTAACCAAAAGGAATGTACTTCTCCTCTCTCTCGAACCCATTCTGATTCTCTTTCTTGTTATGACCAACGAGTATCATCATCTTATATGGGAAAAGATAGAAGTAGTTAAGGTGGCATCAATCTCTGTGCTCAATATATCGCACGGCATTGCATTCTGGATGCACGCCATTTATTCGTATATTATCATTTTACTTACTGTCTTTGTTTTAATCCATGCCCTCTTTTATCTCTCTTCTCTTTACAGGAAACAGTGCTTAATTTTACTTATTGGGGCTTTAGTGCCATGGATTGGTAATGCGATATATAGCCTGGGATTAAATCCAATTGCTCCTCTTGATCTCACTCCACTCGCCCTCCTATTCAGCGTTTTTGCAGCCAGTCTGGCAGTCTTTCGTTTCCGTTTTTTGGAAATTGTTCCCATAGCAAGAGAGATGCTTATTGAAGGCATAGGATATGCAATAATCGTGCTCGACGAACATAACAAGATTGTGGATGCCAACCCGGCAGCAGAGGAAATACTTGGCATGCCACCTGAAAATTCCATAGGAAGTTTTATCGACGAAGTTATGAAAGGAAAAGGCAATCTACTCAAATACTTTAAAATGAACAGATTAAATGAAGAAGTTACAATTAAAAATAACGGAACAATGAGGTATTACAATATACATATCTCACCTCTATACGATAAGCATGGGAGAGCCATAGGAAGGCTTGTTATTCTGCATGATATCACAGAGAATAAGAAAAATGGGGAAAAAATAAAAAGACTGAATGATGAGCTCAAGCTTATAAATAAGATAATGAGGCATGATATAGCAACAGATTTGCAAATAATTCAAGGATTGCTTGACCTTTATAAGGATGAAAATGATATAGGGCTTATTCAGAAAGCGATGAAGAGAGTGGAAAAGAGCATAAGATTGATACAGAGAATGAGAGATGCTGAAGCTATAGCTACGTCGGGATTGGAGTTAAAAGAGTATGACGTTAGAAGAGTTATTGAAGAAGTGGCTAAAAATTATCAGATGGAGGTAAATATCTCCGGAAATTGTATCATCATGGCCGATGATGCCATTTTCTCAGTTGTAGATAACATCATAAGGAATGCAGTTGTTCATGGAGGCACAGATAGAATGGACGTAAAAATAGAAGACGATGATAAAGTATGCAGAATAAGTTTTGCTGATTATGGAAAGGGAATACCTGATGAGATAAAAGATAAAATTTTTCATGAGAGATTCAGTTATGGTGAGAGAGGAGGTAGCGGACTGGGCTTATATATAGTCAGAAAAATTATTGAAAGCTATGGGGGAAATATATATGTTGAGGACAATGAGCCTAAGGGATCAATTTTCGTAATAGAGTTAAAGAAATAGTTATCTAGCAATTATGTGGATTATATCTCCACTTTTTAATTTGTGGTCGGCACCAACTATTTTTTTACTCCTTACATCAACAGCTTTTATAAACCCCTCCGCCAAATCACTATGTACTTTATATGCCAAATCTATTACGGTGGAGCCTTTGGGGAGTAAAAAAACATCCGGTAATATATTCCCATCTTTATCACACAGCTTATTTTCATCTTCAACCGGATAAACCGCTATTAGATTGAGTAATTCAAAAACCGCTTTATCTATGCATTTTTGCACACCTGTTGAGCCAAATCTTTGCAAAACATGTTTATCTATATATTCAAGCCCTTTCCTCTGCTTCTCATCAAGCTCCTTTAAAATTTTATATGATGAATCTCCTGGCTTATAGTCAATGTAGCCATGCTCCGCCGCCTTTACAAGAGCAAGCTCTGCCATGGCAGAACATGGAATGGCATATTCACCTTCAAATCTCTTTATCATTTCATCGGTTGCTTTATCAGCTTTGTTGAGGGCAAGGAGTATCGGTTTTGCCTCTCTTCTCACATGTATCGCAAGTTTGAGAAGTTCCTCATCACCCCATTTGGTGGCATCCTCTAGCAACGATGCTTTTTTCAACGCTGCCTTTATTTCCTCCTCCTTTATCCCGAGGCCAGCCAGTTTTTCTGCCAGCATTTTTTCTATTTTAACACCTTCAAGCTTGCATTTCATGCTCAGGCGGCGCCAGTCTTTATCAAGCAATCCCTTAATCCAGTAGTCAATCTCCTCTTCCAAAAATTTTATGTCATGAGCTGGATCATGACTTCCTGGACTGCACGGTCTTCCCTCCTCATCTGTTGAACCAGAAACATCAACAATGTGAATTAGGCAATGGGCTCTTCTTAAATCATCCAGAAATTTGTTTCCCAATCCCCGCCCTTCGTGAGCTTTCGGAACAAGCCCAGCAACATCTATTGCTTCAATAGGAATGTACCTTATGCCGTCTAAGCATCTTGAATTGCGAGGATTACATTTAACTCCAAATTCCTTGCAGGGGCAGAGTGAGCGGGCATACATTACACCTTTATTGGCATCGATGGTTGTAAATGGATAATCTGCCATCTCAGCATTGGCTAGTGTGGCAGCATTGAAAAAAGTTGTTTTGCCAACATTCGGCTTTCCCACAATTCCTATTTGAACCATTTTATCAACTGAAGTAGTGTGTCGCCTCCTCTTCCTTTCCTTTCTTTTTCCTGACTCTCTTTTCCTCTATTATATCAATGGCGAGTATCATGTTTATGGGGATTATTCTTATAATACCTTTTTTTGCTCTATGGGATTCATCCATTTTAATGCAAATTCCTCCTTCATCTTTCGATATATACGAATAGCCGACGAAGGTTCCGCTTGTCTGCATTATTTCCTTTTCTGAACCAACTGAATAGACAATATATTTTGAGCCGGGCACCAATTCAATTTCTCTCTCCTTCATTCTAAATACCTCCTTTCAATGAGTCTTTGTAGATGAGCTACAGTTTCAGCATAATTTTCCATTGCCACCTTAACATGCGCTTCAACGAAATTCCATGCTTTTACGAGGTTTCCATATCTAAGTTTATAAGTCTTTTTAATCTTTTTTCCCTCTCCTTCCTTTCCCTCCTCCAGTATATCCATACTTTTTAGTTTATTTAGATGCCTATATACAGTTGCTTTTGTGGCATTCAATTTAGCCATTAATTCCTCAATAGTCCATTCCTTTGTGGGGTGCAGCAAAAAACATTCAAAGAGTTTATATGCTATTGATTCCTCTCCCGCATTATCTGACATATATCCAATCTGTTTTAGAAATTCCACTGCAACTCTTTTATAATTATCTTCACCAGTGAGTGGACTGCTTTTAACAACCCTGATCTCAAATTCCATATGAAATAATGTTGCAATAATTTATATTTTTATGCCATGGAATATAAAAGAGATTAGGAATAAGAAATAGATAATAGGGGAGAGATTATAGAATCTTTATGTAAGATATTTCTTCACTCTCTATATAGTGGCCAGCCATATCATATGCAATGATTTTGAGTTTGTTGAATGACAGTGGAAATTCTCTTGGCAACTCCGCCTCATATGGGGCAACGTAGTCTCTCCAAAGCACTTCTCCATTTAGAACAAACTCGACATAATATATGCCTGATGTGGCATCATTTGCGTCTACACTTGCAGTCATTTTGCCTATAATGAAAGTGTTTTTGAAAAGTGTTGGCATGATGCGGCGACCTGCTATATAAATGTAGCCCTGCTTTGGAGCTGTTATGCTCATGGTGGGGGCATCTTTATCTATTTTGATAGTGAAATTCTTTTCCTCCTCAACATTTCCTGCATTGTCGATGCTATAGAAGTAAATCACATGCTCTCCCTTCACTGAAAAGTTAATTGCCTCTGTATATTCTTCCCAGTCCCCGTCATCAATCTTATACATGGTGCGGTTTATTCCTGCAAGATTATCTGTTGCATTAAATGAGATTATTGCATAATCTTTTATCCATTTATTCTGACCATATATTGCATTGATTGTGTAGTTTGTTGCTGGAGGGGTTAAATCGATACCTATTGTTACATTCTTTTCCTCCTCCACATTTCCTGCGTTATCAACGCTATAGAAATATACTTTATGGACTCCCTCGCCGGATACAGTAAAGTTTTCTTCATATTTTTCCCAGCTTCCATTGTCGATGCGATACATTGTGTAATTTACACCAGCAAGATTATCTGTCGCTTCAAGTGAAACAGTTACATTACCATTGTACCATGCCTTTTCATTTTCTATGGTATAATTTGTTACGGGAGGTGTTATATCTACCATAACCTCTATGCTATCATCATCGCTATCTCCATCGTTATCCTCAACCGTGAGGTTTACAACATATATGCCTTCTTCCTCATATGTATGGCTTACAGTCTCCCCATCTGCAGTATTTCCATCTCCAAATTCCCAGTGCCAGGCAACGATGCTTCCATCCACATCATAACTCAAACTTCCATTGAACAGCACAGTAAGATTATTGGAAATTATATCCTCTCCAGCATCAGCAACAGGTGGAATATTTAGTACTGTAATCACCTTCTCCACATAGTCAGTTGCACCTGATGAAGAAATGATAACCAGCCTTACAGTATATGTGCCGTTATCCTCATACACATGTACGGGATTCTGTTCCGTGCTGCTACTGCCATCTCCAAAATACCATATCCACGCGATTATGTCGCCCGTAGAATTATCATAGAAATGGACCTCCTGCATATCTGTTGGTGTTTGTGGCTCCCAGTAAAAATCGGCACTAAGCCCTCCTGCATACACATTTATGAAAGCTAACAGCATAACCACCAGAAATACCACTATTTTCCTCATATAAATCGCTTCTAAAATTTGTTTTGATTATTTATGTATTTCGATGCCTCCTGCAGTGGTGATATGTCAAAGCCTGCCCCAGCCTTCCAAATTCCGAATAATTTAAATTTATCTCATTGATTAGATATGTAAAATGAAATGGAAAAATTTAGAGGCAATAATAAAAATTCTACTCGTTGCTTTCCTCATTTCATTTTCTGTTTTTATTGCCTCGATTTATAGAGTTAGATTTCCAGAATACACTTTTTATCGCCATTTTTATTATCTTCCAGCAGTTCTATCCACTTTCTGGTGGGGAAGAAAAGGATTAGTCGCCCCATTCATCATGATTTTTCTTTCCTTCTTTATAGACAGCACAAAAAATGCTGGAAAAGAGGAATTTCTCTCCCTTATAATCGAATCCTCCCTCCTTATCATTGTTTCGATACTCGTTGCTTTCCTGAGCGAGGAAAAAACAAGGGCTTTAGAAAAAGAAAAGAAATTCAAGCTCATGACCGCCCATTATTTCTTCAATCCGATTGCCATAGCAGAGGGTTTTCTTCACTTGGCAATGCAGAAAGCATCGCCTGAAATAACGGAGCATCTTGAAGCAATAGATGTTGCTGTGAAAAGGATAAAAAAGGTTGTGCAGAATGTTGTTGAAAAAGGAGAGATTAGAGAATAGTGGCTATACTGAATATACCATCATGTTTCCGTATACTGTTATATCTCCATTCCTTGCTTTTACTTCTACCTCATGCCATCCTTTTTCTATGTTACCTCCCCACTCATAGGGCTGCGAGGAATCCTCAAATATTTTCTCTCCATCAATATAAAATTCAACTTTTCCATCAAAATTGCAATATACACTTATCTTTGCCCTTCCAACAAAAACATTTACACTCGCCGGAAGAACTTTGCGACCATTCAAATATATGCCAGGATGCCATATATTGGGCTGAGTAATAAATAGCATGCTTTCATCTACTGGCGGAAGATGCCCCTCGCTCACCCCAGCCGCCCATGCCACGCTTCGCCTCAAAATCCACCAGTTGTAGCTCCAGTTCATGGGTGTTCCATTTACCCATCTATAAAGATAGTCTTGGCGATAAAGTGTATATTTATTCCTTCCCAGAAACTCCTCAACATGTCCTCCAATAACTGTTTTTTCTTCAGGATGGGGGCCGAAGAGAACAACTCTTCCATTTCCATATGTTGTGGCTATCGCTGCATAAAGTCCTTTCAAATCAGTTTTAACATCTCCGACTATTTTCCATTCTCCATTTATCTTTTTCCAGAAATGTATGGGGGCTTTTTCACTAATTTCTTCAGCGTAAAAAGCGATGGGAGTTATCTCGCCAAATAAATCATCGTTGCCATCACCCTCATACATACCCGGCCCGCCTTCATACCTTATAATGCGAGGATTATCAGGACTTACTGCAACGATGGGATGTTTCGTTAATTCACATGCTACTGGAACTCCGCCCTCCAGTCCAGCAGATTTGTAGAGATATTGCCATTCTTCATTCTGGTCATCATTTATGTATACATTTGCAATTCCAAGCACTCCTGCATTTATAACATGGTCAAAAAATGTTTTCGGATGTTCATATCCCAGCGATGCCTCATTAGCTCCCCCGCATACGCCAACGTAGCCTCCGCCGCTGGCAACGAATTTGCGAACATTTTCCTTCCATCGTGTGTTTATGCCGTGGAAATACTGGCGGGCGCTTGCTCCTATCACGAGTACATCATAATTGGCTGTGTTGAGAGGATTTCTTCCCCTTCCCTCCGCCTCTTTCATGTTTATTTCTGATACATTAAACTGATAATAAATGCCATCAACCTCCCAGCCATATTTGAGAGAATATTCGAGGACTTTTATTGCCGGAACTATGGAAGGATATACAGCAACATTGATGTATCTTTTTTCTTCCTTATATAATTCTTGAGCCGAATAAAGGGGAAAAGAAAGGAGGAGAATGGCAACTATAAGGATGCACCATCTCATTTTTGCAGTTTCATCCAAAAATGAAACCCATCCCTTCACTTGCCTTTTCCTCATCTGCAATAAATTTCTCATTTACTCTTTCCTTTTCCTCCCCTTCCAGTTTCTTCGCCCTCTCCCCTAAAATTTCCTCCGCTTTTTTTATTGCTTCCTCATCCCCTTCTATTTTCAGGAAAACGCTATCGCCTTCTATTCCAAGAGATTTTGCATCCCTTGTCCATATACTCTGCCTACTCACCAGATCATCTTTCTTTATTTCTTCAACTATGCTCTCATTTTCTTTTTTAATTTCAAATATTGCATATGCCATAATGGGAAATGCTGCAATATTTAAATTGTTTTGGGGCTATAATTGTATATCCCCAGAATGTTGCCTTCAAATCTCCAGCATTATCGTATAAACCTTAATTGAGGATAAACAAATCTTCCAAATACAACTTCATTTCGTTTTTTTGTTTGTTTGCGAATTTCTCATTCATTCCACTACCTTTTTATTTGCATCCCCATTTCATTTCATGGAATGGCTTAAAGAAGCTCTGTTTGTAAGGGAAATGGCAAGAAAAAACAATGAATTTTTCGGTGAATGCCTTCCAATGATTGCCTCAGAAAATATTCTCTCGCCCCTCTGCCAAGAAATGCTTGTAACCGATTTTCATGGAAGATATGCAGAAGGCACTCCAGGCAACAGATATTATCAGGGTTGCAAATATTTCGATGAAGTGGAAAGAAAGGCAATCGAGCTTGCGAAAAAACTTTTTGACTGCGAATATGCCGATGTCCGCCCCACCTCGGGAACTGTAGCCAACATGGCAATCTTCAAGGCATTTGCCTCGCCAGGCGATGATGTTACGGTGCTTGACACAGCGGATGGAGCCCACATATCATTTGGTAAGTGGGGAGCGGCGGGGCTGCGGGGCTTAAATTTACACATATATCCATTTGATGAGGAAAAAATGAATATAGATGTTGACGGAGCAATAAAACTCATTCGCCAGGTGGAACCGAAGCTTGCTCTCTTTGGGCAGAGCGTTTTTCTCTTTCCAACTCCCTTAAAGGAACTTGCTGATGTTGCCCATGAGGTTGGTGCCAAAGTCATATACGATGCAGCCCATGTACTTGGTTTGATAGCAGGCAGGAAATTCCAGCAACCGCTGAAAGAAGGTGCTGACGTAATGACGGGCTCAACTCACAAAACGCTGCCCGGTCCGCAGGGAGGAGTCATACTTGCCAATAAAACAAGGGAGGAGGAGAAAGAGATGAAATACCTTGATTGGGCTGTATTTCCGGGCGTTACATCTTCATATCATCTCCATCATGTTGCAGCCAAAGCCATAGCATTTGCCGAGCATCTTCAATTTGGCAGAGAATATGCGGAGCAGATTGTGAGAAATGCAAAGAAACTGGCAGAAGAACTCTATAACTTGGGCTTCGATGTTTTGGGCAAGGATTATGGATTCACGGAATCGCATCAGATACTTTTTAGAGTTGGGAAGGAAAAAGGGAGGGAGGCAGCGGAACTGCTTGAGGAGGGAGGCATAATTGCTAACATGAATATGGTGCCGGGCGACGAGCATCCTTTGCGCCCTTCAGGCATAAGATTGGGTGTGCAGGAGTTGACGAGACTAGGAATGAAGGAAGGAGAAATGGAGGAGGTGGCAAAGTTTTTCAAGCGTATTTTAATTGATAAGGAAGAGCCTTCAAAGGTAAGAAAGGATGTTGTGGAATTCAAGAAAAATTACAGGAAAATACACTATTGTTTCTATGAAGGGAGAGATCCTTATGAATTCATAGAGCTGGTAAGAGTATGAAAATAGCACTTACAGGCACACCAGGCGTGGGGAAAAGTGAGGTGGCAAAAAAACTCGAGGAAATGGGATACAATGTACTGAGGCTTGAGGAAATAGTGGATAGATTTGTGGTTGGCTATGATGATGAAAGGGAGAGCAAGATAGTTGATGAGGAGGCAATGGATGAGTATATAAGACAGATAAAAGAGAAGGGCATCCTCATAATAGAGGGGCATCTCAGCCACTTGCTTAGCGTGGATGGTGTGATAATATTGAGATGCCACCCGAAAGAACTAATAAAAAGGCTGAGGACAAAAAAATGGAATGAGAGGAAAATCAAAGAAAATGTTGAAGCTGAAGCACTCGATATAATACTGGAAAGAGCACTCGAAAAACATGAGAAGATATGGGAAATTGAGACAACTGGAAAGAGTGTGGATGAGGTGGCGGAGGAAGTGAGAAAGATAATTGAAAAAAGACCTCCCCCAAATTACGGAAATATTGACTATAGTGAATGGTTGATGGAAAATGCTTGATAAATATAGGCAAAAGGCAGAGTATATATTAGAGCCCATTGCAGAAAGAATAAGCATGGAAGCGAACTGGCTCACCTATCTTTCTCTTTTATTTGCCCTCTTTGCTGGCATCGCATCCTTTTTATCATTTGAAAAAAGATACTTTTTGCTTTTCGCCTCCCTCTGCATTTTTGTAAATGGTCTTTTAGACGCTCTCGATGGCAAAATAGCGAGAATGAAGGGAAAGGCGAGCAAAAAAGGAGATTTTGTTGATCACGCCATAGATAGATTTTCAGACGCTCTGATCATAGGCGGAATAGCCCTTTCGTCATGGGTCGATAAACTCATAGCCATCCCGGCCATCGCCACCGTCCTGCTGGTAAGTTATCTGGGCACGCAGGCGCAGGCGGTGGGCTATAAAAGGGTTTATGCAGGAGCGCTGGGGAGAGCTGATAGAATAGCAATATTGTTTTTTGCATGCATACTGCAATTCTTTTTTGATAAATTTTTTGGCTTTTACCTGCTTGAGTGGGTTATGATATACTTTATAGTAGCTGGTGTGATAACAATAGTGCAGAGATATTTCGCTGTTATGAAATGGTTTGGAAATGATAAAAGATAAATTTGGAAATGCTATCTTTAAGTGTGTGGAAAATCCTTGCAATTTATATTGTCACTCTTGCAATGAAGCTTTTTGGATATATCATTTCTGGATATTTTGTTCTGCTTGCCGACGCCTTACATGGCATTTCTGATATTGCCGGCATACTCTTACTCATTTCTTCAGGCATTATATCCAGAAAGCCAAGCGATGAATCGCATCCTCTGGGACATGAAATGGCTAGAAATGTTGCATCTCTCGTTGTAGCTGTCGTTTTCATAACCATAATTGCCTTCGAACTTTTTAAAGAAGGAATAATAAAAATAATATCACCTGCTCCATATTACTCCAATACCTTAATTGTTATAGAAGTGGAATTGGCAGTTTTGCTTTTACTTCTCCTTTCAGCATATATACTTCATAAAGAAAAAGGTATACTGAGTAGAACACTTTTTCTCGAAAGCATTAACGATGCTCTCTCCACATTTGCTGCCATTGTGGGCATAGTTGTTGTTAGCATTGGATACAAAATTTTTGATGGTGTTGCATCGATTTTCATTGCTATTCTGATTTCATATAACGCCTTCAAGTTAATAAAATACAATACTCGTTTCCTGCTCGGTATGTCGCCTTCAGATAAATTTTATCGAGATGTTGAAAAAATATGCAAATCATTCAAGGAGGTTAAAGGAGTGCATGACATGATTGCAACATACATAGGTGAGAATAAAATACATCTTGACATGCATATAACGGTGGATGGAAAAATGAGCGTTGATGAAGCGGATAAACTATCGGAAAAAATAGCGGAAAAACTGCAGAAAGAAATGCCAGAGATTGAGCATCTTACCATTCATTTTTGCCCCCATTATGGCGAAAAAAGGAAAATGTTGTAAAATTGGTAAGTCATTTTTCCCTCATTAAAGCAAATTTTCATAGTTGTTCTGAATTATTCGAAAAATGCACAATAAAATTTAAATTTTATAAAAACTCCATATTCCATGAAGAGGATAATTGTTATTGCTGTGGTTATGCTGCTCCCATTATCATCTGCTTTTGAAATAAGAGAATGGGATAGGCATGTGTATTATAGAAACATAACATTGTATGCTCCTGCTGTGGCTCAAGCTGAAAATGGGAGTTATTTTGGTGTCCTTACTGAAATCAATGTTACAATGATGAATGGCTCAGGCAATGTTTTTGTTATAACATCTCCTCTGACACAGCTTGATATGCAGGGTTCAGCACGTCTTGCTGTCGATGTTGCGGGAATGATTACAGGGATTGATACAGGCAAATACGATTTTCTTTTCCAGGTGAAAGCTGACTCGCCCATAGTCGGCGGCCCCTCCGCTGGAGCGACGATGTGCATAGCAGCGATTTGCCTGCTGGAAGGCATGGCAGCTAACGATGGCATCATAATGACTGGAATGATAAATCCCGATGGAAGCATAGGACCTGTTGGAGGGATACTTGAAAAAGGAGAAGCGGCAGGAAAAGCTGGAATGAAATATTTTTTGATTCCTGAGGGACAGAGCATAGAATATAAAATTGTGGAAGAGAAATCTGGCTGGCTGACATTTTATAGAAGAGTGCCTGTTAATGTTTCAGAGGAACTGTATAACAAATATGGTTTAATTGTAAAGGAGGTGGAGGATATCAACGATGCCCTCGTATATTTCACCAATTACAGTTTTGAGGAAGAAAAATTGAATAAGACAATAATAACGGCAGAATACTACAGGGAAATAATGCAGCCACTTGCATATGAGATATTGCAGGAAGCCAATGAAAGTTACATGGATGCTCAAAAAGCGTTTAACTCTGCTCACATTCCCATTGGCAGCTGGCTTTACAATCCGAAGGCAATAGTGGCAAACAGTCTCGATAATGCAGAAAAAATGCTTAACGACGCCCACATAGCTTATAAAAACGCCTTCTATTATTACAGCATAAGCAAGGCATTTCAGTCGAAAATTAATTCGCTTTTCGTCAAATATGCATGCTTTTATTACAATGGCACAAGCATTCAGCAAATTTATGATAATGTTTCAAAAGCCGTCGAAAAGGCAGTTGAGGCAGCAAAGAAGGCAGAAATCACCGGCATTGTAAGCCTGCAATGCGTGGGGGCGGCGCAGCAACGGGCTTTTGAAGCAAAAGGCTACCTTAACCAAAGTGCGCAGCGAAGCCTTGACTATCTTTACTATCTTGCGTATGCAATGGAGAGGAGTAATACTGTCTACTGGTGGCTCAACCTTAGCAAAAACTTCAATGAAAGTTACTATGTTAATGAAACATGGGTAAAAGCGATGGCAGAGAAGTATTACGATTACGCCCAGAATATATTTTCATATGCAAACATACTTTCTGAGGAAACAGGTTATTCAGGACAGTTTGTTAAAAAGGCAGGCGATTTACTTGATGAAGCATTTAAGCATAAGGAGGAATATCCTGCCGCCAGTTTATTCAATTCCTTGGAATCAATAGCTAACTCTAACCTTGCCATAGAAATGATTGGGGTGAGTGAGAACGAGATATATTCGAAAATAAACCGAACAAGCCAGATGGTGAGTTATGCCATAGAGAAGGCAAGAAATATGAGTATTGAGCCCATCATGGCTGTGAGTTATGCAGAATTTGGAAGAAGTCTGGAAAATGATGATGCAGTGGCTGCTTTAACTTATTACAAATACGCCTATATGATTGCAAATATGTTATGCCTGGCAAAGGGATATAAAGTTAAGAAGGAAATCCATAAAAGCAACATGGAATGGGGAGGAGAGGCAAACAATGGCAACCAAAATTTGGAAATCAACTGGCCAATTGTAACGGTTCTAGCTTTTGTGATTGGACTAATTGCAGGTGTGGCAGCAGGAAGAGCATGGAAGGGAAGGAATAGCGAGGAAAATATAACTGAGGAAGAAGAAGGCATTGAATAACCTCTCCTCCCAACCTAAATAATATAAACACTATTGCAATTATACTCTCATGAAAAAAATCTTGCTATTTATTGCCATTGGCGTGCTTCTGCTCCCTGCTGCCTCAAATTTTAATGTAACAGTGAATGACGCCCATACAGAAATTCAGGAGGAAAAGTTTGAGGAGAGGGAGATGGGAGAAAACGATACAGAATACTGGGCACTTCTCATAGCAGTGGGAAAATATGCAAATGTGCCCGAGATGGATAGGCCGAGCATGCTCATAGAAGTGGAAAATTTTTACAACACACTTCTCGTATCAGAAAGATGGAAGGAAGACCATATCAAAGTGCTGACGGCTGAAAATGCAACTGTGTTTAACATACTGGCTGCTTTTAAATGGCTTGATGAAATGGAAGATGAAAACGATTTTTGCCTTGTTTATATAACAACGCATGGCTTTCCCATCCTTTTTGACCTTCCTCCATTCGATGAAGATGACGGAATGGATGAGGCGCTTGCAACTTACCGTGGCTTTCTTCCTTTCCCGAATCCATGGAGCTGGGAACCGCTTGCCAATCCTTTTGCAATTCTAACAGATGATTTACTCAATTTTCTCCTCAACAGATTGGAGGCAAAAGGCATATGTTTCATTGTTGATAGCTGCCACAGTGGAGGCTTTAATGATAACTGGAGTTATGTAAAGGCAAACAATTTTGCAGTTGAACTTGCCAAGGATTTGAGAGGAGGAAACAGAATTGTAATGACCTCTGTAAGGGAGGAAGACCTCTCATATGGCTCAATATTTACCCATTTTATCGTGGAAGGACTTAAAGGATATGCAGATAGCAATAACGATGGAATATGCACAGCTGAAGAGGCATTTTACTATGCCAAGCCACGTGTAATGGAAGCATCAGGCTATTCAATGGTGCCACAGATATTTGATGATTATGAGGGAGAGATGCCTCTAACAGAAAAAGAACTTCCTCCTTCAAAGCCGGTGATAGGAGGCGTGGAGATAGGTGATGCAAATGTTACAATGCTCTATACATTTTATTCAACTGATCCAGAGGGAGACAGGATAAAATATCACATAAAATGGGGTGATGGAAGTGAGGAATACACCTCTTTTTATAATTCGGGCGAAAAGGTTAATGTGACACATGTATGGACAAAGGAAGGCACATATGAAATTGAAGTGGAAGCGATAGATGAGCATGGAGCTGTAGGCGAGAAAAGTTATAAGACTGTAACCATGCAGGGAAAATATAGCGTGGATCAGAGGCAAGTAAACACGAGATATGCATATCTTGTAAATGATACAAGGTGGCTTGCCCAGTCTTTTGTACCTTCCATGCCCGTTTTGGGAGAAGTGGAATTATGCCTTATATGCTGGGCTGATGGATATGATTTGGAACTTTCCATAAGAGAGGAAATAGATGGCGATGATTTGGTAAAAGTAACGAAAACAATTGCTCCTACTGATGAATGGAAAGTTCAGTGGGTAATGTTCAGTTTCGATGAAATTAATGTCACTCCTGGAAAAGAATACTACATTGTATGCAAAAGTTCCGAGTCAGGACAGGGCGTCGCCTGGGTTGTCGGCGGAAATGAATATGGAAAAGGGATGTTTTATACATCATCAGATGCTGGAAATGAATGGTGGAGTATTGAAGACTTAGACGCATGTTTCGTAACCTATGGTTTCAGCTAAGAGACAAACATATAAATAATGCCATTTATAAGACACGTGAAGGTATATATGGAAGTATATGGATGCGCAGCAAATCAGGGAGATGCATCAATAATGCAGGGCATACTGCTCCAGCAGGGGCACGAGATTGTAGATAGTTTGGAGAAGGCGGATGCGGCGGTAATTGTAACCTGCACAGTAGTTGCCACCACAGAGCAGAGAATGCTGAGCAGAATAAAAGAGCTTGATGGCAAAGTGGAAAAAATTGTTGTGGCAGGCTGCATGGCGGCGGCGCAGCCCGAGCTGATTGAAAAAGTGTGCAGGAAAGCGGTGCTGCTTCCTCCTCGCCATATTCATCATATTGTGGATGCATTGAATGGCGGTGGAGTTTATGAAGAAAGGGCTAAGGTCAGGCTTCCACGCAAAGTAGAGCTGCGCCTCAATATTCCTATAGCAGATGGCTGCATGTATAATTGTTCATACTGTATAACAAAAAAGGCGAGGGGAAATCTTGTTTCGTATCCGCTGAAGGATATTGTTGAGGATGTAAAGGAGGCTATAAAGAAAGGTTGCAAGGAAATCCGCCTTACATGCCAGGATACAGCATCATATGGAAGAGATATAGGGAGCAATCTGGCTGAACTGATAAATGAAATTGCATCCATAGAAGGCGATTTCATGATAAGAGTGGGAATGATGCATCCCCTTTCAGCACATCGTATTCTGGATGAGTTGCTTGAAGCATATGGTAGGGAGAAAGTGTATAAGTTTCTTCATTTGCCTCTCCAGTCAGCCTCACCAAAAATACTCAGGGCAATGAGGAGGGGTTACAGTTATGAAATGTTTAAGGAAATAGTGGATGAATTCAGGAGAAAATATCCAGAATCGACCTTCGCAACTGATATAATAGTTGCTTTTCCAGGAGAAAGCCAGGAGGATTTTGAAATGAGTGTAGATGCAATAAGGGAGGTAAAACCGGATGTAACAAATATAACCCGTTTTTCACCTCGCCCCCATACAGATGCATGGAAAATGAAAAGGATGGATACAAAGGTTGCAAAACATCGCTCCTCACTTTTAACATGCATTGCAAATGAGATTGCATATGAAAGGAATAAAAGATGCATTGGAAAAACTTATCGCGTATTACTGCTGGAGAAATATAAAGGTTATACCATAGGGAAAACAGAGTCATACAAATCTATTTTTGTTGAAGGCGGCAAGCTGGGAGATTTCGTTATAGCTAAAGCGATAGAAGCCACCCCCACCCATTTAAAAGCGAATATCATTGCATAACCTTGTTGTTTTCACTATAGATATATCTCCACAATATCGTTTTAAATTATGCAAAGTATAATAAATGAATTTGCAATATAATTTTGGTGATTTTATGATTACGGACGTGTGGGATGTAATAGTAATTGGAGGGGGGCCTGCTGGATTGACAACTGCTATCATGTGTAGTGATCGCCATTTAAAAACGCTTGTGCTGGAAGGAGGTACATGGGGTGGTTTGCCAGCAACAATGTATCCTAGCAAAATAATTCCAAACTATCCCGGCTTTCCAGATGGCATAACTGGCATCGAGCTAGTGAGAAGATGGATAAAACATGCAAAAGAAAGCGAATTTGTAACAATGAAAAGGGAAAGAGTGATAGAAATTGAAGATTGGGAGAAAATTAAAAAGGTCAAAACAGAAGAAGGAGAGTATACGGGCAAGACAATAGTAATAGCAACGGGAACTAGACCAAGGGAACTTGGTATCCCGGGGGAGGCAAAGTTTAACAGAGGAGATAAGGGTGTATATTATTTCGTAACACATCGAGAAAAATTCATTGGACAAAGATGCCTTGTCGTTGGAGGAGGAGATACTGCCGTAGATGCCGCCCTGGATTTGCTTGATCTGGCAGATGAGATTACAATCATACATAGAAGAGATAAGTTCAGGGCTTTAGAGGATAGTGTAAAGAAAATGGAGGAAAGCGGGAAAATCAATATAAAACTTAATACAGAGCTTAAGGAAATAAGAGGAAGCGATAAAGTGGAGGAAGCCGTGCTTTACAACAATAAGACGGGTGAGGAAGAGGTAATTAAAGTTGATAAAGTAATTCTTGCTGTGGGTCTTAAGCCAAACATTGAGCTTTTCCAGAAGATAGGTGTGAAAACAGATGATAGGGGCTACATAATAACAGATGGCAGGCAGAGAACAAATGTGAAGGGTATTTTCGCAGTTGGAGATGTTGTCCAAGGCGCCTTCCGCCTGCTCATTGTGGGTGCTGCTCACGGCGCAATAGCGGCGCAGAAAATCTATGAATACATAAAGAAGCCATACTGGGCTGGAGAAGATGAGAAATAGCTTACTCCTCTACAATTTTATTTTTTTATATTCCGCATAACTGAAAACAGGACCATCTACGCATGTATATTTATTTCCTCCAACGACGCAATGTCCGCATTTACCTATCCCGCACTTCATTCTTCTTTCAAGAGAAAGAAATATTCTCTCTTCCTTCAACCCCTCATTTAACAGCTTCGTCACAACTGGCACGAACATTGCCGGTGGTCCGCAAACAAAAGCAATTTCATTGCCATTAAGTTCTGCCTCCTCTATAAAATCGCTGACATACCCCTGCCTTTTTCCTCCTTTCTCAAAAACTTCTATTACCTCCGCTTCGCCTGCCCATTCCTCCAACTCGTTTCTGAACAGCATGTCATCTGGCTCTCTCACTCCATAAAGAATTTTTAACGAATTGCACCATTTCCTTCGGATACTTTCCTTTATAAAGCTTCGCAGCGGAAGAATGCCAAGACCACCAGCAATAACAACAACATCTTTGCCCCTCACTTTTTCCATTGGGAAACCATTTCCTAAAGGGCCGCGAAATCCAATAAAATCGCCTTCGCCAAAATTCATCAGATATGATGTAACTCTGCCCATCTTTTTGACGCATATTTCAAAATATTCTTTTTCAGAAGGTGATGAGCATATGGATACTGGAAATTCTCCTATGCCCGGAAGAGAAATTTCAACAAATTGGCCGGGTGTAAAATCAAGGGAGGCTTTTATCCTAAAGAGTTTTTTATCAAAAGGATATTGTTCAGAGTATAAAATCTCTGCTTTTTTTGGCAGATAATGGTTCATCAAAAAGTGAATGGAGAGCCAATATATATGATTTAACTTAACATGATTCAATATTCCAAGCCACTCTCAGCTTCTTTTCCAGTATCATAATAATGCTTCACTTTTTTCATTTCCGTCGCAACATCTGCCAAATCAATTAATTTTTGGGGAGCATTTCTTCCTGTTAGCACCATATGGGTGTCTCCTCTATTTTTCAATAAGCGAATGATATCATCAATGCTTAAAAGCCCCATGAAGAGAGCAACATTCACTTCATCAAGGATAAGCATGAATGGCTTTTCATGCAATTTTGTTTTTGCAAATTCTAAGGCATTTCTTGCAAGTTCAAAATCTTCCTCATCCGGCTCAAAAACAAATTCCCTCTTACCAAACTGATATATCTCTATATTTTCCATTTCTTTAAGTGCCTTTATCTCGCCGTACATCCCCTTTTTCAAGAATTGAATAATCACAACCTTTTTTCCATGTCCCGCCGCCCTTAAAGCCATTCCTATGGCAGCTGTGGTTTTTCCCTTACCATCCCCTGTAAAAACAAAAATATTGCCACTCATTTTTTGAGAAAATTCTTTATCCTTTCCATTCCCTCGTCGCTAACAGCATTTGCAATTTCCTCCATCGATGCCTTCTTTAAATCTTCTATTCCTGTTATTCCTATTTTGAAAAGAGCTTCTGCATCCTTCCTGTCCACAACCTTTTCCAGTTCCTTTATAATTTTCTCCCTATTTAAGTAGTTCTCGATAGCCTTATGCAGCCCCTCCGCCGCCAAATTACTGCAATGCATCTTGATTGGCGGGAGCCCCTCCAAAGCTTCGGCAATATCCTTTTTGCTTATTTTCATTGCCTCTTCAAGCGTTTTTCCCTTTGCAAGTTCACTTATCATCGAAGAAGTTGCTATAGCGGCGGCGCAGCCCATTGTTTCCCATCCGATTTTCTCTATTTTTCCGTCCTTGACTTTGATATAAATGTACATTACATCTCCGCAAACAGGGTTGCCTACTTTGCCTACTGCATCTGCATCTTCCAGTCTTCCTTTATTGCGGGGATTCAAAAAGTGGTCCATTACTTTTTTGGAATACATTTTATCCAAGCTGCTTTTCAGTTATTATTTTCAATGCCTTTGGAATTTTCGTTACCTCTCCGAGGGCTGTGGCAACAATTTTTTTCACTTTATTTTCATATGCATTATCTATGAGGCGCTGAGTAACTATGCCATCGAATATCACAACGGCTGGTTTCTCCTTCGCAATCTCCTCCAGCATTTTTTCTGTCTCCACTCTTTTAATTTCCTCTCCCTTTTCATCCAGAAATACTGCAGTGTGATTGCCCTTTATTTCATCAAGTATCTCCTTGTATCTTCCATACTCTCCCTCTGCCTTTCTCTTTTTCTCCTTCTTAATCCCTGCATTCTCCATGTACTGGTCAGCTGGCACCTTATTCTTCAAAGCCTTCATTATAAGTTTGTATGAAAGTTCTTCCACCTCTCTTGTAGGTGGTGCCCTTGCCACAAAATCAATGTCTGCAACCTGAAGGAGTTCTCGAAGCACCAATTCTCCTCCTCTATCTCCATCCACAAAGGCTGTGGCTATCTTCTCATTGCATAAATCTATAATTGTTTTCGGTATGCTCGTTCCCTCCACAGCTATCGCATTTTTTATCCCGTGCTTCAACAAATTAACAACATCATTCCTTCCTTCAACAATTATTATCGCATCACTTTTGTCAATGTTGGGGCCAGCAGGAAGGCGCTCCGGGCCATAGTATGTTATTTCCTCCACCTGCACCGACTGCTTTATCTCCTCTGCCAGATCAGGCATTTCCTCCTTGCTCTGTTTTATCATCTCCTGCAAAATCTGCTTCGCTCTTTCCACAAGTTTCTTCCTTTTTGATATTCTTATGTCCTCAACTTTCTCGACTTTAATTTCTGCCTTGCATGGCCCTATTCTATCAACACTCTCAATGGCAGCAGCCACTATCGCTGTTTCCACTTTCTCCAGCGCAGATGTGAGAGTTAGCTCGCCCTCGCTTTTGCCGCCACTCTGTTTCAATTCCACTTCAATTCTTCCTATCCTTGCAGATTTCTGCAAATCTCTCAAATCGAGCTCCTCGCCCATTAGGCCTTCTGTCTGTCCAAAAATTGCTCCTATTACATCGCTTCTATCAACTATTCCATCCACCTTTATTTTAGCCTTAATCAAATATTTTGCCGCTGAAGGATCCAATGACAATGATATCACCTCCAATGAATCAATGCTTTAATGCCAACCATTATTAAAATCTTGTGCATCAATCTTTACTCAATTTCCACAATTCATCTCCTATATGATGTATATTCTTCACTGCCTTCCCCTTTCTTGCGGCAACCATTTCCTTGCCATCCATTAATGCTATACCAACAGCAAGCGGCAGGCCCCGCATATCACTTACCCATACAACATCTCCTTCCGCTATGCTTTCATCTGCATCAACAACGCCAGGCGCCATGACATCTGCTCCATTCAAAATGAATTTTATTGCTCCATCATCCACAGTTACTTTTCTTTTATTTGCTTTGAATCTTTTCAGTCCTTCCACATTTAGGAAGGGTATATCATCAATAAAAAAACCATATATTTTGCCATCTATAAAAAGGAGTTTCCATTCCTTGTATTCTGCAATTTCCATTTCCCCTTCTACATTACATCCTAAAATCTTTTCGAGTTTTTCTGTTAATTTTTTTACATCTTTTTTCTTCAGCGCATGTCTATTTTTGAACATAAAGTTAAAAGTGGCAGAAATACAAAAAGGTTAGCTCTTTTGCCTGCATTTCAAGCTTCTGAGGCGATTGAGAGCGAAAGCAACTTCATATTTACGTGGCTCTGCATATTCTCCTTTTGGAGGAAGCATTGCTATAATCCTTCCATCTATTTCATCCATGACTTCTCTGATGCTTTTATATTTAAAATCTCCTGCAATTTTATGAATTATATCTCCTATTGCCTTCACCTGCCCCCCCTCAACTATTTGTTCCACCTTGCTCAAATCTATGGTGTATTTTCCAAACTGTAGTTTGCTCATATCTGGAGCCTTGATTTTTATCCTTTCTCTTATATAAGGATCTATTGTCTCTGGTAAGGGGTAGCGATCCCTCACCTTAATTTCTCTCGCCCTCTCTTTCTTGCGCATACTGCCGAATTTTGTTGCAATTTCTTTCGCCTTTTCTGTAACATCTTTTGCCACATATTCATCCATCATTATAACCAAATCTGCAACATCAAAATATTCCCCTATACCGCCGGCAATCATTATTATACTTACTCCAAAACTACGAAGAGACGGAATCATATCTATGATGGGTGTAATCGGCTCTTTTTCTTTCGGAACAAGCTCCTGCATTCTTCTATCGCGCAGCATCAAATTGGTTGCCGACGTGTCTTCGTCAATCAGCAAAAGTTTTGCGCCCACTTCCAATGCCTCGCAAATATTTGCTGCCTGGCTGGTGCTTCCAGAGGCGTTGGTTGTGCAAAAATTGGAGGTGTCTGTGCCGTTGGGAAGGTGAGATATAAAACTTGATATATCAACGTTTGCCACATACCTTCCATCTTCAGCCCTTATTTTTACAGCATCTTCTCTTGTAATTACAAACTCTCTGCCATCTCCGGGCACATGATTGTATATGCCTTTTGCTATTGCATCAAGTAATGTGGATTTTCCATGATATGCACCACCTACAATGAGTGTAACTCCTTCTTTTATTCCCATGCCCCTTACACTGCGATTTGGACATTCAAATTCTACTTCCAAACTATCTGGAGATTTGAATGGAATGGCTTTGCGGAGTGGTTTTTCTGAGATACCGCTTTCCCTTGGTAAAATCGAATTGTTGGCGACGAATGCAACCAAGCCATACTTCCTCAAATTTTTTCTTATAAAATCAGCATCCTCTGCAATTTTCACATGCTCAAGAATTTTTTCATGCTCAGCCTTATTGTACTTAAGTGATTTCTCCACAATTTCTGGCAAAATTTCGAAAAATATTTTCTCCGCCTCTTTTGCCACTATTTTTCTGCCATGCGCTGGCAAACCAACATAAAACCTTGCTTCTATATTTTCGCTCGCCACAACGCTGCTCCTTTTCAAAATCTGCTGTCCAGGTTTTAATATGGTTATTATGCCACTTTTTCCACTCCCCTTCCTCTTGCTTTTTCCACTCGCCGCTTCATAAAATGCCCTCGTAAGATAATCTTCAAATGCAATCTTTCTACTTTCATTCAGATAAAACTCCTCAGGAAACATATTCGGAATAACAATCCTGCAGGCAGAGGGAGGGGCAAATGGATCGCTCTGGACATGCTCAATGAAGAGAATGTAATCTCCAAAGTTATATCTCCCCTCAATCTCTTTATATGCTTTGTATCCTCTGCCATTTATTTTACGTAATCTGTCCCTTAATTTTCTCATCGTGTATATAGATGGCGTAAATTTAGAATTTGTGTAAGTTGAGGAGCAGGAAGCACATCCCTCTGGCACATTCAGGAAAAGCAAATGAAGGATTGGAAAAAGGATATTATTCAAGCAATTCTATTTATTGGCTTTGGCAACCATTATCTGAAAGAAGATAAGTGAAGCGAAGTTATGGGCCCGCCGAGATTTGAACTCGGGTCTATGACTCCCGAAGCCACAAGGATAACCAAGCTACCCCACGGGCCCTACCCATAATTAGATGGTAGCTTTTAACTTTTTACGTCATTTAACATAGTATTTACAAAGTTTCTATCTCAGTTGCTCCTATTTCGCTGCTGTTCCTTGGTTTGAACAGGCTGAATATAAGCACATCTACACTCTGGCTATCCTCCAAGCCAGCCGCATCATAAGCAACAACAGTAAGATTTTTGTTTCCAAAAGCGCCTCCCCATTTCCACTGATATGGAGGTGTGGTTATATTTGCCATTTCTGTTCCATCAACGAAAAACTTAACATTCATCACACCTATATTATCTGTTGCATTTGCCTCAACTGTTATCTTGCCTATTATAATTGTTTTCCTGAATGTTGGAAGTATGCCTCTGCCAAAAACATACAGTCTTTTTTCCTGTGGAGTTGTAAGCTCAATCGATGGGGCTGTCTTATCTATTTTTATGGTAACATTTTTTACACTTTCAACATTTCCAGCCTCATCATCTGAATAAAATTCGAGGAGATGGACACCTTCATCACTTATTGTAAACGGTTCTTCATAGATGCTCCAGTTTCCTCCATCAAGCCTGTAATATGTTGCATTTACCCCGCTCACCGTTTCATTAACTGAAAGCGTAACAGTCACATTGCTCACAAACCATCCATTGCTGCCCATCGTACCATTAAGTTCGGCGGTTGTAATTGGTGAAGATGTATCCACTGTTATCTGGCATGTATCCGTGGCATAAGCACCAAAATCATCTGTAACATTCAATGTAACAGTATATGTTCCATCATTCGCATATGTATGCTGCACTACTTTGCCTGTACCTGTTGTGCCGTCTCCGAAGCTCCAGTGCCAAGCGACAATTTCTCCGTCTGGATCATAGCTTTCCGAGCCATTGAATTCAACAGTTCTTGTTGTTACAATCCTATCAGGACCAGCATTTGCAACAGGTGGCTGATTTGCAATCGTTATCTCCTTTTCTGCCACATCTGCCGTAACATTACCGCTTATATTCCATACAACAACAAGGGTAACAGTATAGGTGCCTGGTCTAGCATACTGATGTGTTGGATTTTTCTCAACGGAACCATTTCCATCCCCAAAATACCATACTCTTTCCTCTATATCTGTCTGGGGTGTGGATTGGTCATAAAAATGCACAACATCAGCAGTGCTTGGTTCGGCTGGTTCCCATGTAAAATCGGCGGTTGGGCCATCTAAAGCGCTGGATAGACTGACGAGCAAGACACCCACCAATATTGAAACAACGACGGCTTTATTCATTTTTATCCCTAATACAGTTATGTTGAACAGGTTTTTAAGTATATCGATGGCTAACATGTTTCAATCTCTCTTCAGATAAATTGCCTTTTCTCTCAATTCCTGTTTCATTTCCTCCAGTTTTTCCATATCTTTTTCATCAACTTTCCTTATTTCTCTTGCCGGCGTTCCTGCTACCATGGTATATGGCGGCACATCTTTCGTTACCACAGCACCAGCTGCTATTATGCTATTTTCACCCACACTAACTTCAAGAACAACTGCACCTATTCCTACAAGCACATTCTTACCTATGATTGACCCATGAACTATAGCTCCATGAGAAATTATGCTCCCCTCCCCGATAACGACTTTTCTTGGTGCCTCAATAAATGCCTTCTCAAGTATGGCAACGTCTCTTTCCACAATGACTGGCTCATCATCTGCCCTTATCAAAGCATGTGGCCATATACTTGCTCCGTCGCCAACAATAACATTTCCCATAATCAGCGCTGCTTCATCCACAATGGCATTTTCCGCCACCACTGGCTTCTTTCCCTTAAATTCTCTTATCATTTTTGATAAGCTCCGCTATTTCATGCGGGAATCTCGCCACTTTTACGCCCGCCTCCTCAAATGCTTTTATCTTCGATTCTGCCGTTCCTTTTCCTCCGCTTATAATTGCGCCAGCATGCCCCATTCTTTTGCCGGGCGGCGCCGTCCTCCCAGCAATATATGCATAAACTGGTTTGGTGACGTTCGATGCTATATATTCTGCAGCTTCTTCCTCAGCAGTTCCCCCTATTTCGCCAACCAAAACTATCGCCTTCGTTTTCTCATCATCTTCAAAGGCTTTCAGAGCATCTATGAATGTTGAGCCTATGATTGGATCGCCTCCTAAACCAACACATGTCGATTGTCCAAAGCCTGCCTGGCTGAGTGCATTGACTATTTCATATGTTAGTGTGCCAGAGCGGGAGGCAACGCCTATATTGCCCTCCTTAAATATAACATTTGGAAGTATGCCAATCTTTGTTTTTCCAGGAGATGCAATGCCTGGGCAATTTGGTCCTATGACTCGCGCCCCTTTATATTTCGCATAATGAACAAATTGCATTGTATCGTGGAAAGGGATGTTTTCTGTTATAACAACCACAAGCTTTATCCCCGCATCTAACGCTTCAATAACCGCATCTTTGGCGAAGGGCGCCGGAACAAAAACAATACTTGCATTTGGCTCTCTTTCCATTGCTTCCTCAACACTATCATAGACAGGCACTCCATGAACTTGCTGCCCTCCCTTGCCAGGCGTCACTCCAGCAACTATTTTTGTTCCAAATTCCATCATTGCCTTTGTATGAAATTGTCCCTGATGTCCTGTTATGCCCTGCACAAGCAACCTTATATTTTCATCTGCCCATATTGCCATTTCAATCCCTCCCTAATTCTGCCGCCTTTCTGGCGGCTTCCTGAAATGATTCGACAGCAATAACATAGCCGGAGAGCATTTCTCTTGCGACATCCTCATTCATTCCCTTAATACGGGCAACAACCGGGCAATCTAACTTATGTTCTTCCATAAATTCTATGATGCCTCTCGCCACTGTATCACATTTTGTTATCCCTCCAAACAAATTCAGCAATATGACTTTCGGCTTTGCCTTTGCCATCAGTTCAAATGCCTGTTTCACCTTTTCAGGATCATCTGTCCCTCCCAAATCGAGGAACACTCCTCCTTTTCCATCAAATTCATTTAAAGCATCGAGCGTCGCCATTGTCAAGCCGGCGCCATTTGCAATTACGCCGATGTTTCCATCAAGCTGAACAAATGCAATTCCTTTTTCCCTCGCCTCCTTTTCAAGAGGTGTGAGTTCAACATCCTCTTTTGGCAACTCAGGATGGCGGTATAGAGCGTTGTTATCTATGATGACCTTCGCATCTGCAGCTATTGCCCTTCCATTTGAAATTGCAAGTGGATTTATTTCAGCAAGCTCGCAATCATTTTCTATGAAAAGGCGAAATAGATTTGTCGCTATATTTCTAGCCTCTTTTGGAATTCGTCTCAAATGGTATGGTTGCAGCCCGATGAGAGGATTTATATTCGTCTTTATAACTTTCTCAGCCATTGCCTCTATATCCACTCCTCCCTCTGGCGAGAACATCATGAGATACTCCCTGCTGCTCCTGTCAAGGAAAAAACTCAGATAATACTCTTTTTCAATATTTATTTTTTCTTCGATGAGTATTTTCCTTACTTTTTCCCCTTTTATCTCCATGTTCATTAACTCATCAAAAATTTTTTCTGCTTCTTCCATATTCTCTGCAAATTTTATTCCGCCTGCTTTTCCTCTTCCTCCGACAAGCACCTGCGCCTTCATTACCCACGGGAAGGGAATATCTATGTTATGCAGCTCATCTTTGGACGAAATTACTTTGCCCTTAGGGGTATCGATGCCATATTTTTTAAAAAGCTCCTTGCCAGCATATTCAAGCAATTTCATGCTTGTGGAAATGCAACTCCATTTTTATAATTTTGTGAAGTCCAAAATTTATTTTTATTCAAATGGAATATGTGTTTGTGAGGCATGGATTTGTTTGCATAACAATGTTTGTCGTATTGCTGCTCGCATTTGCATTTAAAGTGGAGGGAAAAATAATAGTTGTGGATAGCAGCGGAAATGGAGATTATAAGGATTTGCAGAAAGCTATAAATGAATGTAGCGAGGGAGATAAAATAGTGGTGATGGCCGGGGAATATGGAAGCGTTGTCATAAATAAATCAATATCAATGGAAGGGGAAAATGCCACACTTTATGGCATTGAAATAAATGCAAATAATGTCGACATATCCGGTTTCATAATAAAGGATGGTTATTATGCTGTGGATATCGCTGGCAACAATAATATTATCGAGAACTGCACCATATTCAACAATTCTCATGGGATAAACATTGAAGGCGATGGAAATAAAATAATTCACAATAAAATTTTCAGGAATAGTTACGAGGGCATAAATTTGGATTATGCAGATAATAATGAGATAAAGGGCAATGAAATATACAGGAACGCATGGGGCATTTATATGCAAAAATCCAATAACAATATCATTTACATGAATATAATAAAGAATAATCATGAAGGTATAGTAATTCAGGGAGGAAAGAAGAATATTATCAGGATGAATAATATAACTGGAAACGAGTATAAGGGCATACACTTATGCTGCAAAAGCGAGAGAAATCACATTTTCAATAATAATTTCATAGGAAATAAAAACAATGCATACTGTTATGGTGGCATAAATTATTGGGATAATGATGGCATGGGCAATTACTGGGATGATTATGATGGTGAAGGAGGATATGAGATATCTTCCGGAAATGTTGATGAATTTCCTGCTGAAAAACCATTTGCTATAAACATATCCCATTCATATCACATCTACATACTCTCTCCTCAGCCAGGAGAAAAGGTAAAAGGCAAGATTATTGTAAGAGGTATAGCAGAAAAGGAGGCAAGAGTTAAAATAAAAATCGATGATGGAGAATGGCAAAATGCAAGCGGAACCCTGTTATGGTATGCAGAAATAGACACAACAGAGTTATCCAATGGAGAACACACCATATACGCAAGGTGTGGAAATGCAACAACTTCTTGTACCATTTATGTTGAAAATGAAAAAGGTATGCCATCCTTCACATTCATCACCTTTTTTGCAGCTTTTATAATCATATTTCTGAGCCATAAAAGATTTAAATGAAATTGGATATTACGCTTTGTGGGAGCATGGTGTAGCCAGGGATCATAGCGGGCTCCAGTTATGGGGATGATTAAGAGAGGGTCATCCGAGATATGAAGAATAACTGGAGCGATGACCCATAGAAGAGACCCGCTGACCTGGGTTCAAATCCCAGTGCTCCCACTATCCTCTCATTAAAGTGATTAAAATGACAGAAAAAAAGGAAATAAAAATAAATGCAAAATTGATAATCTCCCTGCTCTCAATACTTGTTGGAATAATATTTTACGTAGCATGGGGAATAACATATGGTGTTTGGGCTGATGTTGGCATATACGCTGTCACAGCCATCTTCCTTGCTTTCGGCATTCTCGGGCTTTTATACACGAGGATAGAATAGAAAAATTTTTGAATGGGCTCGGCCGGATTCGAACCGGCGACCTTCGCCTCGTGAAGGCGACGTCATAACCCCTAGACCACGAGCCCCAAAAGGAAATAAAAACTCTGTTTTTAAATGTTTTAGTTTCCATTCATGATAAATCAATGCTTTGCAGCGAGGGTATCCAGTCAAATTGAATCCATGGAGTATAGAATATGATGCCAAAAATATACCACATAACTTCTCCTTTTATAACCTGTGGATATATACCATCACCCCAGTAGTTTCTAAGCCAGAGATTTGTAAGTGTTTGATGAATTCCTGCTTTGGATATGGCCGCCACATAACCAAACTCTGCGTGTTTTTGATTGTTAATGAAATTATTTCTGTAAATGAGGCATCTTTTTGAATCTTGGAGATACAGCCCCTTTCCGTTATTTGTTATATTGTTCTCCTTTACCATTATATCCTTAGAATGAGCTATATGCAATCCTCTAAATTGATTACTGGTTATTATATTCCCTCTCACCTTTCCCCTCTTTGCCTCTAAATAGATGCCATATGCGCTATCCTCTATTCTATTTTTCTCAATAAAAATGCCCGAGGAATCGATGATTTCCATTCCCTTCCAGTTGTGTGAAATATTACAATCGTATATATAACATCTTTTCGAATGATATATTCCAATAGCGATAAAATTGTTTGTGATGTTCTGTCTAATTACGGAAACGTTCTTACAATTTATCAATATAATTTGCCCTGCTCTTCCCTCAACCGATATATCGTGAACGCCCTCCAGATAAATAAGTGGTAAGCCATTTACCGTATTGTTATAAATATTGTTTGGATAACTTCCTCCGAGAATCCCGCCATTTATAAATATGTTGTTGGAAACAATATTGTGGTTAGAAAGAAGACACAGAGCAAGATGCATCTCATCTTTGATAAAAATTATATTGTTTGATATGGTTGTATTTTCACTCCATGTATCTACATAAATTGCCGAGTTATTCAAATTCTTGATGAAAAGATTTGAGATTGTTACTCCATTTGCCTCCACCAAAATTGTTGGACTATCTGTAAATTCAATTATTGTCGTTTCCTTGTTTTCTCCCTTTAATGTAATACTCTTGTTTATAACCAGCCTTTCATAATATGGTGAGGAGTCATCATATATAAAAATAATATCTCCATCCTCCGCATCATTTATAGCCTCCTGTATTTTTGTGTAATTATCTGGACCTGAACCACCTACGTAAAATATATTCCCGCATCTGAATTCGTCGGTCTCATAAGAAAAAATTCTCTCATTAACTGAAAATGACGAAGGAAGAAGCATCAGCAAAATTACGACTATAGCAATTCTTTTCACATCCATAAAATGGACGTTCAATATAAGAGTTTCCGTTTATCCCCTCATATTTAAACATGCCTCCCAAAATTTTTTTAATCTTGCCTGCATTCATTAGCAAATGCTAAAAGAAATAATATTCTATGGAAGAGGTGGGCAGGGAGCTGTTACCGCTGCCAATCTCATTGCTTCTGCTGCATTAAAAAGTGGCAACAAAGGAGTGCAGGCATTTCCCTTTTTCGGTGCCGAGCGGAGAGGGGCGCCGGTTAAAGCTTTTGCGAGGATAAGCGATGAGGAAATATTTGTAAGGAGCCAGATAAAAGAGCCAGATATAGTTGTGGTGCTTGATACAGGCATCATGGATGTAATCGATGTTACTCAGGGGCTAAAAAAAGATGGGGTGGTTCTGCTTAACACAAATAAAAAGCCAGAGGACTTTTCCCTTCCATATAAAGTTGCGACTGTTGATGCAACTTCGATAGCAATAAAAAATGAAATACTTGTAGGAGGGATACCTGTGGTTAACACTCCAATGACAGGCGCCCTCGTTAGAATTCTGGATGGAGTCAAACTCGATGCTCTAAAAGAGGCGATACATGAGCGTTTCGGTAAAAAAGCTGATAGCAATGCAAAGGCGGCGGAAGAAGCGTATAAGGCGGTGGTAATATGAATGTTAAGACAGCTATTTCTATTCCGACTGAAGGAGCGATGGGAAAGACGGGCACATGGCGAGTTTTCAGGCCCGTTATTGATACAAGCAAATGCATAAAGTGCTGGAGATGCTGGATTTTCTGCCCAGATGCTGCCATTTCAAGAAATGAATATCCGAGTATCGATTATGAATATTGCAAGGGATGTGGAATCTGCAGCAATGTATGCCCTGTAAAAGCAATAGAAATGAGGAGGGAGGAAAAATGATTGTTATAGATACTGCAAATCATATCGCTGCTTTGGCAGCGAAGATGGCCAAACCAGCCGTTATAGCTGCATATCCTATTACGCCACAAACAACAATTGTGGAACGACTTGCCCAGTATGTGGAAAAAGGTGAGTTAAAGGCAGAATTTATCAGAGTGGAGTCGGAACATTCTGCTATGGCTGCATGCATAGGGGCTGCAGCAACAGGTGTGAGGACATTCACAGCCACCTCATCGCATGGCTTGCTTCTAATGCATGAAATGCTTCACTGGGCTGGGCTGGCGAGGTTGCCTATTGTGATGGTTAATGTAAATCGTGCTCTGGGGCCGGGATGGAACATATGGAGTGATTTGAACGATAGCCTGGCGCAACGCGATACAGGATGGATGCAGTTTTATGCTTCTAGCAACCAAGAAGTTTTTGACAACATAATTCAGGCATATAAAATTGCAGAGAACAGCGATGTTATGCTCCCTGCAATGATTGCCTATGATGGCTTTATTTTAAGCCATACATCAATGCCTGTTGAAGTGCCATCGCAACAGGAAATAGATGCATTCCTTCCCCCTTTCAAGCCATCATGGACACTCGATATAGAAAACCCGATTACTCATGGCAACATAGTACCTCCAGAGCCGTATATGGAAATTCGCTATTCGATGCACCAAGCAATGGAAAATGCCAAGAAAATCATTGAGGAAGTTGGAGAGGAATTTGGAAGGAAATTTGGAAGAGAATATGGACTTGTTGAAGAATACAGATGCGAGGATGCAGATTATGTTATAGTTACCATGGCAGCGTTGGCAGCTGAGGCAAGGGTTGCGGTGGATGAATTAAGGAGCAAGGGAGAGAAGGCAGGATTGCTAAAGTTGAGAACATTCCGTCCATTTCCGCATGAATATCTGAAATATGATAAAATGATAGTTATAGATCGTGATATTTCTCCGGGTTTAGGAGGGATAGTTTATAATGAGATAAAGGCAGGAGGAAAGGAAGTTTATGGTTTCATAGCAGGGCTTGGAGGCGTGGATGTGAGTTATAAGGATATAGAAAGAATTTATGAGCTTGCTAAAGAAGGCAAGGAAGGGTGGTATCCAACGGAGGTGAAATAATGGCGATAAAGGATTTGCCACTCGAGGAATATATATTGAAGGGGCATGCTGCCTGCCCTGGCTGTCCTGCAACCATTGCATTGCGAACAGCTTTAAAGGCGTTGGGGAAGAATACGATGCTTATAGTGCCAGCATCATGTAGCGCAGTAATCCAGGCCTTATATCCCAAAACAGCCTTCAATGTCCCCACATTAAATATAGCCTTCGAAGCCGCTGCAGCAGCCGCATCAGGCGTGGCAGCAGGACTAAAAGCGCAGGGAAAGGATGACATATTGCCCGTTGTATGGGCTGGAGATGGAGGAAGTTATGACATTGGATTGCAGGCATTGTCAGGAGCACTGGAGAGGGGAACGAATTTCATTTATGTGTGCTACAACAATCAGATGTATTCAAATACTGGTATACAGAGGAGTGGGGCGACGCCCTACGGCGCATGGACAACAACAACATGGACTGGCAAAAAAGAGCATCAAAAGGAGTTGGCGGAGATAGTTCTGGCACATCATATTCCGTATGTTGCCACAGCAACGATTGCTTATCCGGAGGATTTATACAATAAGATGAAGAAGGCAAAGGAGATGAAGGGGCCACGTTATATAGAAATACTTACCCCTTGCCCGCCGGGATGGCGCTTTGATATGAGTAAGACGGTTGAGATGGCTGAGCTTGCGGTTAAGACAGGGGCATGGGTGCTATATGAGGCAATAAATGGAAAAATTGAATTTACTGGCTACAGCAAACGCATTCTGGAGGGAAAGGAAAGAGAGCCGATAGAAAACTGGCTAAAAATGCAGGGAAGATTCCGTCATCTTACTGAAGAGGATATAAAAGAAATAAAGCACCGCCTCGACGAAAAATGGGAACGTTATAAACAAATGTATGGAAAAAAGGAATAAGAAAACAAGCCAATAACTCCTTCTTTTTCTTTTATATTGCAGGAAATGATTGAGGTAAAGAAGGATATATAATTCGCTTGTGCTCGCCTAAATTTGCTATTGCAAACTTCACATATCTCCACAAGGATAATTGAGATGGGCTAATCAATTTATGTCCATCTGGTCATCTTTCTTTGCCATACTCACGACTTTTTTGGAAGTTAACATGTAATATTCTTCATTCACCCCTTATTTGAGAAACAAAGTTATTTATACCTGATATATATGAAAATGGGGAGTGAAATGAATTTGAAAAGCGTTGTTATTGTTGTTATAGCGATGCTTTTAATCTCATCCTTTCCAGTAACAAATATATGCAGACATTCATCAATCTCAATTTTAACAGAAGAAAAAACACTGCAAAGCTATTCCTTACCTCCACCAAAAAAATAGAGATGCCACTGGAAATAGCTATAGCCAGAAGAAAATCGATAAGAGAATTTAATGAAACGCCAATAAGCGATGAAATTCTTTCCACCATTTTGTGGGCTGCATA
>CAZTDS010000001.1:50548-52010 GCA_964612535.1 uncultured Thermoplasmatales archaeon
TTTTGTGGGCTGCATACGGCTTTTCCTATTATATTGACAATTGCATAACTGAAAAAAATAAAATAGTGAGACATAGAACAGTTCCAAGTGCTCATGCATATTATCCTTTAAAGATATATGCAGTAACGAAAGATGGAGTGTATAGGTATGTGGCAGGATTGTATAGATATTATATGTGGAATTTGCCCGTTTTGCACTCCTTGGTAAAAATAAGGCACGGAGATTATAGGAAAGAGATTGCTGATGCCTCCTCAATGCCGTCCATATCTTCAGCCCCCTTGATCCTCATTTCCGTATTGGACATAAGAATGACAAAAGGAATGATTGGTTTATGGGATGATTTTTCCGGAGAGGAATTTAGATGGCTTTGGTATTATGAGGCAGGAGCTTCTGCCTACAATATCCTCTTAGAAGCGACTGCATGGAATTTATCTGCAAATATTGTCTTGCCAACGGATAGCCAATCAATTCTCAATGTACTTCTATTAAACCAAAACTTCCTCCCATTGCTCATTGTTCCAGTTGGAGAATGATGGCAAATTTACAGGAAAGTTTTTACGAGAGTAAAAACCCCCAATATTAGCATAACTCCTCCTATTATTTTTTCAGCATAATTTTTTTCACTCATTCTTAATGTTAAATGAGGTCCTATAAACGAACCCACTATTGCTGGGATACATGCAATGATAAAAATTTTTGAAAAAGGTAATTCTTTGAATATCGCAAAAACTAATAGTCCAATAATACATACAGGGATTTCAGCAATATCTCCTATTGCTACAGATGGCCTAACGTCATGATTGAATATAATTTGCCCCGATACAACAACTGGCCCAAAACCTCCACCCATAAATCCTTTATTAAATCCTGCGATGCTGGAGATAAGAACGAGCCCTTTAGGTGATTTCCTGAGCTTTATACCATACAATGTTAAAAGACCCAAGATAATCACAAGTATCCCTATATAACTCTTTACTACTATTTTAGGAAGATTTAAATTCGAGAAAACCCCTATGGCAGCTAAAGCGGTGGCTGGAATAGCCACAATCAATGCAACTTCTATGTCTTTTTTTGTAAAATTTTTAATTTTTGTGTGGGTAGTACCTCCTACTATATCCACAATTAACTGAGATAAAAGTGTAGTAGGAACCGCGATACTTGGTGGATAACCAGCTATAAGAAGAAAAGGCGTGAGAATTGTGCCATAACACATTCCAAGAGATGTATCTATAACAGCTGCAAAAAATACTGCCAGGATTGTTATTATCTCTGTCATACTGTATCACTCTTTTTTAACTTTGGTTATAATTATGCTATTATCCTTGAAAAGTATCCATCTTAACTTGTCTCCATCCTTTATACCCAGTTTATCTACAATGTATTTCGGAACGGTTGTCCTTCTTCTACTTCCTCTTATAGTGACGCTTGTTTCAGTTACATATTCCACATCATCCATATTTAT
>CAZTDS010000002.1:0-1408 GCA_964612535.1 uncultured Thermoplasmatales archaeon
GGAAATGGCAAAAAAGATAAATAAGCTGCCACCTATTTTCTCAATGCTTAAAAATTTTGGTGAATCGTTGCGGAGTGCATTTCGAAAAATAGCCACCGCTCCCTTCATAGATAGAGATTTGATAAAGGAGGTTGTCCGCGATATACAGCGTGCATTAATAGCGGGGGATGTGAATGTAAAACTTGTTTTAGAGGTATCGAAAAGAATAGAGAAAAGGGCGCTGGAAGAAAAACCATTGCCGGGAATGAGCAATAGAGAGCATGTACTCCGCATTCTGCATGAGGAAATTTCCTCCATCCTTGGCAGAGGAAGAGAGCTGCCGTTGAAAAAGCAGCGTATAATGATGGTTGGATTATATGGCCAGGGAAAGACAACAACTTGCGGAAAACTTGCGAGATTTTTCCAGCGAAAGGGAATGAAAGTTGCTTTGATAGCCGCTGATGTTCATCGCCCTGCCGCCTATGAGCAATTAAAGCAGATAGGGGAGAAAATAAATGCCCCCGTTTATGGAGGCGGAAAAAAAGCTGAGGATGTTGTTAAGGAAGGCCTGGCAAAATTTTCAAAATATGATATCATAATCATCGATACCGCAGGCCGTCATTCGCTGGAAAAAGACCTCATAGATGAAATGAAGAAAATCGCTTCCATAGCCAGACCAGATGAAAAAATATTAGTAATCGATGCCTCCACCGGCCAGCAGGCAGGAAAACAGGCCAAGGCATTTAATGAGGCAATAGGCATAACAGGCGTAATCCTGACAAAAATGGACGGCACAGCAAAAGGCGGCGGAGCCTTGTCAGCGGTGGCGGAAACAGGGGCGCCAATCCTTTACATAGGAACAGGAGAGCATCCGGATGATCTGGAAAAGTTCGATGCAACCCGCTTTTTATCCCGCCTCCTTGGTATGGGAGACCTTCAAAGCTTGCTGGAAAAGGCGGAGGAGGCCGCGAAAGGCAAGGAAAAGAAGGTGGAGGAAGTTACAAAGAGGATGCTTTCTGGAAAATTCACCTTGCTTGACATGTATGAGCAGATGGAGCTGCTGGCTGGAATGGGGCCCTTCCAGAAAATAGCGGATTTGCTGCCATTTGGAGGCAAACTTAAAGATGAGCAGGTACATGAAACGCAGGAAAAGTTAAGGAAATTCCGCATAATAATGGATTCAATGACTAAAAAGGAGTTGGAGAATCCAAATATAATAAAGTCCTCGCATATAAAGAGGATAGCAAGGGGTGCAGGGGTGGAAACAAGGGATGTTAAGGAATTGCTCCGCCATTACAATATGTCAAAGAAACTCATGAAAAGTTTTTCCAACAAAAAAATGCAGAGAAAATTGTTAAAGCAACTTGGAATGAAAGTGTAAGAGAACATTTGGAAGAAAGATTCGCATATAATTTTAAAACATCTATGG
>CAZTDS010000002.1:1508-48878 GCA_964612535.1 uncultured Thermoplasmatales archaeon
CACCAGAAATAAAAAGAAAAAAGAGAAGCCTGGCTACTCGCGAGCCAGGTAAATCTCTATGCAGGACACATTGACTTTATTGCCTTCGTCGTTTGTTAGCTCCTCGGTGTATATCTTGACATCCTTTATCTGTGCATCCGGTACAAAGCGTCTCCTGACAATCTCTGCTACATCCACTGCCCTAGAAATTGCCCTACCTCTTGCTTTTATTGCCACCTGGTTTGCCCCAGAATTCAACTGGGTTATTGCAGCCAGTACATAATTCATTGGTGGCTTATTACCCACGTATACCACATTTTCCTGTTGCTCTGCCATTTTTATCCCTCCTCCATCGAAATAGAGAGGTGTAATATAAAGTTATCGCCTCGCCCTTTTAAGCAATTTTTCTATCATAGCTTTATCAAGCAATTCCTTCTCCTTTTTCTGCTCCTTATAAATCCTCCATGGCAGGCGATGAGATTCCATTGTTGCCACATAAACAACTCCACCCACACCAATCCATGCAAGAAGGAAAAGAAAACCGGGCATAGCTCCATCAAGCTGCAGAATGTATCCAAAGAAGAGGGCTGAGAGAAGCAAACCTGATAGCGCAACAACCCATATCCCGCTAAATTTAAACTTTGCCTTGCTGAAAATCTCCGGATGCTTGTAAGGCAAAATGAGAGTTGCTGTAGATATTGCCATATAAATGAGCAAAACAGCCATATTTATCATCATGACGACATTCATGAAAACCTTGGCAAAAATTATTATTATGATTGCAACTATAGCATTTATTGCAAGTGACCACTTCGGCACACCAAATTTATTTAACTCAGCCACCCTCTCTGGCACTATTTTATCTCTCGCCCACGCAAAGGCAAGACGGGATGTTGCAAGCATCATTGGATTTATGTCGGAAATGATTGCGATTGAGCCAGCAAAAGCAACATATACAGCTATGGATGCAGGAAGAAAATTCGCCATTAAATCAGGCACAGAGCCAGAAGAGAAATCATAAGAATCATAAAAAGAAGGACTCATTGAGCCATAGGCTACGAGAGCAACAAAAATGTAGGCAAGGGCTATTGCAAACATCGATATTGTAATTCCTCGGGGCAGCGTTTTTTCTGGCTCCTTAACCTCATCTCCAGCATTTGCTATGGCGGCGAAGCCAATGTAACTGAAGAAAATCAAACTGCTCGCCATGGCAATATTTTCCATGTTGAAATTGAATGAATATTCAAGGTTACTCAAACTCACGTTTCTTATGCCAAATATGATAAGGAGAGAAATACCCAGCATCAAAAGCACAAACATTGCAATCTGAACCCTTCCATAAACCTTAACGCCGAGATAGTTTATCAGGAAAAAGAGAATGACGAGCACTATGGCAATAATTTGTATGTTAGCTGTTATGAAATCAACAGCTGCATGCATACCAAGAACATCAAAGAAGTTGTTTATTAAAATTATATCTCCTACAGCCATCGCTGCTATTGTCGCGATCATGGCAAACCATCTTGCCCATGTGGATATGAAGCCAATAAAAGGATCTATTATCCTGCTTACAAAAACATACTCTCCGCCAGAAGAAGGCAAAGCTGAGGAGAGCACCGCATAGCATAAAGCCATTAAAAAGGCTGGAATGGCTGCTATAATATATGAAAGAATGATTGCAGAGCCAACATTTACCTTACTCTGTATCTGTATCGTTGAAATAAAAAGTCCTCCTCCAATTACAGAGGTAACCACAGTTGCCACAACTTCTTTAAGCCCGAGTTCTCTTTTCAGTTCCATTTATCCCGCAAATTTTACAAATAGAGGAAGGAAAACAAGGCTTACGATTGACATGAGCTTTATTAGGATATTTAAGGAAGGCCCAGCTGTGTCTTTGCAAGGATCGCCGACTGTGTCGCCGACCACTGCCGCCTTGTGGGCAAAGCTGCCCTTTCCGCCAAGGTTGCCTGCCTCGATATACTTCTTCGCATTGTCCCACGCACCGCCAGCATTTGCAAGGAATATTGCCATCAAAAAGCCAGATGCTGTAGCTCCAGCGAGTAAGCCAACGAGAGCCTCGATACGCCATATTCCTATGATTATTGGCACCACCACGGCCATACTGGATGGCAGAATCATTTCCTTTAAAGCACCTCTCGTAGCAATCCTTACACATCTATCATAAACCGGTTTTCCTCTGCCTTCGAGAATGCCAAGTTCTTTAAACTGCCTTCTTACCTCATTCACCATTTTTTCCGCTGCCCTCCCGACAGCTCCTATGGTTACGGAAGAGAAAATGAATGGGAGCATTGCTCCAATAAAAACGCCAGCCATGAGATAGGGAGATGTGAGAGTAAGATTTATTTCCTTTCCCATCAATTCCTTTGCTTTTTCCACGAAAGTGAAGATTAGGGCTAAGGCAGTTATTGCAGCCGAGCCAATGGCAAAGCCCTTTCCCATCGCAGCCGTTGTATTTCCCACAGCATCTAAAGCCTCCGCCCTCTTCCTCGTTTCCTCTCCAAGTCCAGCCATCTCCGCTATGCCAGCAGCATTATCGGCGACTGGCCCATAACAGTCTGTTGCCAGTGATATGCCGAGCGTTGAAAGCATTCCTATGGCAGCCAAAGCAACGCCATAAAATTCTGCAAATTCAAAGGCGAGAATCATTGCAACGCATGTTGAAATTATTGGTATGGCTGTGCTCATCATTCCGACAGCAAGCCCCTGCAGAATGTTTGTCGCCGCCCCCGTTTGAGAGGCATGAGCTATTTTTTGAGCCGGCTTCCTCTGTTCAGAGGTGAAATATTCCGTCGTAAGCCCGATAACAACGCCATCTATTAAGCCGACAAGCACAGCATAATATGGCTTCAAATCTTCAAGCATGTATTTTGTTGCGATAAATGCTAATGCAGCGAAAACAATTGCCGCCCCAAATAGCCCGTTTCTCAAAGCTGCATAGAGATTTTTTCCTCTCACAAAACCCATTCCAATTATGGAGGCGATGATTCCCAATGCAGCTATGACGAGAGGATATAAATCGCCGTTTTTATAAACAGCAGCTATTATGGCAAGAGTTATAGCTGAAATTATTGAATCAACATATGATTCAAATAAATCTGCACCCATGCCGGCAACATCTCCAACATTATCTCCAACATTATCTGCAATAACGGCGGGATTGCGTGGGTCATCTTCTGGTATGCCTGCCTCAACCTTGCCCACCAGATCAGCGCCTACATCTGCCGATTTCGTATATATTCCGCCTCCCACTCTTGCAAATAAAGCTATGCTGCTCGCCCCGAAACCAAAACCGAAGAGAATGCTTGCCGCCTCTTCCTCAAATAAAAGGAAGAACGATGCCACACCTATTATGCCAAGCCCCACAACGGTGAGCCCCATTACAGAGCCTGAAGAAAAGGCGATTAGCAGGCCGTCTTTCAAACTTTTTTTTGCTGCCTCCGCCGCCCTCACATTGGCTACCGTCGCTATTCTCATGCCAACATTGCCCGCCAGTGTGGAGAAAAACGCGCCCGTGAGGAATGCAAGGCTGGTTTGCCACGGCATATCCGTGTAATGGCTGGCTGCAAGAAGGGCAATGGTAACAATGGCAACGAAAACCACGATAATTTTATATTCTTCATTGAGAAAAGCTATAGCCCCTTTATGAATTGCCTCCGCTATTTCCTGCATTTTTTTATCGCCCTTCGGCTTTTTAAGAATGTAAATCGCCATTCCAGCAGCCACCGCAAGCGATAAAACACCCACAACCAATGGAAGTGCATCAAGCATATTTGGGAAAGGAGAAGCATACTTAAATTTTTCACCTTATTTTACTATCGGGCAAGAAAATTATCAGAAAATCTTGGCAATTTTTGATGAAGAGCCAGATATTTACGAAAATGAAGAGAAAAATTGTTTTTATTCCTCCTTTGCCAAGATGTTGTTGCGGCTTTCACATCTCCGAGGATTTGAAGATTCGAGATGCTGCATGATGGGCAATTCCACCCTGCATGTCTTCTTTTAAAGCATGCTCTTAGAACTCAATTTTCGCCGCTATTTCTCTCGCCCTCTCCTTAACTTCCTCCGTCAGATTTCTTCCATGGGCATCTATTGTTACTGTTAGCGGACCAAAATTCTCCACTTC
Source organism: uncultured Thermoplasmatales archaeon (assembly GCA_964612535.1). Taxonomy (GTDB): domain Archaea; phylum Thermoplasmatota; class E2; order UBA202; family JdFR-43; genus JdFR-43. The sequence continues at coordinate 5,632 of CAZTDS010000002.1, forward strand.
CAGAATCCATAGCGCCTCTGGCATCCCAAGCTCTTCAAGCCAGAAGACATCTCTCACCCTCTTCACAGCATTTGCAGCCAGCACGGCGGCGCCGCCAGTGAAGGCAGCGTATATTGCCTTAAACTCCTTGCACGCCTTTGCTGTTTTTTCCCCCATTCCTCCCTTGCCTATTATGATGCGTGTGCCAAATCTCTTTATAAAATCGTATTCAAAAATTTCCATCCTGCTGCTCGTCGTAGGCCCAGCTGCAACTATTTTCCATTCATCTCCCTCTTTCTTCACTATTGGTCCGCAATGAAATATAGCAACCTTTGAGAAATCCACTGGCAATTCTTTTCCTTCATCAAAAGCCTCTATAGCCATTTTATGTGCCTCATCTCTTGCTGTAACAACTGTCCCACTGATATAAATTACATCTCCAGCCCTTATTTTGAGTATCTCCTCCTCGCCCACAGGCAAATTCAATCTATATTCCATATTTTTCCCTCCTTATCTATTTTAATACTTTTCCTCCTGTTCGCCCAGCATTGGACAGCTATAGCAACAGGTAGCGAGGCGGGGTGGCGGTGAGCAATCTCAACATGAACATCTACAACCGTTGTCCTGCCACCAAGCCCCATTGCTCCTATCCCCGTAGAATTTATTGCATTCAAAAGCTCCTCTTCAATCCTCGCTATCTCCTCATTTTCATGCCTCTCCCCTACCTTGCGGAGTAGAGCTTTTTTTGCAAGTTCCATTGCTATATCAGCCCCTCCTCCTATACCAACGCCCACAACTGTAGGCGGACATGGATTGCCAGCTGCTTCAACCATCCATTCGAGCACAAATTTCTTCACACCCTTTAAGCCGACGCCCGGCTTCAGCATGCGAAGCGTGGACATATTTTCCGAGCCGCCGCCCTTCGGCATCACCGTTATGAAGCATTCGTCGCCTTCCACAACTTCCCAGTGGATGGCTGGAATGTGAAAGCCGGTGTTATCTCCGCTATTCCTTCCAGTTAGCACGTCCACGGCATTGGGGCGGAGAGGCACTTCTTTCGTTGCCTTTCTCACACCCTCAATTATTGCTTCCTTTAACAAATGACGATATGGAAAATCGACGCCCACTTTAACAAAAAATGTCGGCGTGCCTGTATCTTGGCACATTGGCTTTCTTTGTTGCCTTGCAAGTTCAATATTTTTTAAAATTGCCTCAAGCTGTGTTTTTGCAGCCCCCTCCTCATTTTCCATTGCCTTTCTTAAAGCCTCTTCCATATCCTTGGGCAAATCTATAACTGCATCACCAATTAAATTTGCGATGGCATTTACAAGCTCGTCTTTCATGGCATCGTAATACTTTTTAATTTAAAAAACATGTGATTAAGGCTAAAAGGCATCTGAAGCCATGCGATACAGCATCAAGCATCAGTTTTATATATGGCTTCATATATTTGGGTAAAAGTTTCAGGTGTAAAAGATGGTACAGCACAGCAAGCCTAAGCGTGGCTCACATGCATTCTCGCCCCGTAAAAGGGCTAGCCGTGAGACTCCTCGCATCAAATCATGGCCTCGCGATGGAGACAAGCCTTCATTGCAGGGATTCGCCGGCTATAAGGCGGGGATGACACATGTTTTAGTTGTTGATTATCGCCCCACTTCCACAACAAGCGGTCAGGAAGTTTTTGTTCCTGTTACAGTACTTGAAACACCGCCAATGAAGATTGCCGCCATTCGCTTTTATGAATACACGCCGTATGGCTTTAAAACAAAGACAGAAATATGGGCGGATAATGTTGAAGAGTTAAAGGCAAGGATGCCCATTCCGAAGAAAAAGAAGGAAAAGGAAGTTGATGGTTTTGATGATATAAGGGTTCTGGCTTATACAGAGCCATGGAAGGTAACGGGTATTCCAAAGAAAGTGCCAGATGTAATGGAGATAAGAATAGGAGGAGGTGATTTGCAGCAGCGCCTTGAATATGCACAGAGCATTCTGGGCAAGGAAATTGCCATTAAAGATGTTTTCAAAGAAGGAGAGATGATTGATGCCATAGCTGTGACAAAGGGCAAGGGATTTCAGGGAGCAGTTAAAAGATGGGGAGTGAAATTGCTCCATCACAAAAACAGGAAGCATCGCCGCATGATAGGTACGCTGGGCCCATGGCTTTCGTGGGTTCGCCCCACAGTTCCGCAGGCGGGGCAGATGGGATATCATAAAAGGACGGAATATAATAAAAGAATCCTCAAAATTGGAGAGAATGGAGAGGAGATAACGCCATCAGGTGGCTTTCCCCATTACGGCATTGTGAGAAATGAATATATTCTGGTTCACGGTAGCGTGCCGGGAAGTGTAAAGCGTCTCGTAAGAATGAGGCGGGCTGTGAGATATTTGAAGGGAGTCAGGGTTGAAAAGCCCGAAATAACATATATATCCACTACAAGCAAGCAGGGTGTGTAAATGGCAAAGGTGTATGATTTAAATGGAAACGTGGTGCAGGAAATTGATTTGCCCGCATGCTTTAGCGTTGAGTATCGCCCCGATTTAATAACAAAGGCAGTAAATGTAATGAGAGCCAACCGCCGCCAGCCCTATGGGGCGAAGAAGGATGCAGGGCATTACGTTGCATGGTCATTTGGGCCGGGTAGAGGGATGTCGAGGGTGCCCCGCCTGGCGAGCGGAAGGGCGGCGATGGCTCCTGGCACAGTAAAAGGAAGGCGTGCTCATCCTCCAAAAGTGGAAAAAGTATGGGAGAGGAAAATAAATAAAAAGGAGATGCTGCTTGCCCGTTTGTCTGCTCTGGCAGCTACAGCTAATGAAAAGATTGTGAGGCAGCGCGGCCATAAGTTCAGCGTGGATGAATTGCCTGTAATCATTGAAGATAAATTCGAGGAGTTGAAGAAGGTTAAGGAGATAATGGATGTGCTTAGTAAAATAGGGGTTGCGGAAGACATAGAAAGGGCAAAGGAAGGAAAGCATGTGAGGGCTGGCAAGGGTAAGATGAGAGGGAGAAAATATAAGAAGCCAAAATCGCTGCTAATAGTTGCATCAAATAAGGAAAATATTGAGAAGGCTGCTGGAAATCTTCCAGGTGTGGATGTGGTCTCGCCGGATGAAATAAATGTTGAATATCTCGCCCCCGGAGGACATGCTGGACGCCTTACAATATTCACTTTAAATGCTTTGCAGAAAATAGGTGATAAATATGGATCCATATGATGTGATAGAGCATCCGTATGTTACAGAAAAGACACTCATGCTGATTGAAAAGAACAATGCTTTGCAGTTCGTAGTTAAAATGACAGCCAACAAGAAAATGATAAAGGAGGCGGTGCAGAAAATATTTGATGTGAAGGTGGAAAAGGTTACTACGCGCATAACAAAAAAAGGCAAAATCGCAACGGTTAAATTGGCTCCAGAATATAATGCTGAGGATATAGGAATGAGGATAGGTATATTCTGAGGTGTGAAAGATGGGAAAGAGATTACGACACCAGAGGCGTGGCTCCGGAAACCCCCCATATACGAGCCCTTCATTCAAGCATAAGGGGCCGGTGGGCTATCCAAAACTGGGAGAATATGAAGGAATAGTTGAGGATATAATTCATAATCCCGGAGCTACAACTCCAACGGCAATAGTAAGGCTTGAGGATGGTAGCAAAGCAAAAATTATTGCATATGAAGGCATGATGGTGGGGGAGAAAATTAAATTCACCACAGAAAGTATTGTTAAGCCGGGTAATGTTTTACCTCTTGCATCCATTCCTCAGGGGGCGCCAGTTTATAATATAGAAGGTGAGCCCGGAGATGGAGGAAAATATGTGAGGGCTGCTGGCAGCTATGCACTCATCATTTCTCATGAAAAAGATGGAGTTATAGTTAAACTTCCTTCAGGCAAGCACAAAAAATTCCTGCCAAATTGCAGGGCTACCATAGGCCTTCCTGCTGGAGGAGGAAGGGCTGAAAAGCCATTCGTAAAGGCCGGCAAGAAATATCATGCAACAAGGGCGAGAGCAAGACTATGGCCAATAACGAGTGGCGTGGCCATGAATCCAGTGGATCATCCGCATGGAGGAGGAAGCCATCAGCATGTTGGCAGGCCAAAGACGGTGGCAAGAGGGGCGCCGCCTGGCAGGAAAGTTGGTTCAATAGCAGCCCGCCGCACGGGCAAGAGGTGATGAAATGGTGAAGAGGAGTAAGAGGAGGAGGAAAATTGAGATTGCAGCGAAAAAAGAATTCACGTATCGTGGCCTTACTCTTGAAGAGCTTCAAAAAATGAGTATCGAGGAGTTATTGCCCTATTTGCCAGCCCGCGCAAGGAGAACGTTGAGGCGTGGTTTAACGCCTGTGCAGTATCGATTCCTTGAGAAGCTTAGAAAGACAGAGAAGGGAAAGCCAATAAGAACACACCTGAGAGATATGATTATATTGCCGGAATTTGTTGGACATACTATAGCGGTGCATAATGGCAAGGAATTCCAGCCAGTTACCATAAAGCCCGAGATGATTGGGCATTATCTGGGAGAATTTGCTTTAACCAGGAAAGAAGTTAAGCATAGCGGGCCTGGCGTGGGAGCGACACGTTCATCGAAATATTTACCGTTGAAGTGATGACATGAAGTATTCGATACAGTTGGATGAGGAAAAGTCGGCAAAGGCATATGGAAGGGAGCTTCACTGCTCCCCAAAGGCATGCGAAAATATAGCGAGAGCTATAAAGGGCATGAGTGTGAAGGAGGCGAAGAAATATCTGGAAGACGTAATAAATTTCAGAAGGGCGATTCCATACAAAACACATAATACGGAGAGGGCGCACAAAAAGGGAATGGGGCCAGGAGCTTATCCAGTTAAGGCATGCAAACTCATACTCGATGTAATCAAAAATGCAGAGAATAATGCCGAATACAAGGGACTGGATCCAGAAAATATGTATATTGCTCATATTTCAACCTATCGCGGTAGAATAATCAAAAGTTATATGCCCCGCGCCTTCGGGCGGGCGACGGCATGGCATGAAAGAACAACGAATGTTGAGATAATCATAGCTGAAAGGGAGGAAGAGGAGGGATAACGTGGCGATTGAGAGAAAATTTGTTCAGGAGAATCAGAAAAGGGTGTTGCTCAAAGAGTTTTTAATGAAGGAGAGCGAGAGGGCTGGTTTTGGCGGCCTTAAAATACAGCGCACTCCAATGGGAACGCTTATTACAATGCAGATTGAAAGACCTGGCTTAATCATAGGAAAGGGAGGGAAAAGGATAAAGGAGCTTACCGAAGTTATTGAGAAGAAATTTGATGTTGAGAATCCACAAATTGAAATTGAAGAAGTTGGAGGAAATGTTGCTTTAAATGCCCAGTTGATGGCTCAAAAGGTTGCTGCTGCTCTGGAAAGGGGCTGGCATTTCCGCCGTGTCGGTCATTCAACGGTTCGTCGCATAATGGATGCGGGGGCGAGGGGCTGTCAGGTTATCATTTCTGGAAAATTAACTGGGGCGAGGCACAGGACGGAAAAATTCACTGCCGGTTATGTTAAATATTGTGGAGAGGTGGCAAGAGAGGTTATGGAAGAAGGGATGGCTGTTGCAATAACAAAGCCGGGTATAATAGGAGTTAAAGTTAGAATAATGCCTCCTGATGCTCGCCTGCCAGATGAGGTTGAAATTCTTGAGGAAAGAAAGGAGGAGATAAAAGAAGAGTTGAAGAAGGCGGAGGCAAGGAGAGAAGAGGCGCTGGAAAAACTTGAGGCAATGGATGTTATGGATATTCCCGGCATACCCTCAAATGTTCTTACTGCCATTAAAAAGGCGGGAGTTAAAAATGCAAGAGAGTTATATGAAATGGACATAAATGATCTTGTAGAGATTAAAGGGATAGGTATAAAAAGGGCTGAGAAATTAAAGGAAGTGTTAAAGGAGGTGCTTGAAAAGAATGAAAGCGAGGGAAATAAGGGCAATGAGTAGCGAGGAAAGAAGGAAGAAATTGAAGGAAATAAGGAACGAACTCATGGAGGAGTATGGAAGGGCTTCGATGGGCGGCTCACCTCCCTCGCCGGGCAGGATAAGATATCTACGCAGAACCCTCGCTCGGTTGCTTACAATAATGAGGGAGAAGGGAGAAATAGGATGAGCGACATATGCAAGGTTTGCGGACTGCCCAAAGAACTTTGTGTGTGTGAAACAATTGCAAGAGAGGGAAAAGAGGTTAAGATTACAACAGAAAAAAGGAGATATGGAAAAATGGTGACGATAATATCCGGACTGGATTCATCGGTTGATATATCCGAACTTGCAACGGAGTTGAAAAAATGTTGTGCATGTGGAGGGACAATAAAGAAAAACACGATAGAACTGCAGGGGGATCACAAGGAGAAGGCAAAGAAGAAGCTGGAGGAAATGGGCTTTGCGGTGGAGATAGAATGACGAAAAATTTTTTAAGGCGTGAGTTTATAGGGTTGCCAGTTAGAATCATCGATGCTAAAGATAAAAGTTTGGTTGGCATTGAAGGCACGATAATCGATGAAACAAAAAATATGCTGATAATAGAAAGTCAGGGAAAAGTTAAAAAAGTTGCCAAAGATATAGCCCAGTTCGAAATAAATGGAAAGATGGTGAATGGTAAAAAAATAAAATACAGACCTGAAGATAGGATAAGGAAGATAAAATGATAGGAATAGAGGTTGAAGAACCAAAGGAAAGGTGTGATGATCCAAACTGCCCATTTCACGGGCACTTAAAAGTGAGAGGGATAATCCTAAGAGGAAGAGTTGTATCCACAGCGATGCAGAAAACAGTGGTGGTGGAGAGAGAGCGCCTCCACTATGTGCCAAAGTATGAGAGATATGAAAAGAGGACAAGTCGTTATAAGGCTCATTTGCCACCCTGTATTAAGGTTGAGAAAGGAGATGAAGTTATTATCATGGAATGTCGGCCTTTAAGCAAAACAAAGCATTTTGTGGTGGTGGGTAAAAAATGAAGGGAATAGCAGCAAGTGTTACGCGTGGCCTGCCTACAGGAGCCCAGCTTGAATGTGTGGATAACACAGGGGCAAGGATAGTTGAAATTATAGCAGTGAAGAACATAAAGGGGGTACATCGCCGCTATCCTGCCGCTGGCGTTGGCGATTTAGTCATGGTTACTGTAAAGAAGGGGAGGCCTGAAATGAAGAGGCAGGTGTGGCATGCTGTTATAGTTCGCCAGCGCATGCCCTATCGCCGTCCAGATGGTACGAGAGTGCAGTTCGAGGATAATGCTGCTGTTATTGTAACGCCGCAGGGAGATATGAAGGGTTCAGCCATTAAGGGGCCTGTGGCGAGAGAGGCGGCGGATAGATGGCCCCGTATAGCAGCTGCAGCTTCAATTATAGTGTGATAAAATGAGCAGGCAGCCGAGGAAACAGAGGAAGTTGTTATACACCGCGCCCCTCCATAAGAGGAGGAAGTGGATAGCTGCGCATCTCGCAGATGATTTAATTTTGAAATATAAGAGGAGAAGTCTTCCAGTGATAAAAGGGGATACTGTAAAAGTCATGAGGGGCGATTTCAAGGGCTATGTTGGTAAGGTAAGGAGCGTTGATACAAAGAAGGGAAGGCTTGAAGTAGAAGGCGTTGTAATAACAAAGGTAGATGGCAAAAAAGTGCCTCGCCCAGTTCATGCATCAAATGTTGTTATCACAAAATTGAATCTGACAGATCCATGGCGCAGGAAGAAGCTTGAAGAGGGACTGCCTGAGGAAGTGAAGAAGGAAATAGAGAAGGAGGCAGAGGAGCAGATAAAGGAATTGGCAGAGGAGGAAGCAATGGCTGAAGAGGAGATGGAAGAAACGGAAGAGATGGAAGAAGAGGAGATAACAGAAGAAGTAGAAGAGGAAAAAGAAGAAGTTGCAGAGGAGGCAAAAGAGGAAAAGGAAGAGGAAGAAGTGACGGAAGAGGGAGAAGAGGAAGCAGGCGAGGAAGCTGAGGAAGAAGCGAAGGAAGAAGCAAAAGATTTAAAAGAGAAAAAGGATGGTGAGTAAATGGCAGCGCATTTAAAAAGATTGAAAGCTCCGAGAACATGGAGAATAGAAAGAAAGGTTGCGAAATGGACGGTTAAGCCATCGCCTGGCCCTCATCCAGTAGATAGAAGTATCCCGTTACTTTTAGTTGTTCGTGACTCCTTAGGGCTTGCTGATACAGGTAAGGAAGCAAGGAAAATGATTGCAGCACGCGAGATTCTGGTTGATGGTAAGGCGAGGAGAGATTATAAATTTCCATGCGGCTTAATGGATGTTATATCCATACCAAAAATAAATGAGCATTATCGCGTTTTATTTGATAGGAGAGGCATACTCCAGCTTGTTAAAATTGATGAAGAAAGAGCGAAGTGGAAACTCTGCAGGATAGAAAATAAAACGATGGTAAGAGGCGGCAAAATACAACTCAATTTGCACGATGGACGCAACATAATTGTTGAGGAAAACAGCTATAAAACCGGAGATGTTGTGAAGATATCTGTGCCAGAGCAGGAGATACTTGAAGTAATACCCATGGAGAAGGGAACTCTTGCAATGATAACAGGAGGAAAGCATACCGGGCAAATAGCTGAAATTGAGGAAGTTGTTGTGACGAGAAGTCCCATGCCAAATATAGTTAAACTTAAAGGCTTTTCAACAATAAAACCATATGTATTTCCTATCGGAAAAGATAAGCCACTTGTCCAGCTTCCAGGGGTAGAGGAATATGAAGGATAATCCAATGAGAAAAATAAAAGTGGAGAAAGTTACGGTAAACATAGGCGTGGGCGAAGGCGGAGAGAGGCTCAGAAAGGCGGAGAAAGTGCTGGAGATGCTCACCGGACAGAAGCCAGTGCAGACAGTGGCTAAGATGACAAACAGAGATTTTGGAATAAGGAAGGGAATGCCCATTGGTTGCAAGGTAACGCTGCGGAAAGAAAAAGCCATAGATTTTTTAAAGAGAGCTTTATGGGTTAGAAATTTCAAGCTGCCTGCGTGGTCTTTTGACGAAGAGGGAAATTTTGCGTTTGGTATAACAGAGCATACTGATTTTGAGGGTATGAAATATGATCCGGAGATAGGCATATTTGGAATGGATATATGTGTTACACTTGAAAGAAATGGTTACAGGATAAAGAAGAGAAAACTTCGAAAGACAAAAGTGCCAAGAAAACATAGAATAACGAGAGAGGAAGCAATGGAATTTGTTAAAAAGGAGTTTAATGTGGAGGTAGTAGAATGAAGATAAAGGAGAGACAGAAGAAGTATGGAAGAGTGGAAGGATGCGTGAGATGCGGAAGGAAGAGAGGAATAATAAGGAGATATGGAATGCACCTGTGCAGGCAGTGTTTCAGAGAAGTGGCAGAGGAGATGGGTTTTAAGAAATATAGTTAAAAATGCCCCGGAATTTTTTAAGGGTGAATAAAAAAGCATGATCTGGATTGTAATAGGAATAATTGTAATAGCAATCTTGATTTTCTTTTCCGCCTTTTTTGCTGCAGCAGAAATGGCTTTTGTTTCGGCAGATAAGGCTAAAATAAGGGAGAGAGCGATGAAAAATGACAAAAAAGCAAAGATTCTGGAAGAACTTATGGAAAATCCTGATGAGGTTGTAAGTGCCATAGTTGTTGGAAATAATTTAGTCAATATATCTGCCTCCATACTTGCTGGCGCCATAGCCACTTATCTTCTTGGTAGCGTAGGCGTTGGAATGGCTACGGCGATAATGACACTTGTAATAGTAATATTTGGTGAGGCAACGCCGAAGGCATTTGGAATAAATAACGAGGAGTTTGCTCTCAAAATAGCCAAGCACCTCCTCATCATAAAGAAAATTTTCTTCCCCGCCGCCCACCTTTTCTCTGAAATATCCGACGCCTTGCTGAGGCTTGTGGGTGTAAAAAAGAATAAGAAGGCGGCGGTGACAGAGGAGGAAATAGTTGCAATGCTTGATTTGGGGGTGGAACATGGAACAATAAAGGAGGACGAGAAGGAGCTTGTTGAGGAGGTTTTTGATTTTGATGAAACGAAGGCTATTGAAGTGTATGTGCCTAAAGAGAAGATGGTTTATTTGCATGAGGAAGATACCGTCGAGGATTTAATCAAAAAATCGGTTGAAACAGGCTTTTCCCGCTTTCCTGTTTGCAGGGATGGTATCGATGATATTGTTGGCATGGTTCATGTTAAAGATGCTCTTATGAAGGATAAAAGAACTCCAGTGAAGGAGATAATGAGGGAGATACTGAAAATATCTCCCGGCATGAAGGTAGATGATGTTTTGAGGGAAATGCAGAGAAGGAAGGTTCATATGGCAGTTCTGCAATCAAAGGATGGAAAGACAATCGGTCTATTAACGCTGGAAGATTTGATAGAGGAGATATTTGGAGAAATAAGGGATGAGCACGATAAAAGATGAGGGTGGCATGTTTAATTTCAGGAGGAAAAGATTCATTGTATGCTTGTTATGTAGCAATGCATTATGGATGGAGTATAGATGCATTAATTGCTGTGAAGCCGAAAAAAATCTCCTGGATGTTTCATTATGAAAACATATCTCTTGTGCCTCTAATAGCGAAGGCAATGGGAAAAAATTTGCTTATAAAAGAAAGCGAGGCAGAAAAGGAGAATGAACTCGAAGATTTAAAAGAACTTATTCAAAAGGCAGATGTAGAAGGAGTAATATCGGGGGCAATTGCCAGCGAATATCAAAGGACAAGAATAGAGAAGATTTGCCATGAAATAGGAGTAAAATCTTTCACACCCCTCTGGCACAAAAAGCAGGAAGATTTGTTGCAGGATTTAATAAAAGCTGGATTTGAAGTCATAATAACTGCTGTTGCTGCAGAAGGGTTTGGTAAAGATTGGCTCGGGAGAAAAATCGATGAAAAATGCATTGAAGAGCTTCTGGAGATGGGAATAAAGTATGGCATAAATGTTGCTGGCGAGGGCGGGGAATTTGAAACACTCGTTATTGATTGTCCCCTTTACAGAAAAAAATTAAGAATAATTGAAGCAGAAAGGAAATGGGATGGAAGCAGAGGAACCTATGAAGTTAAGAGAGCAGAGTTGATGGAGAAAAACTCCTGCAAAAAATTTTAAAAAACACTCGCATATTCATATTGCCCGGCGTAGCTCAGACTGGCTAGAGCGGCGGACTGTAGTTGCAGCAAAGCGGGCTAAAACCCACCGCCGCGGATATCCGCGTGTCCCCGGTTCAAATCCGGGCGCCGGGACTATATTTCTTTCACCATCCTTATCCATCTTCCGACTTTTTCTCCAGCTGTATAACCGACTTTTTCGTAAAATTTTTTGGCTGCATAGTTTCTCTCACCCACCCAGAGCTCTATTTTTCTATGCCCTTTGTTTTTGAGGTAATTTTCCGCCGCTTCCATCAACTTTTTCCCTATGCCTTTTCCTCTATATCCTCTCGCCACAACTATTTCATGTATCTCACCAACATCCTCATCAAAAAAACTGTGCCATGTGGCGTCGCAGGCAACAAAGCCGGCAGGCTTGCCATCTATCTCAGCAACAAAAATGCCTTCCCTATCCCTCCTCAAAAGCCATTTAAAATAGTACTTTATATTTCTTTCCTTCCTGTATGCATATTCCTGCATATTGCGGTAAGCAGACTTATATATATCCACGAAGGCTTCCAAGTCCTCTATCCCTGCCTTCCTTATCCTGATTTCCATGAGCAAGTTTAATTATGTTTGCGGGTTTATAAATATGCATGCAAAAGATTTACTCCTTACTCTTCTCAAAATCCCGTCATACTCAAAGGAAGAAAAGAAAATGATGGATTTTATTGCAGATTCAGTGGCCAAAATGGGGTATGAGGCAAAAATTGAAGATGAAATGAATCTTGTTATCGATGCTGGCAACGAAATATGCATTGCAACTCATATGGATACGATAAGAAGAGAGATGCCCGTTCGCATCGAAAAAAACAGGATATATGGGAGGGGGGCAAGTGATGCAAAAGCAAGCATCGCCGCAATACTTCTCTTTCTTGAGAAAGCAAGAGAACTAAATGTATCTGTAGCTTTTCTCAGTGATGAAGAGGAGGATGCAAAGGGTTCGCAGGCTTTTGTTAAAAAACATCACCCTAAAAATGCAGTTATCATGGAACCAACTTCCTTAAGGGTATGCAACCATCAGGCAGGGAGCATAGAAGCAATTTTTGAGATAGAAAGCGATGAAATCCATGGCTCCTTTTGTGGAGGGGCAATAGATGAGGCGATGGAGATGCTCAGGGAGTTGAAGGCCATGAAATACTGGAAGAAGGGAAAATATTTTGACAGCTGCCTCACTGTGCAGGAAATAAAAAGCATCAATCCTTATTATCTTTGCCCGGCAAAATGCGAGGGAAGGATAGAGGCAAGGCTGTTTGCGGAGCAGAAAGCAGATGAAGTGGCGGGGGAAATGAAAACAATCATTGAAAGATACGGAAGGGTGGATTTCAGGGAAATATGGAATGGTTTTGAGACAGGGGAAAAAGAAGAAATAGTTCAGATTGCAAAGAGAGCATGTTTCGACGCCTCCATTTCATTCTCCCTTGATGGCATGCCGAGCTGGACAGACGCCATTATTTTCAACAATGCCGCCATAAAATGCATAATTTTTGGACCAGGAGAGCTAAAATACGCCCATACCACAAAAGAATTTGTTAACGTGGAGGAGATAGAAAAGGCAGCAGAATTTCTTTTGGCATTGAATAAAGCAATTGCTAACTGAAAATTGCCACTCCTATAACCACGCCAGCAAAACCAGCAATTATAAACAAAGCAGGAGGAGCAAAATATGCAGGAAAGCCTGCGAATGGAATGAAAATTGCAAGATGAACCATATGAGACCATTGACCCATTAATCCATCGGTGCTTAGAAGAATACCTAAAGCAGCGAAAAGCACAGGAGTTACAGGAATGAAAGGAGGAAATAACAACCCCATTCCTATACCTGTTACCTTGCACATCATATTCACGTAAACTCCGTCCTCGCCAAATTTCTTCTGCAAAAATTCTATGAGATGCTGAACTTCATCCCATGTAATCCCTCCCTCCCGAATTTTTTCTATTTCTTTTATGACAGATGAAATATTTCTGTCTGGAGATTTCATCTCTCTGCTTTCCAAATTAATGGATGAAAAGATAAAAGACAAAATGACGAAATACGCAATAAGTTTTTCGTCATTAAATTACAACTGCAAGTTGTATAAATACCTTCTTAAGGTCTCAATCGCTTCCTATCTCTTGGAAACAGTATGCACTCCCTTATGTTCTTAAGGTCGAGCAGGCGCATCAAGAAGCGTTCTATGCCGTAGCCGAAGCCGCCGTGTGGTGGCATGCCGTAACGGAATGCTTTGAGATAATCCTCGAAATTTTCTTTATTCATGCCCAGCTCGTCCATTCTTTTGATGAGAAGTTCATAATCATGAATTCGCTGCGCTCCAGAGGCAATTTCCATACCTTTGAATTCCAGATCGAAAGCCCTCGCATATTTGCCATCGAACATTGCATAGAATGGTTTGGCTTCTAATGGAAATTTAGTTATGAAATAAAGCTCGTAATCAAGTTTTTCGGCAAGTAAATTTTCCTCATCTGTCCCCAGATCATCTCCCCATTTGAAATCAATCTCTTTCTTAAGCAATTCAACAACTTCATCATATGTGATGCGTGGATAAGGCACAGATGGTGCATCGATTTTGGCATGCAAAATTTCTAGCTCTTTACTGCATTCATCCATTATTTTCTGAATCGCATATTCCGTCATTTCTTCCGCAATTCTCATCACCTCTTCCTCGCTCTCAATAAATGCCATCTCTATGTCTATGGCTGTAGATTCATTTAGATGGCGGGAAGTATCGTGTTCTTCTGCCCTAAAATACCATGCAATTTCATAAACTCTGTCCAGCCCGGAAGCCATGAGCATCTGCTTATATAGCTGGGGAGATTGAACTAAATAGGCGGGTTTGCCAAAATAATCTATTTTAAATACTTCTGTTCCTCCTTCAGAGGAAGCGGCTGTTATTTTTGGAGTATGAACTTCAATGAAATCCTTTTTTCTTAAATACTCGGATGCAAATCCAATGAATGCATGTCTTATCATGAAAATGGCCTTCGTCTCATCCCTCCTTAAATCAATTATTCTGTTATCAAGGCGGGTGTCGAAATCAACATTTACTTTATCCACAACACCCATTGGAAGGGGAGTATCAGCGTTAGACAAAATCTCCATTTCTTCAATCAGCAATTCCCATCCATTTCGCACCTTTTCATTTTCCTGGCATGTGCCTCTCGCCACTATAACACTCTCTCTCGAAAGAGAAACAAGTTCCTTAAAAAGTTCAGGATCTTGCTTTTTTATTGCTGTAACCTGCATCCTGCCATATCTATCTCGCAAAATAATAAATGCAATGCCTCCCAAATTTCGTATATCTTCAATCCATCCTGCAATGGCTATCTTTTTTCCATAATCTTTCTTGCTAACTTCACTGCTGTAATGGGTTCGGAGCATATTCATGATAGTCCTGCACGTTATATTTTTTGTGCAAATATTTATAAAGGGTAGTTAGATTAAGTATGACAGAAGTTATCTTTTGTCAAGATTATGGGGAGGTAAAATGAGAAAAACTCTGGCATTAGCTATATGCTGGCTGTTATTTGTTTCTGCCATAACATTTGCTTCCGTAGATGTTAATGACAAAGAGAGTACATTTTCGCTTCAGTTGCCTGGAGAGCATTCAACACTGACAACTCATGATGGCTCAATTCGGGATGATGAACTCGCTAAATACATTGGTGAGCAGATACCCAAAAATGAGAAAGGAGAACCACAGGTTAAAGATGTGAAAATTTTCTTCAATAGCTGTTTCGGAGGAGGTATGCTCGACGATTTCCAGAAAATTTTCGGAAAAGGCGGCACATGCGAGGGAGTGCCTTGGATATTCGGCTCCGCCAGCAAGGAAGACGAGACGGCGAAAGGATGGAGTGACAGTACGGTGAAAAATCATCCTGATAAAAATCTTGGGAGTTGTTGGACAGACGCTCTTGCTGGAAAGCAGTGCAGTCCTACAGATGCTTCAAAAGGAGCTATACTTGACAGGACATCAGACAATGTAAAAGATGATTTAGAATGGGCTAAGGAGCATGATGATTCAGGTCCAAAACATGATAATCATGAGCATCCAGTAATTGCATATGGAAATGGAGGGGATAAGATAAAATGGAATGGTGCGAAGAAACATCGTGCGGTTGTTTTTGGAGGGGATAACACAGATTTGAGGCATGATAATAACATTGAAAATGTTGGAAACGCTCTAACCAAGATATGGAGTGGTGCTGAATATACCATCTATTATGGATGGGGGGATGAGACCACAGGCACAAAAAAATATTTGAAGAAAATAATAAAAGAAGTCTGTTCAGAGCTGGATAAAGATACTGAACTCGTTCTTTACTTTGATGATCATGGCGATACTGAATTTGATTTTGATGAGTTCATGGAATGGCTTTTACCTCATTCATTTGTAAATGATACATCAATTACATTTAATTTGCATTCTGGATGGGTTAATGGTTTCACCGCCATGCAAAATCAGATGGATGAAATATCTCCTTATCTACACATAAATTTAACTGGCTACATAATTGGAGAGGAATGGAATATTTATTTGAACGATGCCATTATAATGCTACCAGAAGGAAAGGTAGATGGAGAATTAAAACTCAGTATTGACTGGAGGACTATAAGAGAGGGAGAAAATATTCTAACAATTTCTCCAGTAGGCGAGCCAACAATGCCTATGACAATAAACAATCTTGAATTATGCAGCGG
Source organism: uncultured Thermoplasmatales archaeon (assembly GCA_964612535.1). Classification (GTDB taxonomy): domain Archaea; phylum Thermoplasmatota; class E2; order UBA202; family JdFR-43; genus JdFR-43. The sequence continues at coordinate 21,424 of CAZTDS010000002.1, forward strand.
ACCAATAAATGAGGTTGAAAAGGATACTTCCGCATCGCCAGAAATCTCTATTATACATCCAGCAGATAGATATGTATATTTCTTTGGCTTGCCTGTCATACCATTTCCATCAGACTATGAGCCAGAAATGCATTTCAGCTTGATTATAGGCCCGGCATTTATCATGGCTAAAGCTTATAGCGATGTAGGTATAGAAAAGGTCGATTTTTATATTGATGAATCTCTGATACACTCGTCTAAGATTGCACCACACATATATTTTTGGAATCCTCCATCAGGAATGAGCTGGCACGAAATTAGAGTTGTGGCATATGCAAAGGATGGTGTCGTCTCGACAGATTCGAGAAGCATTGCCAGCATAGGCTTTGTGTAAATAGAAACCCTCTTTCCCTTAATTTTTTAAAAAATATGAATGGGAGGAGAAAAGGCGTTACTTTATGACGCTTCTGAGTACTCCCTTCGGATCCTTTGCAAACAATATAATTTCCCATATCAGCAATGCCACAATTATTAGCACTATTGAAAGGAGTATCGCATCTGTCGTTATTTCTATAAACTCGCCTCCTTCCATTAAATAGCCGATAACGTGGTCAACGAATACCATGATTACTGTGCCCCACAGAATGAGGTTGAGCATCCCTATTTTATATGTTTCCCTTGCCTCATCGCTTATATACCATATTGCTGTGACAATAGCTGCCGCCAGAGTGGTTGCGATGAGCCACATGTTATCTTTACACTCTGGCTACTTTCCTTACAGTTACCTTTTCCTTCAATGCAATCGTTACCGCAACCATGATTGCCCATACAAGGGTTATCACTATACTCATTGCTCCACCAACAATCGCCATTTCATGGAGCATTGCTGGAATATCTGCTGGATTGTTCATTGCTGTGAGAAAAGGTGGCCACGGCACAACTTCTCCATGCCATATGTGCTCGATGGCAAGCAAAAGCACGCCGCCCCACAGCATTGTGTTAAGCCAACCAAGTTTTAGCTTTTCAGCCCTTTCCTTTCCCACTGCCTTTTGCACAACTGTCGTTACAACCGCCTCAGCTCCCGGAACCAGAAAACACGCCATTTTTCCCACCTCGGTAGCAATTTTTTAATTTTGGTGTTACAGTAACGGCAAGAAATATAAAAAATTTTCGTAGATGGTAGATAGCAGGCAGCTTGCAGATAAAATTATATCATCGTGAAAATATTAAATTCATGAAAGTGCTGCCGTTATTTTCCGACTCTCTTGGCGTAAGATCAATGGCAACGATAGTTGAATTGAACGAAGAAAAAATTTTTATCGATGCCTCCGCTGCCCTGGGGCCATCTCGCTATGGGCTGCCGCCGCATCGCCTCGAAATAGAAGCGTTGCAGAATGCGAAGCGACGGATAGCTGAGCTGGCAAAAGATTGCAATTACCATGTCATAACCCATTATCATTATGACCATCATGACCCGAATGAGAGTTTTTATGTTGGCAGGAAAATTTTTGCAAAAAGGATAGATAGCCATATAAACAGGAGCCAGCAGGAGAGAGGAGCATATTTTAAGGAAGTTTTTGAGGATAAAGCGGAGATAATATACTGTGATGGTGAGGAGTATGAAATTGATGCCCATAAAATCAAATTTTCCCCTCCGTTTCCTCATGGGCCACATGGAATAAGGCTTGGATACGTCATAATGGTGAGTATAGAAAATAAGGAGAAAATGCTCTTTGCCTCAGATGTTCAGGGGCCGGTGTATGAGAAAGCAAAGGATTATATAATTGAGGAGATGCCGGATCTGCTCATAATGGATGGCCCGCCATCATATTTCCTCGGCTGGCGTTTTTCACAGGAAAATTTAGAAAAGGCGGAGAAAAATCTGATGGAAATCATGGAAAAAACTGATTGTATGCTCATCCTCGACCATCATTTGCTCAGGGACATAAAATACAAAGAGAGGATGAAAAACCTCTATGAGCAATATGGAGATAGAATAAAGACATTTGCAGAGTGGAATGGAATGGAAAATAACATGCTTGAGGCAAGAAGGAATGAGTTATGGAGAGAATATGGAGAATAAATGATTTTCAGATTCCAGTAGAGCGGAATGTTCTTAAACGTTGAGCCATTAATTTTCCTGATGCAGGGTAGGACAAAATGCCCGTACTGTGGCAAAAACGTCGTTGTGGAAGTGCCTGACGGGGCAAGTGGAATACAGAAGACAAAATGCCCGAATTGCGGAATGACAATGAAAGTGGATGTGAGGGAGAGGGAAGATATTGAAGAAAGCCCTCTTCATCCATTGGTTAAAAGAAAACCCTCAAAAATGCCGGTTATTGCGGGCATACTTCTTATAGTTGCGGCACTGCTCGGTATCTCAATGGGCGCCGCCCTCCTGTTTTCGGAAAACGAGGCGCTGCAGGGAAGCGGGATGTATGAAGGAATGGTAACAGATGGCGAAGGCAAACCGCTGGAAGGAGTGGAGATATATGTTGTTTCTGGCGGGAGTGTGGAAAAGGTGGCTGAAACAGATGAAAAGGGATATTTTCACATCGAGAACCTTTCTGCAGGGAAGCACAGGATAATGGTGAAAAAGGAAGGATATGTTACAAAAAATGTAACCATAGGAGTGTTTCCCTTCAAGAGTTTTTTGAAGGAAAAAATAGTGCTAAACAGTGGTGAGGGATGGGAGAATAAGAAGGCTCTATCTGCATGGGTTTTTGATATACTGCCTTTATTTTCTGCAGCAATAATTATTCTATCGATTCCTCCTCTTATTGGAGGGATATTTGCTCTGATGAAAAAATTTGAGATTGTTGCCATAATCGGCGCTATCTTTGGCATTTTTTCAATCGGCTTCATTATAGGAAGCATATTGAGCATAGTCGCTCTAATACTGCTTTTAATTTCAAAAGAGGAATTCAGGGCATGATTTATTAATGCCGTTATCATTTAACCTTGTGCATCCAAGTGAAGCCATAAAAGGAAGTATTTCAAAAAAACTATCTGGCAAAAAAATAATTTTAGCTCTGACAGGCGGAATAGCATGTGTTGAATGCGTTAAACTGGCGAGGCAACTAATAAGGCATGGGGCGGATGTTTATGCTGTTATGAGCAGAGAGGCATGCAGAATAATATCAACGATTGCCATGGAATTTGCCACTGGAAGAGAAGTTATTACAGAACTTGGTGGAAAAGTTGAGCATGTTAGCTTAGACGCTGATCTAATGCTCATTGCTCCCTGCACTGCCAATACAGTTGCAAAAATAGCACTCGGCATTGCTGACAATGCTGTAACAACTTTCGCTATCGCCTTCGACGGAAAAATATTGCTGGCGCCATCAATGCACCTCTCCATGTATGAAAATGAATTTTTTAAAGAAAATTTGAAGAAATGCGAGGAGAAAGGCATTGGCATAATACTGCCTAAAATCGAGGAAAATAAGGCGAAGATGGCAGACGTAGATAGAATAGTAAAGGAGGTAATAAGAGAGCTTAGAGGGGATAAGAAAGGCAAGAAAATTCTGATAATTGGGGGAGCAACCCATGAGGCAATAGATGATGTGAGGGTTATAACAAATCTTTCCTCTGGCAAAATGGCGAGAGCTATAGTCAGCGAAGCATATGAAAGAGGTATGGAAGTCACAGTATGGGCGAGTTTTGATATGCCCGGTTATATAAAAACGAAGAAATTCAGGAGTGTAAATGATTTAATAAATCTGGTAGAAAAGGCGAAGGAGAAATATGATGCCGTAATAAATTGTGCTGCAATTTCAGATTTTGTTGTTGATAAAAAGAAGGGAAAAATACCATCCGGAAAAGAAATTATGCTGAAATTAAAGCCGGCCCCACGCATAAATCCAATGCTCAGAAAAATTGGCAAAACCATAGTTGCATTCAAACTTGAGGAGAGAGAGGAACTTTTGGAGGAGAAGGCAAGAGAAATGATCGCCAGAGACGGCGTTGATATTGTAATAGGAAATACGGTAGAAAGTCTTGGAAAGGACACGGCAAAGATATGGATTATTGATAAAAATGGTGTATTGGCCACAGCTAAAGGAAAAAAAGAAGAAATTGCCGAAAAAATCATCGATTTAATATGAAAGCAATCGCTTTCTGCCCGGCCCATATTACAGGTTTTTTTGAAGTGTGTTATGATGAGGACGGCAACAAAATTGGTTCAAGAGGGGCGGGCATCAGTGTGACGAAAGGAAGTTATGCAGAAGTGCTGCCATCAAAAGCCATAGAAATAAAAGGAAATGTTGGCAGGGGGGAGGTGACGAGGGAGGCAATGGAAATGCTGGGGGTAAGGGCGAGGGCAAAAATAAAAAATGAGCTTCCATTCTCGCAGGGTTTTGGCATGAGCGCTGCTTCTACTCTTGCCACCTGCCTTGCTGCCTGCCGCCTTTATGGCATTGAGGAGATGGAAGGTGTTAAAGCTACTCATGTGGCGGAGATAAAAATGGCGACGGGGCTTGGAGATGTCGTCGCATCATATGCTGGCGGACTGGAAATCAGAAAGGAGGCTGGCTTGGGAGGCGTGGAGAAAATAGAATGGCGAGAAAGAGTTTTTCTTGCTGTTGTGGGGGATGAGATTGAAACAAGAAAGGTGTTGCTTGATGATAAGATGGTGGAAAAAATAAATGAAGCAGGAAGGGAATGCTTAAAGGAGTTTATCTCCTCACCCTCCCTCGACAAATTTTTTGAACTCTCCCTCCATTTTTCTCTTAATACAGGATTAGCAAATGAAAAGATGGAGAGGATATTGAAGGAGGCAAATAAAATTGGCAGGGCAGCGATGTGCATGCTTGGCAACTCAATTGTTGCAACTGGTGGCAAGGAAATGAGAAAATTTCTTTCATCATACACAAACTATGAATGCTTTATAGATAATGAAGGAGCAAGGGTGTTAGCAACCTTTTTCCCTTAACCACTTCCTTAAACAACGGCGGTGCCAGTATTTGCCCTCCTTAAAGAGTTCCTCCTCACCCTCTATTTCCTCATTGCAGTATGCACATTTCATGAATGTAAATGGTGGGCAAATATAAAATTCATTTGATGCTTTTCACCTCTTCATATATCTGCTGCAGCAACTCTACATAGTCTGCTTTTCCGCTTTCAACCATATCCATTTCCTCTTCTATTTTCCTCGTTCTCTCCTCGCTTACAAACTCGCCGTAATTTGATGCAAGAAAGCTGTATATTTCTAAGCCCCTTTTCGTTGGTAAAAGGCGACCATTCTTTTCGACAACATAATTTCTCATGAAAAGTTTTTCGACTATAGTTGCATATGTGGAAGGTCTTCCAATGCCCTTTTCCTTCATTGTATGTATAACTTCAGATTGTGTAAATAGCGGTGATTTAGGCAGCATCTTTATTATCGCTCTTTTCCTGAATCTACCTTCTGGCAACTCTCTTTTTACAGCAACACTTCTGTAAAGCTCATATGCCTTCCCTTCCACCTTTACTACACGATTCTCCTCCATTTCCCTGCCGTCATACTTTATCCTGTATTTCCTCATTTCAACCTCAAAAGGCTTGCATTGACTTGCCATAAACCGGCGGAAAATTAAATCATATAGAGCCAGATGCTGCCATGTCATTTCCTCAACCTGAATAACATTCTCCTGAATGAGGCGATGCAGCAGGTTTTTATCCCATGGGCGGGTGGGGCGGATGCACTCGTGGGCGCCGTGCTGCACTCCTTGGCGGGGATGAAAATGGGCGCCGAGAAATTCCCTTGCAATTTTAAGACCGGCATCGCTCACATATGCGGAATCTGTTCTATGATATGTTATTAAACCGCTTTCGAATAAATCCTGCAGGAGTTTCATTGTTTTATTGGCAGGAATCTTAAGAATGGAATTGGCATCGCGAAGCACCTCATCTGTTGTATAGGGCGGCAGCGGGTTCTTCATTTCTTTCTTTGCTTCAATGAGTTTTATTTCGATATCAACCTCTCCTTTTTCAATTCCCTCCAGCATGAGGCCGAAATCGGGGATTATGCCAACTTTCCTCTTTTCTTTATGCTCCTCAGCCCTCTTTATAATCCAGCCGAGCACGGGAGTTTGAGCTCTTCCTGCGGAGAGATTCCTGTTATTGAAAACCTCCCAGAGTTTTTGACTCAAACAAAAGCCAATCCATCTGTCTTCTATCCTCCTTACAATCTGTGCTTTAACAAGATTCTCATCTATCTCTCTCAAATTTTTCATGGCTTTTTTTATGGCTACAGGTGTTATTTCATGGAATTCAGCCCTCTTTATTTCCCCGCATCCAGCAAGTAAATTCGCGATGTCCCATGCTATTTTCTCTCCTTCCGCATCTGGATCAGTGCCTATTATTATATTTCCTGCTTCATATGCAATTTTTCTCAAAGCCTCTATTCTTTCCCTTGCATCATTTATGTTCTTGCTTCCACATCTCAGGCATTCTTTTCTTTCCTCCGTGAATTGATATCCGCAATCTGCGCATTTTTTAATGGAGGCGTATATTGGTATGAATTTTCCATTCACCTCCACCCCATGAAATGCTTCGCCAGTAATCAAATCGGTTAGATGACCGAGGCTTGCTGTTATAAGGAGAATATGATCCTCGCTCGCCACTTCATATACTATTGAGTTGCCAACTGCTTTTATACTTGGTTTTCCGAAGAAGCGGGCAATCTGTTTTGCTTTTGTTGGGCTCTCAACAACAAAAAGAGATGGCTTTATCAAATCCTCCTCCTTCCTTCCTCTAATTTTCCTGCTTTCCTCCACTTCCTTCATTGCCTTTTCAATGTCAATTTCATCCATTCCTTTAAACTCTATATCATAGTAGCTTGCCCTTCGCCTGAATGCATTGAGCAATTCCTCATCATCCTCAAAAAGAAATGAAAGCCCTTTTGTTATGCCCCCCGCCAGCAGGCGGGAGGTTCTTCCCGAGCCTTGAATGTATGTCCTTATATCCGGCAAAATAATTTCTCCCTGCCGCAAAACAAAATCTTCTTCCTTTCCTATTCCCTCCTCCATTATAATTTTTATCTTTTCCTTCAGTTCCTGAAATTCCCCCCTTTTTTCTATTGTTGGAAGGAGAGGAATGAATTTTTTTATCTCTTCCCTCTCCCTGAGCAAACTTGCAATAAATTTTATCATATTTGGGCTTAAGGAATCAATATCCTCGATTCTTATTCTTATGGCAGGCGCACCTATGAAAATGGCATATTTTATCTCTTTTGGCAAATCTATACCTCTTATCAATGCTCCATAATAATAGGCTGTGCCTATGAGAAAATCAATCTTGCCCTCTTTAAAATCCTGAAAAGCTTTTTTGCTTTTTGCTGTTACAAGCCCTATCTTAAAATCATCCTTTAATTTTTCATGCCATTCCTCCGCCTCCTCGCTGCTCCTCGCATATATTATTCCCCCGCTTCCCAGCTTTTTGAGCAAATTTTTAATTGTTTCGTGGCTTTCATCATTTATATAAATATCATCGATGTTCCTTATGGCAAAATGAGATGAGCCAACATCAAAGTTCAGGAGGCGGCGAAATAGCTCTGCTTTCCTGCCTTTTTTAGCTGTTGCTGTTGAAACCATCAGAACCCCCTTTGCTTTTCCCTTCCAGCCATTTTCGAAATAAAAGCCGAGAAGATTCAGAATTCGATCCACATTTTTTGATGCCTTTAATATGGCATCCACATCATCAACAAAAATGAAATCAAAGGTGAAGTTGCTTAATTTATCGAAATGTTTTGCGAGAAACTGGGTTGTGGTAATCAGCACATCAAACTCTCCTTTCTGCAATTTTTCAAAAAACTCCTCCTTGTTTTTTATATTTCCGTGATAAAAAAGAACCTCTGCTTTCCTGCCTGTTCTTTCCTTTATTTTCTCCGCCGCCTCCGCTGCCTGCTGCACAAGGAGGGTTGTTGGAAATAGAATGTAACTCTTCTTTCCCTTGCCAGCAAGGAACAAAGCCATTGCTATGCCAAATGAACTCTTCCCTATACCAGTGGGCGCAACCGCAGCAAAACTTTCGTTTCTTAGCACCCTCTTCGCCCAGAATATCTGCAAGGCTCTTGCCTTCCCTATGGCTTTTTCGAAGAAATCAAGAAATTCTTTTGTTGCCTCCTCCTCTTTAAAATAGCAGAGTGGTTTTTTTGTTATGCTGCATTTCTTTGCCTCAATTTCTGATGTTTTTAGCTCTCCATGACATATATGGCAGAGGTTGGCATATTTTGCCTCAATCATGCAATCTTTCCTTTATTTTATGGAGCAGTTCTGCAGGGTTTTTAACTGGATACTCTATTGCCTCAAGTATTTCCTTCGCATCCCTGCCCATTATGCTCATTCCCTTTAGCCTTTCCATCAACGCCTCCTTTTCTGCCGGGAAATCCATGCCTTTTATTGCAGCCAGCACATGCACCGCCCAGTCTATGCCTAACGCCTCCGCTTCCTCTTTCTTCAATTCAATTTTGTCCAGCTCTCCACGCTGCTTTAATGCTCGATAGGCCAGCTTTGCTATTCCCCCCGCTATGTGTTCATTTGGCCTCTCTCCACCCTCCATGATATAATTTTTTACCTTTTCTTCGTCGGCTGTTGCAATATTTTTGGCAGTTTGCTCTGTTATGCCAAGCATTCTTGCTATCTCGCCATATGTTTTCACTGCCTCATTTTTGAGCACTACAACATAGGCAGCTTCTGCCAGCGATGGAAGCCATGTTAAATTGCGATATTCAACGAGTTTTTTCAGCCCACCGAGAATCCTTATGCTCTCCATAAACACCTTTTCAGCCATTTCATCAACATTTCCACCCATTGGCTTGGATATTATCTCCATTTTTCATCACCTCCTTATATATTCTGAAAGCGGAGCTATTATTTCAACTGTTCCAGCATCAGTAATTTCAAATACCCATGTTCTCGTATCATGTCCGCTGAGCCTGCAACCATCGATCCTTATGAAGCGTATAACATCACCTATATCCTTCTTATAAAGACTCGCCTCCCTCTGACTCATTATGAGTTTTTTATCGACAACAATCGTTCCATCGACAATATGCGCCACAGCCAGCCCGCCCGCCGCCTCGACGCTCTCGCTCGCCTGAGCAGAGCGTTTTTGGGAGATGAACAGTCCGGTCTGTCGCCATTTTTTGAGGAAATTGAAGAACTGCCTGACAATCTGGCGAGCCATCATTTCCTTATGTTCATATAAGCCAGTAATGCTGTCTATGATAACGTTGGTTATTTTCTTTTCCTTTATGGCATATGCCATTGTTTCCATCAGTGCCTTTGGATTTTCTCTCAGTTCTTCCTCCTCGGAAGCATCTATTACGACGATGTTCTTCTCTGCTTCATCAAAATCCAAGCCTAAAGCTTTGCATTTTTCACGAATTGCAGAATACAGGAAATTTGCAGGACTTTCAACTGTTACAAACAAAACTTTATATCCTTTCGCCGCCTGATAGGCAGCAAACTGCTCAGCAAATAAACTTTTACCTGTGTCAGGAATGCCGGAAATGTTGAATATGGAAAGATATGGCAAACCGCCGAGTGGCTTTTTAACGAATTTACCATTTTCTTCTTCAAGCTTGTAAAACATTTCATCAAGCTTTGTACCTGTTGGAATGCCAAATAACTTTGGCGCCCTTTCAGCAAGCTCTCCCAGCTCGTAAAAACTAAATCTTTTTTCCTCACTCATCATATAATAATGTGTTTATTGTTGTATAAATAGATTTCGCAAATTTTAAAAATCCATGCTAAGATATAACACATGGCAAGATGGATGGCACTTGCCATTACATCCATCTTACTCATTAATTTTACTCCAGCAGAAAATAAAAGCGGGGAGGCAATAAGGGTTGAGGTAGGTATCGATGGCATTCCTCCATTAATTCAACCATTGGCAAAGGTGAAGAATATTGGGAGCGAGCCGATAGAGCATTTGGAATGGTATGTTGTAGTAACCTCCTTCCTGCCCAGATACACTGGCACATGCCGCGGCTCCTTTTCATTGCAAATTGGGGAGGAAAAAACGATAAGATGTCCATATTTTCCTGCCATTTTTGGTCCTCTTACAATAGAATTTGTGGTGAACTGTGGGTATAAAAAATGTCCAGTGATTAAAACATTGAAGTTTTTCGTTCTTCCTCCTATAATGTTCGGTGGCGAAATTGAACATCCTGAAATATGCTTTGATGGAGAACTTCAGGAAGAAAATGGAACGAAAAAAGCATATGTTATAGTGACTTATGTGGAAGAAGGGGTATATTATAATGCGAATGCTTCAACACCAAATATTGCCTTCATCGATGCTTTCTCTGGCGAAGAGTACTATGTTGGGGAGAATTTGCAGCTGACTGAGGAAAAAAACAATTTATATACAGAGCCAGTAAAAGTCGGAGATAAAATAGAAGTGCAGATATATCCTCCGATGCTTGTTAAATGGCTTCCAACAGGAGCAACTATAACAAAGGTGGAGTGGTTCTGGTAAAAATGCTAAAAAATTACCTTTTTATACGCATAACTGATTAGAAATATGAACGTAATAAAAGCTATTGAATTGGTTGGCTCCTCGCCAAATAGTTTTGAGGATGCTGTAAAACATGCAATTGAAGAGGCGAAGAAGACACTCCGTCACATAAGGAGAGTGGAGGTAAAGGATTTTGAAGTGCTGCTTGAAAACGATGAAATAAAAATGTATCAGGCAAGAATAAAACTATTTTTCATGGTGGAGAGAGAGTGAGGAAACGAGGTTTCTTTTCCTTCTCCTTAAATTTTTAATTAATGAGGGAAACTGATTCATATAGGAGAGACCACCAGCAGTCGAAAAATTTCTTATTGGTCTTTTAAGCTCTGAGAAAAATGTATTTATTACCACTCTCTTTTCCACATCCCCTTCCTCTTTTATCATTGCGAGACGATGCAAGGAATAGAGGCCTATAATAAAAGCAAAGAAAAAGAAGAAATCCCACTGCTGGAAACTCAGGATGGGAAAATCAAATCCGCCATCCGGCCCTTTATAAATTATCTTCCAGTTCAACTCCCTTCCAACAAGATAATCTGCAAGGCCGCCGCCGATGATTGGGGCAATTCCGGCAGCAAGCGAGTTTATTATGCTGTGCGCCGCCAGATAGGGTGTCGCCTGCTGGCGAGGAGCAAGCTTTAGGCTTATGTTGCGGGATGCCAGGTTTACGCCTGCAAGTGAGATGCCCATGAAAAAGTGAATTGCTATGAGGAGGGGAAGCGTTAGCACATGTTTTTCCGGCATTGTTGTAAAAGTCCAGGCAAGTATGCAGAGGAGGAAAAGAGGGCTGCTCACGCTTAGCACTGATTTGTTGCTGTGATTGTCTGAAATTTTACCCCATATTCGGAGGAAGGTAAGATTTGTTAACTGACTCAATATGCCAAGCGCTATGATGAGGGATATATCGAGCTGAAGCATTTTTAGCATGTAGACTGTGAAAAAAGGAGCCGCCAGATTAATGGCAAAATTCCAGGAGCCAGAGAATATGAGGAGATTTTTGAAATTGAAATCTTTAAAAGGCTGGGACAACATTGAAAGGAATTTCCCGTTTTCATTTCCTATCATGCGAGGCTCAGGTATCTTTGAAATGAAATACACGCCCGCCATACCAGCCAGAAAAGCCAGCAGGAAAAGGATGGAATAGCCGTAGAGAGCATCGAAATGCTTTTTCCACAAATCAATGAAAAGAGCCGCGGAGAGACTTAATATCATTCCAATGAGCAGCGAAAGACCCATTCTTTTGGAAAAGAATCTGCCAAGTTGTCTTTCCGGGATGAGATCTCGCATCCATGAATTCCAGCTGCAGTTGCTAATGGCGGCGAGAATGGTATTCATAAAAAGGGCAATCAGTAAAATAATTAGCCCCAGTCTACTGCTAAAAAAGAAGGGTGTGAGGGCGATGAAGAGCCAGAAAAATCGGCTCATTCCTGTTGTATAAACACATATCGCCTTTCTTACCCTGAATTTTTCAATGAGGTAGACAGCAGGAATCTGTATGAGTTGAGATAAAGGAGGTATAGCTGCCAGCAGCCCGATAATGATGTTCGATGCCCCCATCTGAAGGGCAAAGGCAACGAGAAACACACCGCTGGTGAGTGTAATCATTGCCTGTGTCGCAAGTCCATCCTTTATTACAAACTTCAAGCCTTTCTGAATATCCTTTTCAGTAAGTTTATCCTTAGTGGAAAAATTCATCGCATCTCATCCCTTCCAAAGTAAGCATCCTTTCCTTTACTGTTATCGTGAATTCTCCCGCACATACATCTCGCTGGCAGAGAGAAGTAGGGTATATAAATGTTTGCATCCCCTCTTTGGCAAGCCTTTGCACCAACAAGATTATTACTTCATCATTTAAAACATTAATGATGCATCTTTAATGAAGGAAACATCTCTGACCTGTAAATACCATTATTATCCCATGCTCGTTCGCCGCTTTTATTACCTCTTCATCCCTTATGGAGCCGCCGGGCTGAACAATTGCCCTCACACCTGCTTTGGCGGCGACATCCACAGCATCACGAAACGGAAAGAAAGCATCGGATGCCATTATTGAACCTTTTATTCTTTCTCCTCCCTTGTGAGTTGCAATGAATGTTGCATCCACCCTTGCCGTCTGCCCGCCTCCTATGGCTACGGTTCTTTTTCCCTTCACAAAAACAACTGCATTTGATTTGACATGGCGGACGCATTTAACGGCAAACACCATTGCCTCAATATCTTTTTCATTTGGCTTCTTTTCTGTAACTACTTTCCATTCTTCAGGATTGGGTTCTTTCGTATCCTTATCCTGCATAAGCAATCCACCCTCAACGCTCCTCACTTCAATGCTATCGTTTCGCCTCTCCTCATCAAGCCCTCTCACTTCCAGAAGGCGGAGATTTTTCTTTCCGGCAAAAATTTCTCTCGCCTCCTCGCTGAATGATGGAGCAATTATTACTTCGAGAAAAATTTTGGACATCTCCTCTGCAAGTTTGCCTGTCACCTCTCTATTTACGGCAACAACACCTCCAAAAGGAGAATATTCATCTGTTTCATAAGCAAATTTCCATGCTTCCTCAACACTCCTTCCACATGCTATTCCAGATGGCGTGGCATGTTTCACAATAACCGCCGCAGGCTCATCAAACTCCTTAACACATTCTATGGCATGATTTGCATCGAGTATGTTATTATAAGAAAGCTCTTTTCCCTGCAGTTTTACAGCATTTGCAATACACGCTCCCTTGATACCTTCCTCCACATAAAAAGCTCCCTTCTGATGAGGATTTTCTCCATATCTCAATATCTGTTTTCTTACATAAGGCAAAGTAAGCAGCGATGGAAACTCAACGTTATGTTGCTTAAGGAGCATGGCATCATAATATGCAGTGCGTTGAAGTGCTTCTATTGCAAACTTTTTCCTTATCTCCTCATCGAAACCTTCCTTCAAATACTTCATAGCTTCCCTATATTGACCGGGATGAGAAATGATTACAACTCTTCGCCAGTTTTTTGCTGCAGCCCTTGTCATGGCAGGGCCGCCGATATCCATGCCTTCTATACCATAAGTCAGGGGATAAAAGTTGCATATTACCATATCTACCGGTTTTATTCCCTTTTCCTCCAGTTCCTCAATTTGCTCCTCCTTAGCAAGAATTGCAGCATGGATGTGAGTGTGTAATGTTTTCACCCTTCCTCCTAGCAATTCTGAGAAGCCAGTATATTCAGCAATATCCTTTACCTCTATTCCCTTTTCCTCCAGAAATTTTTTTGTGCCTGTCGTAGCATATATCTCGATACCATACTCTTTTAAAGCCTTACAAAATTCTTCAAGTCCACTTTTATCATACACGCTTACAATAGCCCTCTTTGGTCGCATTTATATCCCAATGTAATACCGCCTGCAAAAAAAACTTTTTGGCTGGCAGAACATCCATCATCAATAAATAGTCGTATTATATTTCACTATAAAATGCACGATGAAACTCTTATTAAGGAAATTAAAAGAAAAGCTCTTGAAATCAGAAAGTGGGTGATAGAGTCCATATATAGGGCGGGCTCGGGCCATCCCGGAGGGAGTTTATCCATTGCCGACATAATCGCCTGCCTGTATTTCCATGAAATGCGACATAATCCGAAAGACCCCAGATGGCCCGATAGAGATCGCCTCGTATTATCAAAGGGGCATGCAGCCCCGGCTTTATATGCTGCCCTCGCCCTCGCCGGCTATTTTCCGGTTGAAGAATTAAAAAATCTTCGCAAAATCGGGCATTTTTTGCAGGGTCATCCATGCATGAAAAAGGTGCCGGGTGTTGATATGTCAACTGGCTCACTTGGTCACGGACTGAGTGTTGCTGTGGGAATGGCTATAGCTGGAAAGTTAGATGGAAAGGATTACAGGGTTTTCGCAATTCTCGGCGACGGAGAGGTGCAGGAAGGAGAAATATGGGAGGCAGCTAACACTGCATCTCATTACAAGCTTGATAATCTCATTGCCATTCTCGATAGAAACAAATTGCAGATTGACGGGCCGACTGAGGAAGTAATGCATATCGAACCCCTGCCCTGGAGGTGGCAGGCATTTGGCTGGGATGTTGTTGAAATAGATGGACATAACGTTGAGGAAATACTCGATACTTTTCATGAAATAAAGCTGAATGAAAAGCCAACAATCATAATAGCACATACAATAAAAGGAAAGGGTGTTTCTTTTATGGAAGGAACGTTGTCATTTCATGGAAAGCCTCCAAGTGAGGAACAATATTTAAGGGCAATGAGCGAACTGGAGCAGGCGGAGCGTGAGTTAGATGATTAACGCAAAGCTGACAGATAAAATGAGGAATCTGCGAGATGCATATAGCTCAGCATTAATTGAACTTGGATATAAAAACCCAGATATTGTTGTACTCGATGCTGATTTGGCTCTATCAACAAAAACAAAGAGATTTGGCACAGTATTTCCTGATCGCTTCTTCGACATGGGTATAGCTGAAGCCAGCATGATGGATGTCGCCGCCGGCCTGGCTGCATGCGGAAAAATCGTCTTCGCCTCAACTTTTGCAGTCTTCGCCACTGGAAGATGCTACGATAGCATACGCCAGTCAATTGCATATCCGGAACTCAATGTAAAAATTGTCGCCACTCATGCGGGCATATCGGTGGGCGGCGACGGCGCCAGCCACCAGATGCTTGAAGATATTGCACTCATGCGAGTGCTGCCCAATATGACTGTCATAGCGCCTGCAGATGCAACTGAAATGGAGGATGTTGTGCCGACGATAGCCGAGCATAAGGGGCCGTGTTATGTCCGTATCGGAAGGGCTGATGCACCGATTATATTTGAAACACATGGAGTATTTAAAATTGGCAAGGGGTATGTACTCAGGAGAGGGGATGATGTAGCAATAATAGCTACTGGCACTTTAACCGCTGAGGCTCTAAAAGCACATGAACTGCTGAAAAAGAAAGGAATAGAGGCAATGGTTATTCATATGCCGACAATAAAGCCGATTGACAAAAGGCTCGTTAGAAGGGCTGCAAGAAGAACCGGGAGAATAATAACATGCGAAGAGCATTCTGTAATAGGTGGCCTGGGAGATGCTGTGGCAATGGCGATTCAGGATGAACCTGTTCCAATGGTGAGAGTGGGTGTGAATGATGTTTTTGGTGAAAGTGGAGAGGCGAGGGAACTAATGGAAAAATATGGTTTGACGGCAGAAAGCATAGCAAGAAAAGCGAAGAAGCTCGTTGCACACTCATAATTTTTCCGCAATGATAGCCTTTCCCCCCACTTTAAATATATAGTACCTTCTTTCACCTTTTAATCCATCCTCTATTCTATTCCTCACCTTCCAATATTCTTTTGGTTCAATTGAGAAGCGAGGTGTTGCCTTTCCCGCATGGCATTTCTTTAAAACCCTGTTGATTGTATCTATTTCAAACTTGCAGCTCTCCACCACTTTATATGCTCTAAGAAAAGATGAAATGTATTTATTTTCTGATGACAGCAGAGTTCTTCTTTCCTCAAAATGAAGCAGGAAGCCGTCAAAGCCAATCTTTCCTGCAAGATTTTTCAGCAAACCAGCTTTTATTATGGTTCTATCTACCTCATATATATAATCAGCAACCTCACTTTTTTCCTCAATCTCAACCTCATCATCCTCATCTGTAACTCTTTCCTCGCTTGGAAGAGATACAGCAGATATGTTGCAGGAAGCAAAAGCCCTCGTATATAACGCAAGGCGATTTAAATCAAAATTTAGCGATGTATATTCCTTCTCCCCTTCAATTTTTATTTCCTCTCTCCTCATTTGGGGCGGGAGTTCAAAAGCAATTCTATCCGTTTTTTTCTGATACAGTTCATAAACTTTCATTGGATTCGGGAGAAGAGTTTCAAAAGTTCTTTTTTTCTCCTCGGGTTTTCGAGAAGGATCGCAAAAAATGGAGTTAGCGTATATTTTATTAAAAATCTCCGTGCTAAGCGCATCTCCTTCCATTATCTCAAAATTTTCGGCACCAAAAACCATTAAATTCAGTTCAGCCATTTTTGCTCTATCCTTGTCTATCTCCACCCCAATAACTTTATCTGCATATTTTGAAAAATACATGAGCTGCATGCCAACACCGCAGCATATATCTGCCGCTATCCCTCCTCCAATCCTCTTTGCTCGATATTCAGCCACCTCCGGCGGCGTGGCATAGCGGAGGGCTTCTTCATCAAAAAAGAGATATGATGCCATTTCTCCAAATTTTTTCCTTGCCCTTATCCTGCATTTTGCCATTTCAAAAATTTTTTCCTTGCTGAAGAACTTTGCCTTAATCTTTTTTAATATAAAATCTCTGTGGAAACCCTGTTTTATTAAATCAACCGCCTCACTCACTTCTTCATCCACTTCTTCAAGCATTTTCAACATATTGTCGAAGCCATATGTAAAATTTTTGAGAATGAACATGCACTATGCGAAAAATTTATAAACCCAGATTACACCCCTCCCTTCATTTATAAATAAGGAGATAATATAATCTCAAGTTAAAGCCGCATGTAAATAAAGCGCCCTAAGATGGGCACATGCGGTTGCATCCCCTCCCTCTGTTATATTGTATTAATCATTCACAAGTTTTAAATAGGAGCTACATGTTTAATTCAAATTTCATTTTAAACATGAGGAAATAATGAAAAAAGAATCAACAACGATATTGTATATAGAGGATGATCCCGAGGCGTTTTTACTGTTGGAAATAATTTTGGAAAGGTATGTAAAGCAAAAAATTAAGCTTATCTGGGCATCTAATGGAAAGGATGCTATTAAAATAATTGAAAGAGAGGAGATACATCTCATATTGATAGATTTTTTTCTTCCAGATATATGCGGACTCGATTTAATGGATAAAATAAGAGGGAAAGGGATTACAGCCCCTATTGTTATGATAACAGGAAATGGAAATGAAAAAATAGCTGCGGATGCTTTTAAGAAAGGAGTGATCGATTATATTGTAAAAGGTGAAGATAACATTAATGAATTAGGAAATCGATTTTCCTCCTATATCCATTTTGCTTCATGGATTTCCAATGTAAAAGATTTATCAGATGATTTTGATCATCTCTGTAAGAAAAGAGATGCATTATCAATCTTAACAAAAATACTAGAGTGTTCCGCAGGAGGAGCAAAGAAAAGCCATATTCTATATAGAGCGAATCTTAATTCGGTAACAATTAAAAAATATATATGGTATGCAATTAAAAATGGCTATCTCCAATGGAGAAGAAAAGGAAGGGAAGGAATATTTTTTACCACTATGAAAGGTATGGAACTTATATCAAAGGTAAATAAACTCAGAGAAATTTTGATTTGAATTCTCTTTAGCCTTCTATATTTAAAAATTGCGTATCTCCAATTGGTATGTGTCATTCACAAGTTTTTTTCATGCACCCCCAATATGTCATCATCAACGGCTTGGGCGGAATTTAAAAATTGCCTACCCAAGGGGCGAGAAAGAGGTGAAAAATGAATAGAAAAATAAAAAGTATATTGGGAAGTATTTTGGTAATAGCGATGGTAACTGCTATGCTGACGGTAGGAACAAAATCTTTTTTTAGCGATTTAGAAGTAAGCACGGGCAATACATTTACAGCAGGAACAATAGATCTAAAAATAGATTGCAATAGCAAATGGTATGATGCAGCTGGCAACGAGAAAGGCTCCATATATTTTGATGAAAAGGACTTGATTGCCGGAGAAGATAAATTCTTTAACTGGGATGATATAAAGCCTGGAGATCACGGAGAAGCGACAATTAGCATACATGTATATGATAATGATGCATGGGGATGGTTACATTTAATTGACGTGAAAAATGATGAAAATGGATTGATGGAGCCAGAAATAGCAGCGGGAGATAATACAACGGATGAAGGAGAAATGAACAAATATCTACAGTTTATGATATGGAGAGATTGGGGAGAAGATAGAATTCCCGGAACAAATGATGAAGGCGAAGGAGACAACATTTTACAGGACACTGAAGAAATAGTTTTTAAGGGAACTGCAGCCGATTTAGCACGTTATGAATGCAACTGGTTAGGACCCTATGAATTAAAAGCGTGCGTAACATACTATTTTGGAATTGCGTGGCAACTTCCTTTCAATACAGGGAATATTGTTCAGAGTGACTCTTTTTCATTCGGCATAGAGTTTTATGTAGAGCAGATAGCAAATAATCCAAATCCCCAGCCACCAAGCTAGAGTGAGATAATGGACAAAAGAATAAGGAGTATATTAGGGAGTATTATCGTAATTGCAGTAATCGCGGGGGTAACGGGCATAGGGACAAACTCCTTTTTCAGTGATACAGAAACGAGTAAAGAAAACACATTTGTAGCAGGGATAATAGACCTTAGTGTAAATGGCAATAATCCAATTGAAGAAGCGATCGTTACTATTGAAGATATGAAGCCATGTAGAATCTTCTATGTGGAGAAGATACTCCATATATACGGTAATCATGCCGACTTATGGATGCATATAAAAAATATAATAAGCAGTCAAGGGGTTCAGACAGAACCAGAAAGTGAAGAAGAAAGTTTAATGGGGACAGCAGCCAATGGGAAATGGGATATTGAAAACTATATAACATATGATTTAAAGATTGGTTGGGACAAAAATGGAGATGGAAGGATCGCAGACGATGAATATACAATCATATTTTATCCAGAAGACCATATAAAATTTGGTTGGATAGAATGTGCATGGATCTCTCTTGGTTTTGATTTGCCATCCTCGGTAGATATAATTGTAAACCAAAGCTTTCATATGCAGGCTGATGTCACAAATTGGGCCCAGGGAGATATTTGCGAATTTACAGAGGAGTTTCTGGCTACTCAAGTGAATTCGCCTTCTCCAAATAACATCCTGCTGAGATTAGAAAATAAAGATGAAAACTTCAACATAGTTTATAATGATGGTATATGGGCTCTACTTTCATATAATCCATCTGGCTCTACTTTCGATTATGAGCTTGTGGCCCACTGTCTGCAATCAAATACCAGCTACAGCCTAATTTATTACGCAGATCCCTATCCAGGTGATCATCCTGGAGCACTTCTTGGCACCTTTACAACTGATGCAACAGGTATGATCCATCCAACAACAGGCTCTGTTGAAATAAACATGGATCTTCCGCATACGAGCGATGCCAACTATCCGAGCGGCGCCAAAATATGGCTTGTTCCATCGAGCGATTATGATGCTGTAAATCACAAGATAATAGGATGGTCCCCTACCGAATATCTATTTGAACACAATCTCATAACATATGATGATACAGATGTGTAACAAATCTTTCCCTCTTTTTTTATTTTTGGAGTAGCAATGGTGAAAAAAATGTATAGGAATAACATCCTCAACATATTGCTTGTTGTAACAGCTATACTTTTCATTTTATCTTTTGTTCTTCTTCCCATTATCGATAGTTCTTCACACTGGTATGTTGTAACCTCAGGTTCTATGGAACCGGTTTTGAAAACAGGAGATGTTCTATATATTTCTAAGGTAGATGCTGATAAAATAAAAGCAGGAGAAATAATTACCTTCTATTCAAATGATAGAAAGATTACGATTACTCACAGATGCATAGAAGTTTTGCATCAAGATAATAAAACATTTTTTAGAACAAAAGGGGATGCAAATGAAAATAATGTTACTTTCTTGGTTCCACAGAATGCTTTAGTTGGAAGAGTTCCAAATGCCAAAATATTTGGGCATGCTATATATGCAAAAATACCTCGTCTCGGATACCTATCCTATTTTATACACACAAAAATCGGCTTTTTCTTGCTCATTCTTCTCCCAGGATATTTATTAATAGGCATGGAGACATACAATATATTCAATATTTTACAAGAGGATAAAAAAGACGAGAAAAAATCGGACTCACTTTAACTCGTCAATAAGCCATTTTGCTGTAAGACGAATTGCTTCCCTGCTACTATGCTTTGGTTTCCATCCCATATTCTTGAGTTTGCTTATATCGAGGCGCATAAATTTTACATCTCCTTTCCATCCTCTACCATCTATTCCTCCAGTAAATCTGTATTCTGGCTTCAATCCCATTTCCTCACTCACTATATCTGCTATCTCTTTTACCTCCACCCAATCCTCAGAGCCAATATTGAATATTTCCACCTTCTCCTTCGCTTTTTCCATGCCGAAAAGCATAGCATCGATGCAATCATCCACATATAGATATGATTTCCTCTGTTTTCCATCACCAAGTATTTCCAGCTCTTGAGGATTTTTTCTAAGCTTTTTTATGAAGTCATATATCACGCCGTGAGTGCTTCTTGGCCCAACAACATTTGCAAATCTGTAAATTATTGCCTCCATATCAAATGTGTGGCAGTATGAAGATATTAAAGCCTCCGCCGCCAGTTTTGCTGCCCCATATAATGAGATTGGAATGAGCGGACCATAATTTTCGGGAGTAGGGATAATGCTTGCCTCACCATATACCGTGGATGAAGAGGTGAAAATAATTTTGTTTATGCTTTTCTTTCTCATTTCTTCCAGTAAATTATAGGTGGCGAGTATGCCGTTATCAACATGGGTTCTTGTGTTTATTGCTCCTATTCTGACATCAGGATTGGCAGCGAGATGAAAAACCACATCACATCCATCGATGGCTTTCGAAATATCTTGCTGCCTCAATAAATCTCCTTCATAGAGTTCTATTCTTTCGAGATTGTGTTCTATAAACTCTCTTTTTCCGGAGGAAAAATTATCTATGCATGAAACTTCATAGCCTTTGGAAAGCAAAGCATCGATAAGATGGCTTCCTATAAAACCTGCACCTCCCGTGACAAGTGCTTTCATAAAATGATATGCATAAAAGGTATAAAATTATAGCCTTCAAAATATGCTCTGCAGAAAATTTAGGAAGCCAAGCCACCACAGAATCCATATGGTTGTTGTTATTATTGAGCCAGTTATTACAATTAATACGGTTTTCCTTGCCTTTACTCCAAGCAAACGAGCTATGATTGTTGTACTTATCCCGCCTGTTCCCTGAAAAGGTATAATCATGAAGAGAAGAAGACTCACTGTAAGGAGTTTCTTCTTTTTAAACTTCTCCGCTTTTCTTTGCAACCACTTGTATCCTCTATCCAGGAAAGGAATATGGAAAATAATCAGCTCAGCAAACCACCAGTTATAGGCGATAATTGCAGAACTTATTGCATCCATAATGACGATAGTGCTTCCAACAACCCATGCAGGGAGTGCTGGACCAAGGCTATTTTCAGTGAGCATTAGAGGTATCACAGATTCCTTCCCCGCAGGCGGAAAGAAATAGGCAAGGGTAAGCGCCCCATATTTTGCCGCTGCATCTGGTGGAAGATAATCGAAAATGAAGGCAAAGTAAAAGGCTACGGTAAGGAATGGAGTGATGAAGACCAGGAATTTGTAAAGATAGGCAAGATTGTGTCTTATTTTGTATATCTGGTCATACGCCTCATTTATTATTTTTTGTATTTTCATTTTCCTCCCTTTTCATCTCCTCATAAGCCTTATCTATTATATTCTTCAATGTCTGATAAACCTCTTCTAGCGTTACTTCTTTTCCTGTAACACTGGACAACAAACTCGCCAATCTGCTGGCAGTTCTTGCAAAAATGAGCCAGAAGGCAAAAAGCATCCCATATGCAAAGGCAAGCAGGGCGGTAAGGAGCAGTAGAAGGTAGTTCATTTTGCTCACAGATATATGAGAGGGCTAAATAAACATTTCTTAATTTGCAATATTATCCAAATTGCTGCAATTGGATTGGAAAGGGCGAAAAGAAGCAGGATGGCAAGCCATTTCATAGCAATAATCAAATAACAACTAAAATCCTTTTCTGTCGAGCCACCAGTTTATGATTACAATGCAATGGCTACTCAAATAAGATTTTTCTCCTATGGATATTGGCTGAGCGCCATATTCATACAGCATCTCTTTTTCCTCCTTTTCCAAATCCATATAATCTCCTAAAAAGAAGAAGGGTTTGCTGCTTATTTCTATCTTTTCAATGCTTTCTCCTTTCTCATCCAAAATATAAAAATCCTTATCTTTATTTTCCTCCAAGAGCTGCTGAAAATTTTTCTTGCTTACAAATATTCCAGGTGTGCTTTCTATTTCCTCCTCTCTCATTCTTTCTAACGCCTTTTTAATGAATATTGCAATGTTTCTTTCATCCGGAGAAACTTTTCTGAGTTTTTCTCCTTCCATTCTTATATAGACGGGTGGATTTGGCTCTCCATGCAAAATTGTGTGGAATACAACATTCCTCCTTATTCCATAGGAGAGCCAGAATGCAGCATTGATGCATCTTGCTATAACATCCAGCCTGCCCGCTGAGCCTGGCAAATCTTTTAAATTAATTGAAGGCGATGTTTTTGCATGAGACTTAACATAAAAATGCCTATAGATAGTCATCTAAGTTTAGCTTCATCGGCAAACCAGGTTTCTTGAAGTTCTCTTTTTCCTTGTCCCATGGTATGGTTAAATCGAAGCCTATCTTTGTTGTCTCCCTCGTTACAGGGTCAGCAGATGGATCCAGCGATGAGCCTTTCTCCTGCTTTATAATCATGTCTTTGCTTCCTTGGAAACGGGTGGCCATCGCCCATTCTATCTGATGTGGATCATGAATATCGATGTCGTCATCAACAACAAAAACATGCTTCATTGATTTGTGTCCCTTAAATGCAGCTTCTATGGCCTTCTTTCCGTCATCGGCATTGCGCTTTCTAATACTCACAACTCCATGCAACCATGAGCAGCCGCCGGGCGTAATATAAACGTCTTTCACATCACATACTTTGGAAACCTCATAAAATATGGTTGGCTCCTTGGGCGTGCCCATCAACGTTTTATGCTCCAGCCCGCCAGGCAATAAAGCATGATAAATGGCATCTTCCTTTGCATATATCTTCTTTATTTTTGCCACTTTTTGCTTCCTGACAATATCGAATGTTTCTGTTAAATCCAAAAATGGTCCCTCATCATGCATCTCATCAGTTATCTCTGCAATCATTATTATCTCCGACTCTGGCACTTTATGGTTGTCAATTTCAATTAAATGCGTTGGTTCTAAAGCATTGGCTATTGCAAGCTCATTGACTTCTGTAGGCATTGAAATGGCAGAAGCTATGGCTACGGATATTGGATTGCCAATGCATATCGCGAATTCTTTTAATCCTCTTTCAAGATATTTATGGAAATCTCTTGGCAGAATACGCATCACAACTTTATTTTCTCCAATAACCATCATTCTGTGATAGGAAGCATTTAAGCCATATTCTGCATCGTTAGCAACAACAATTGCAGATGAAATATACTTGCCACCATCTTGCGGATAATGAAGCAGGATGGGCAAATCTTCCAGGCTGTTCAACTCTCTATAGCCCTCCGCTTCTTTAACTTCTGGCTCAACAGGATTTTCTATGGCATTGAGCATTTTTTTGATAAGTTCCTTCTCATCTATCTGTAATCCTTCCGCCAGCAAACTTCGATTGCAGCAAATATTCGCAGCTACTGGCATATCATAGCCAGCAACATTTTCAAAAAGAAGGGGCTTACCATCAAGCATTTTCATTAAAGTTGCAATTTCATATTCAATGCTAACCTCCTTCTTAATTTTGACGAGTTTTCCTTTTTCATCTAAATATTCAATAAACTCTCTGAATTTCATAAGAAGTTATATTTTTCCCATTTTAATGTTTATTGGTAAATGCTGCAACCATGATAATTTAAAAAAATTTATCTAATTTGATAGCATATTCTATCGATTAAAATGGAGGAAGAAGGATTTGTCATATCTAATAAAATAAGAAAGGCGTTGTTCATTGAAATAGCCTCTGGCGAAACATCTCTCAATAGGATAATAAGAAAACATCGCCTCATCGAGCAGGCAGCAAGGAAGGCTGCGGAGGAGCTAAAGGAGCACGGAATAATAGAGGAGAGTAAAGAAGGGTATAAACTAACAGACCTGGGAGCCAAGATATATGGAAAATTGAAGGGTAACGAAATACTGTAAAATGAAAGGAATTGTTGCGTCTGGCAGAGGAGAAGGGAAAAAATATGTTGGAATAGAAGGATATAAAAGGCATTTCTTAAAAATGGGCATAGCCCCTTACCCCGGCACCCTAAATATAATTGTTGGGGATAGAATGGTAAGGGATTTGAAAGAAATGGGGGGAATAAGGATAGAGGGTTTTTATGAGAAAGGAAAGAAATATGGAAGGGTGGAATGCTTTCCAGTAAATATTTTTGGAGAAAATGCTCTTCTTGTTCTCCCTGAAAAAAGCAGATATAAGGATATTGTGGAGATAGTGGCTGAAAGGAATTTAAGAGAAAGGTACGGAATAAGGGATGGAGATGAAGTAATTTTATTTTTCAACCCCTTTGTAAAGAAGTGCAGGGAAATGAAACTGTTTGCAACACCTTATATCGGGAAAAGGATATCAAAAATCACGGTTTTTTATGATGACCCTTTCACGAATGGCAGGAGAGATTTATGTTATTTTACAGAAAAAGAAAATGAGAGAGAGTATAGAAAAACGGTTGCCAGTAGAGAGGTGGCATGCATCCCGTTTTACAGGAATCTAAAAACATCATATGCTACATTGATGAAGTTCATAAATGAAAGGGGATATCATATAATGTATCCTCCTCGTATTGTAAAATATTCGTGCCTCTCTGAATGGCAGATTGAAATCAAAAGCACACCGCATTGATTTTATTTACCCAGCGTTTCATCCAAGAATGTGCCTAGCACCCCGCTCCTGCCGGAAGTTTGCTGTTGCTGCGGCAGGAAAGGGGCGAGAGCTACCGCTAAATTATGGAGTGTCATTGACTGGAGTATTATTTTGCCCGGCCCCTTCAACGTTGTCAAGAACAAACCCTCGCCACCAAAGAAAATCGTCTTTATCCCCTTAACCCTCTGTATATCATAATCTATGCTCGCCTCCCATCCAACAACGCTTCCTGTATCCACCCTTATGCTTTCTCCCTCCTTTAATTCCATTTCGATAAAATCCCCACAGGCGTGAATAAATGCCATACCTTTGCCACCCAACCTTTCGAGAATGAAACCTTCTCCTCCAAAAAATATTGAGCCAAGGCGGCGCTGGAAAGTTACGCTTAAATCCACACCATCCTCAGCGCACAAAAAAGCATCTTTTTGCACAATGAAATCATTTCCCTCTTTTATCTCTATAGGATATATGGTACCCGGAGCATTGCCTGCAAAAGCTACAAATCCCTTTCCTCCGGAGGGAGTGAATTCTGTTAAAAAGAAGGTTTCACCCATGAATTTTCTTCCTATTGCTTTGAGTAAGCCTCCTTTCGCCTTAGCCTCCATTTTTATGTTCTCGCTCATATACACCATTGAGCCGGCTTCTGCATATACTTTTTCTCCTTCATTAAGTTCAATAGTTACAATTTGCAGATTATTTCCAGTGATTTTATACTCCATATGATCACCGAATGAAAATTTTGCTTCCGATATAATCTTTTTGAAATTTTTTTCTGAAAACTTAAAATTCTCTTTAAAAAGCCCTTAAATATATCTCCATTTTCACATTTCCATGATTATCGGGATAACAGGGGCTGCAGGTTACTTTGGAAGAAAAATAATAGAAAGGATGGAAAACAATGAGAAATGTGAAAAAATAATCGGTATTTCTCGAAGAAAATTTGTACATCGCTTTGAAAAACTGGAATATCATCAGATGGATGTAAGGGATAAAAAGTTGCGAGATTTGTTTGATAAGCATGATGTGGATGTTATAATTCATCTTGCCTTTGTTTTAAATCCCATCCACGATGAGAAAGAAATGCATGAAATAAATGTTGGCGGAGCGAAAAACGTTTTGAAAGTAGCGAAGGAAATAGAGGCGAAAAAAATTATAATAACGAGTAGCACCATGGTATATGGAGCATGGCCAGATAACCCGAAATATCTCACTGAAAATAGTCCTATGAGGGGACATCCAACATATTATTATAACAGAGACAAGGTAGAAATAGAAAAACTATGTAGGAGATTTTCCATGGAATATGAAGGGATATTAACCATCTTGAGACCATGCCTTGTTTTGGGGCCAAATGTTAATCATTTCTATTCCCGCCTGCTCAACTGGCCCGTCTTGCCCCTTGTAGATGGTAAAAATCCAGAAATGCAATTCATACATGAAGATGATTTGGCAAGAGCCTATGAAATTTTTACAGTGAAGGATTTACCGGGAATTTTTAACATAGTCGGCAGAGGAACAATGAAGTGGAAAGAGATTATAGAGGCGGCAGGAAAGAGAGCGGTTAGAATGCCCGATGCAATCCTCTACCCTCTTCTTTCCATGCTTTGGCATCTGCGCCTCACGAAATTTCCTCCACAAATCCTCGACTTTATAAAGTACAGATGGGTGGCAAGTGGTGAAAAAGCAGCTAAGGAAGCGGGTTTCATCCCTGAATATACCACGAGGGAAACACTGGAATCTTTCCTCATGAAAAATAATGAGAGAGATGCTCACAAAGCTGCTGTTTGGGCAGAGGCATAAAGCTTTTATTTTCCTCCCCTCTAATTCTCAGGGGCCCGTGGGGTAGCTTGGTATCCTTCCAGCTTGGGGTGCTGGTAACCCGAGTTCAAATCTCGGCGGGCCCACTATTCTATTTGGTAAATATCTTCAAATGGTATCGCAAACAATGGCCACAACCATCAATAAATTTTTATAAACCTCCTCCAATATTATACCGCTGCAGGGGTAGCCAAGCCAGGCCAACGGCGCAGGACTTAAGATCTCATAAAAGAAGGGTTCGAGATGGGATATCCTGTGGTGTAGTCCTTCGTGGGTTCGAATCCCACCCCCTGCACTATTTATGCTATTATGAAAGCTTCAACACCATCTGTTGCATTGTAGCCAGTGCCATCATAAGCTTTAACTTCCAGCAAATGCTTTCCAAAATCTTTC
>CAZTDS010000003.1:0-28286 GCA_964612535.1 uncultured Thermoplasmatales archaeon
GAGTATAATACATAGGGTATTTTTAAATCTTTCTATTGTTGTAAAGATGGGGGGCTAAAAAGTTTTAAATAAAATTTTAACAATACCGTTGTGGATATCCTCCTCCTTTTTTTGTTTGCGGCAGGCGTCCTCAATTTTCTTGGCGGGGTACTTGCTGTTATATCCTGGCCTTTGGTGAGAAGGAGATATGGCAGGAAACCAGGAGATAAAAATAATAGGAAGGTGAGCGTCATAATTCCTTCAAAAGGCAATATACAGTTGGAATATTTTGAAGAGCAGGATTACAATAATTATGAGGTGATTGTTGTTGTAGACAGCGAGGAGGAAAAAAGAGAAGTAGAAAATAGAGTAAGAAGTAGAAAAACGAAGGTTATCGTAGCCGATACATATGAAGGCTGCAGCGGTAAAAATGCAGCACTTCTTACGGGCATTAAAGAGGCAGATGGTGAAATTTTTGTGTTTGCTGACGATGACATAAAGCCTCATAAAAAATGGCTCCGCTATTTGGTTGCAGGGACAAGCAATGGATGCTCAACCACCTACAGATGGTATTTTAAGAATCCCCTGCTCTGTGTATGGAATGCCGCTATTGCTGCCATAATGTTTTATGAGCGTTTTGCATTCTGCTGGGGGGGTTCGACGGCAATAAAAAGAACAGTTTTTGAAGAAGCTGATGTGGAAAAAATATGGAAAAATGAGATTGTGGATGATCTCACGCTTACGAAGGCTCTTAAGAAGAAAGGATTTTCAATAAAATTTGTTCCGCAAGCAATGGTTGAATCAGAAGAAGAAAAGGAAATTTTTAAATGGATGTCAAAAGAGTTTGCATGGATAAAATGCTATTTTCCCTCTCTCTGGTCTCTTGCCCTCTTCCTGAATATTGGTATGAGAATATCAAACATTGCCGGTATCATTGTTCTCCCATTCCATCCATTTATTGGGTTATTACTCCTTTCCTCTTTTCTTTTTGATTTTGTGAGAGGATGGCAGGAATATCGTACTTTCATAACTCTCATGGAGTATCCTTGCAGCCGATTTATACATCCCATATATCATGTTATTCTCCGTCCGGTTGCATCCTTTATCATCTCTTATAGCATATTATCTTCGGCATTCATAAAAAAAGTGGAGTGGGGTGGAAGAGAATATATCATTCCAAAGGTTTCCCTCCAAAGAAAATTTTGAGACAGGCAACAATCCAGATTGGCGGAATTATAAGAAGAGCAAATGCAAGAAAGGCATTTGTATGTATTGCAATGTAGTCATAAAAAATGGCAGCAATCATCATGTATGTGAATATTTCATGGATTTCTGCATAAAAGAGCATTTGTGCCCTGTTATCAATATTCTGAAATATCTTGTAGATAGTGTATATGAGGGCTACAGAAATTGAGATTGCCAGTAAAATAGATATCCTTGCCGGGATGTAAAGAAAAATTAGGAAGGAAATCAATATGAAGAGAAGTTTAATTCCGTAGGCATAATATATGAAAGATAAGGGAATGTAAATATTTTCATCCACCTTTACTCCAAAAATCGCCGGCGTTGTAACTACACCTTGCATCAAATCATATTTTATGTCTTTAAGATTTGCAGATATGCCCACATTAAATACATATTTCAGAAGCGGCAGGAAGGAGGCGAGAAGGCATGGAAATGAAATGTTATTTTTAAAAGAGAATGAACCAGCAAGGAAAATCATCATTGCAGCTGCACCCAATGAATATTCCATCCATGCGAATTTTTTGCTGAATTTATTGTAGATAGTATAAAATAGATAATAGAGTAACAGGAATAGAAGAGACAAAGGGGAGAAAAATAACATCACAATTAAAATAGATGCAAAAAATAAGGATGTCATCAATACAATTGCCTCTCTTTCAGAAATCACGCCACTCGCCAGAGGGCGGTCTGCAACATAGCCGGATTTTCTGTCTATTTCGATGTCGAAATAATCATTCTGAACGAAGCCAAATATATTGGCAAAAATTCCAACAAGTAATAGCAGGGAAAGATGATGGAATATACCATTTGCTATTGCCCCTAAAACAGGCATCATAACAATAAAAATTCCATAAAGACGCATTAACTGGAGATATGCTCGAAGTTTATTCATGAATGTAATCTTTTAAAAATTTATTAATGATGTGTTGCGAGTTGTAAGAGACATATTTTTATATTGCCCCTCCAATTAGTTGACATAAATGAAATGGAAGAGAATAGGAGGAGGAAAGATATATTTGCTGCCAGTAATACACGGGTTAAAAGGTGAGGAGGAAAAAGTAAAGAAGGCTTTTGAAGAAGTAAAGCCAGATTGTGTTGCAATAGGCATACCTCCCGAGGATATTGAGATAATGGAAAATATGGATGAAAAAAATGAGGAGGAATTTGAAATGAGTCTGCAGTATCAGTATTATCTCTTTCACCTCTCCAAATACGGAGAAATTTCCCTTCCTCCTCTTGACATCAAGGTGGCTTATGAAATGGCAAAAGCGTCGGGAGTGCCCTTTAAGGCAATAGACATAGATGACGAGGAATATGCAGAGCTGCTTGTAGATAACGTATCCATTTTTTCTCTCATCCGCCATTCTGCAAAAATAAGAAGAATGGGGAAGAAGAAATTTAAGGCAAAAAGTGCGGAGGAATTTGTAAAGGAATGGAATAGAGAAATACTTTCAATAAAAGCTTTCAGGAGGTTAGAGGAAATTAGAGATGATAGAATGGTTAAGAAAATCATAGAATTGTGCAATAGATACAGGAAGGTGCTTGCAATAATTCCTCTGGAAAAATATGATAGTATTTCGATGCTGTTAGAAAGATATAAAAAATAGGGCTTATTACAAGCCCATGAAGAAAAAGGTAATCATAATGGGGGCTGCTGGCAGGGATTTTCACAATTTTAATGTTGTTTATAGGGATAATGAAGAATACGAGGTTGTTGCATTTACAGCAACGCAGATTCCCAACATATCTGGAAGAAAATATCCTGCTGAGCTAGCGGGTAAATTATATCCAGAAGGCATACCGATATATGATGAAAAAGAACTCCCGAAGCTTATAAAGGAGCATGAAGTGGATGAAGTTGTTTTTTCATATAGCGATGTCTCATACAATTATGTTATGGGAAAGGCTGCGATAGCGAATGTCGCTGGAGCAGATTTTAAGCTTCTGAGTCCAGAGCATACCATGCTGAAATCAAATAAGCCAGTAATAGCTGTGTGTGCAGTTCGTACAGGATGCGGAAAATCCCAGTTTTCCAGAAAGATTTTTGAGATTCTTTCAAGAAAAATTAACGTTGTTGCCATCCGCCATCCGATGCCCTACGGCGATTTAGCAAAGCAGAGATGCCAGAGATTTGCAAGTTATGAAGATTTGGATAAACACGAATGCACAATTGAAGAAAGAGAGGAATATGAACCATATATAGAAATGGGAGGGGTTGTATATGCTGGCGTAGATTATGAAGAAATTTTGAGAAATGCAGAAAAGGAAGCGAATGTTATAATATGGGATGGTGGAAACAACGACTATCCATTTTACAAGCCTGACTTACATATTACGATAGCCGATCCCCATCGCCCCGGTCACGAGCTATCCTACTATCCAGGAGAAATAAATCTCAGGATGGCTGATATTGTTGTCATAAACAAAATTGACACAGCCAAAGAAGAGAATATAAAGAAGGTTGAAGAGAATATAAAGAAAACCAATCCAAGTGCAAAGATAATAAAAGCGACATCCCCGATAGAGGTTGAAGGAGACATAAAAGGTAAAAGAGTACTCGTTGTCGAAGACGGCCCCACGCTCACACATGGAGAAATGCCATATGGCGCAGGCACGGTGGCGGCGCAGCAAAATGGAGCAGAGATAATTGATGCGAGCAAGTATGCTGTAGGCTCAATTAAAGAAACATTTGAGAAATACCCCCATCTTGAAAAAATCCTGCCTGCAATGGGTTATGGCAAGCAGCAAATAAGAGAGCTGGAAGAAACAATAAATGCTGCAGATTGTGATGCGGTGCTGGCAGCCACACCCATAAACCTAGCAAGGCTTATAAATGTAAATAAGCCAGTAATAAGAGTAAGATATGGTGTCGGAAAAGATACAGAAAAAGAACTGGAGGAAGTGCTCGATAAATTCCTGAGCAAATTCAATATAGCATGATTTCAGAATACCTTGAGTTTTCCGGCAAGCACCTCATCCTTTATCTCTGATATCTTTTCAAGTCTTTCTTTTACAACTTCTTCTACACCTGAATCTATCTTTCCTCCAACAATGCTTATTCCAACAACTATTGGGTCTGTCACTGGTTTGCCTATTTGAGAGAGCATTCTCACATATGCTTCCTCAACTTCATAATTTTTCACGATATCTTCTGCAATTCTTGTAGCCGTAACGTTATATAATTTGCCAACATGGGTTACAGGATTTTTACCAGCCGCCGCTTCCATGGAAACGGGGCGATTCGGTGTAATCAAGCCGTTTATTCTGTTTCCTCTTCCAACGCTTCCATCGTCGCCATTTTCCATGGAAAGACCGGTAACAGTGAGATAGTAAACTCCTTTTTCGTAATCATCTGCAGTGTTGATAGCAAGGCTTACATCTTTTTCGGTGAATTTTGTGGCAAAATCGAGCAATTCCTCCGCTATCTCCTCTTTTACACTTATGTAGTGATCAGCATCAGGAATATGTCTATCGACCATTGCAATTGCAACTGTAATACCTATCTTATCCTCTATTCTTGAGCTCATAACTTTAACATCTTCTCCAACTTCTGGATAACTGTTCCTCAAGTTTATGTTGATATATCTTTCCATTTGAAGAGTCAATTTTTCCGTCTCGCTTAATGGAGCGTAGCCAACGCCAACAGAAGTATCGTTGGCCAGTTTTCTTCTTGGATCATAAACGCTCTTCAAATCCTGGCTGCCCTCCCATATCTTACAATCTATTATTACATCGGTATCTGCATTCAAATTGCGGAAATTTTTTTCCAGATATTCATGGGCGGCTCTTACAGCTATTGCCCTTATTGGCAATCTTTTGTTTCCAAAAAGTGCAGTTGCCCTTCCAACAAGTAAAATATAAACTGGCTCAATTATTACGCCCCCGCCGAAGGATGGTTGCGATTGTCCGCCGACGATCTGGCATTCATCTGTGTTATGATGCAAAATATAGCCAAAATTCTGAAGATATTCTCTGCATAAAGCACGAGAAACACTCTCTGCCAGTCCATCGGCAACGGAATCAGGATGGCCGATACCTTTTCGCTCAACAATTTCAACTTTCTGCTTTTCAACAGGTATTCTGTCTAAGGTTTCGACAGCTATTTTCATAAAATGTGGATTGGGAAGTTATACTTATACTTTTGTTCTCTCCACCAGCCATTTATGTATTTCAGGATAAACTTCATCTTTTGCCTTTTTGCCGAGGTTTAAATCTATATGGCCATAATCTGCAGAGTAGCCATTTTCCTCTGAAAATACTACATGTTTCTTATCTTTGCTCCCAACATTATCGAAAGCAAATTTTATTTCCTCGGGCGGCGCAGTTTTATCACCCTTGCCAGCTATTGCCAGAAGAGGAACAGTAAATTTCCTCAGATTATATTTGTAGCTATATGGAGCAAGGCGGCAGCGGAGAAAAGGAAAATAATGCAGCAAATCGTAGAGCCACGGATTTTTCGGATACTGACAGAAATCATGATATTTTATTAAGATGGCGAAATGGGAGAAAATTTTGGATGCAATGGTATTGTCCAGCCCTTTTTCAATATATTCATCGAGTATCTTTTTGTATATGTTCTTCTCATTTGCCATTAAATGGCGTAATCTATCGAGCATCCCAACCTTCTCCACAATTTTAATCCATCTTACTGGCATTGAAAATCTTCTCGGGTAAAGATGTTTTGCAATGGATTTGAAAAAGACTGGCCACTCTTTGCCAGCAACATAATCAAAGGCTACTGGCGAACCCATAGTAACAACTCCTTTGAGGAAATTTTTTCCCTTCCCTTCTCCATATGCATAAGCAATCATTCCTCCCATGCTTTTGCCCACCCAGAAAACTTTGGGGCGGAGTTTCTTCTCCTTATAGTATGTGCGGCGAACGAAGCTTATTATTGAGGGAATGTCCTTTGTGATATAATCATCGATACACCAGTTGTATTTCTCTGGATGCCTCAAAGGGCTGAATGTTTGACTTCCATTTCTTCCTCTTAACTCAGCAACCCACACATCAAATTTTACCCCGCTTTCCCCTCCTTCATGGAGATATGCTGCCAGACTGTATTTCTCCCACTTTTTACTTCCTTCTCTTCCAAAATCCATGCAGGAAGCGTTTGCCCCGAGGCCGTGGCATAAAATAACAGGGTATTTCGAAATTTTTCCCTTTGTGGGTTTATATCTTTTTAGAGCAAGCTTCCATTTATCGGGTGTGGTAGCATATAAGGCATTTTTAATCATAATGAGAAATGCCACTCTGTTCTTATATTTTTAGAAATTTTCGTTTTGGAAGAAGCAATGAGATTTCTAGATATATCATGCTGCAATACCTCATCATTCCATTTTCATTCATATATCCTGACTAAAAACTTTGCTATTTCTTCTGCTATCTCTTTCCAGTCATCAAAAATCCAGTGGCAGCCTTCTTTGACAACAAATTCGGCATTATATTTTTCCGCAATTTTTTTCACAACTTCTGGAGGGGATAACCTGTCTTCTTTTGTGGCTATAAAAAGGAGGGGACTCTGTATTTTTTTCTCATCAACTCTTATTTTCGCCATCGCCAACTCATATGCAACATGAGGTGATTCCATCTCCATTTTTTCAACAATCTTATCAATTTTTGTTTCATCTATACAATTTGCGATGAATTTTTTCACAAAGTCACTGCCGGGCATAAATGGCTTGCCTGCAATTATTTTGGGTAAAAATTTTAGAGAGTGAAGAGTGAGGGAGAAATTCCCAAAACCCACGCCTTTTGGTGGGGCGCTGCATATAGCAATTCCTCCTTTTATTTTCTTCTTTTCTGCCATCTTTTGCACTATGAGTCCGCCCATGGAATGACCAATGAGTACATCATCTTTGCCAACAATGGAATCAACTTTATTAACATAATCCATAAATGTTGCCTGCTTTAAATCGAGACCTTTCTTTATATCAATTGCTTCACATGTGTAATTTCTTGCTTTAAAATATTCTATAAAGTTATGCCATACATTGCTGTTGCACCACATTCCATGCAGAAACACGAGCATGATAATAAATGGCAGAGGAAATAAAAGAGTAACTGCCGAAATCCGTCAAGGATAATCTTGGAGAGTTGAGGATAAGCATTTAAAGGTTATATATGCACGTTCAATAACTTCTCATGTTCATTGTGGATGTAAATAATTGCGAAGAAATTATTGCAGGAGATGGTTCAATTCTTAGGGAGCTATTTAGTCCATTGAAAGACAATATTGACGTGAGATATAGCTTGGCTCTTGCAAGAGTTAAGCCCGGAGAAATAACTCATAAGCACAGATTGAAAACATCATCTGAAGTGTATTTTATTTTGCGTGGAAAAGGAATTATGCACATAGATGATGAAACAGCGGAAGTTAAAGAAGGACATATAATTTACATTCCTCCTGGTGCAGTACAGAGAATAAAAAACACTGGCAATGAAGATTTAGTATTTTTGTGTATTGTATGTCCTCCCTGGAGAAAGGAAGACGAAGAGATTCTCGAATAATCTTGCTACTCCAACTCATGAAATACCAAACCTGTAAGCAACTTCGGATCAAACCATGTTGATTTGGGGGGCATGTTTTTGCGAGCATCTGCCACCGCCTCAAGCTCTTCAATGCTTGTTGGATGCAAATAAAAGACAGCTGCATTTCCTTTTTCATCGACAAGCTTTTCATATTCTTTTCTGCTTACATTGCCGCCTACAAAGAAAATGTTCGGATCTTTCCTCACATCCTTTATGCCCAGAATAGGCTCCAGCACCTTGTTTTGCAAAATGCTCACATCCAAGCTTTCAACAATGCCATCCGGAATTTCTTTTGGCAAAAGCTTCCACCATTTGCCTCTGTAATACATCTGTATTTCATGTTTCCTTGGCTCTTCAATGCTTTTCATCTCCTCAACCTCAAATTCCTTTTTCAATTCATCAATGAAATCCTCCCTTTCTATTTTTCTTATCACTCTGTTATAGGGTAAGATACGCACTTCGTCATCACTTGCTGCAAAAACCATCACATATTTTGCCTCTCCATTGCCGTGTTTTTTCCAGTAATGCCATGCCGCCGCGATGCGGTGATGGCCATCGGCAATGTATAGGTCAACTGGCTTGAAAGCATCCTTTATTTTTTGAATTATGGCATCGTTGCTTATTTTCCATACTCTATGGCGGTAGCCGTATTTCTCAAAATCAGCGACAGGCTGCTCCTTCATTATCTCATCCATTATTGCTTTGATATCATCATTTTTTCTGAAAATTGTCCATACCAAGCCAGTGTTGGCTTTCGTAGCTTCAATATGCTTTATTCTGTCCTGCAGTGGCTTTTCCCTTGTTTCTTCATGCTTTTTTATTCTGCCTTCTTCATAATCCCGCAGAGAGACGCATAAAATGAAGCCACGCTGCCTGAATTCATCATTCCCTTCCTCGTATAAATAAATGGAGGGCTCATCTTTTATCATTTTATGGCGGAATTTTTCAAAAGCAGCCTTTGCCTTTTGGTATTTATCTTCATTCCCTTCGGGCAAAATTATATGAATAACTGACTCCGGATTTTTTCTCAGCTCTTCCGCTTCTTCCTCGCTTATGACATCATAAGGCCATGTGCAGAATTTTTCCGGTTCAGGATGACGAAGTCCGCTAAACTCTTTTACTTCAACCATAAAATGGCATGAAAATTAAATATAAAAATCTTGGCGATATTACCTTTATGAAAACCGCTCTTGCAATTTTCGTTGCATCTCTGCTCCTGCTTAACCTTGCCCCTGTAATAGATAGTCAGCAAAGTTTTATTGAAAGCGTAATTTCACATATAACTGAAAAAACCGCTCACTATTATCTATCCAACCTCCTTTCATTCGCTCCTCGCTACACAGGCACAGAAAACTGTAAAAAAGCTGAGGAATGGGCTTACAGAGAGTTTTTAAAAATGGGGCTAAAAGCGGAATTTTTTGAATGGGAAATGGGGGGTTTTACCGATAGAAATGTGGTTGCAACCCTCGCTGGAAAAACAAACTATACAATAATAGTATGCGCCCACATCGACACGGTGGAAGATGCCCCGGGTGCCGATGATGACGGCAGCGGCACGGCGGCGGTGCTATGCATGGCGAAGGCGCTGAGATATTACCATTTTGCCAACACGATAAAGTTTGTTCTTTTCAGTGGCGAGGAAGTGGGGACATACGGGAGTTACAGCTATGCAAAATATTTGTATGAAAAAGGGGAAAAGATAATCGGTGTATTTATGCTGGACATGGTTGGATATGCTACTACAGAGAAGGGAGGGCGGTATATAAGGATATTCAAGCCGGAGAGAAGCGATAAACTTGTTGAGAAAATTAAAGATACGGCGGAGAGATATAAAAGCATCTTAAATATGGAAATAGAAGTTGTTCCTAATTATCCTGGTAGCGATCATGAAGCATTTGTTGAGTATGGCTATGATGCTATTTTCGCAGCCCACTATGAAGGATATCCATATGGTCATTCTCCAGAAGACACTATAGATAAAATAAATTTCACCTATGAGATGAAAGTTGCCCGTCTTTTTGCTGCAGTTGTGGCGGAAATGGCGATGGAGAAAGTGAAAACTTATGTTGAGATTATTGAGCCAAAAGAGGGATATGTTTATCTTTTTAATCATGCAATCATGCCAGTTAATTCAAAAACATGGTATCTTGGGCTGAGGGGAGCAACAGTTATAATCGGGAGAGTTGATGTTATCGCCAGCGTTGATGGTGAGGTGGAAAAGGTGATATTCGGTATAGATGATAGAATGTGGAAATGGGTTTATTCTCCACCGTATGAATGGAGAATGAATGTTGCTACATTTGGTAAACATTATATAAAGGTTTATGCATATGGTGATGAGATTGCGAAGGATGAAATGGATATAATTGCAATAACTCCTTACATTCCATCTATACCATAAATTATATAACCAAATTTCAATTAAAGGGGTGTGAAATTGAAAGCGAGGATATGGTTGATTGTAATTATGCTACTTCTGCCAGCCGTGTATTCGCAACAGACAGCCGATGTTTATATCGATGGCGTAAGTGTATCACCAGAAGATATATACGCTGGAGATAGGGTTGTCGTTAATGTTACTGTAGGTAATTCGGGTAGTAAGGCGGATAATATTGGCATTGCATTATTTGTCGATAATAGAACAGATGCAGTATATGAGCATGTGATAGATTCGTTAGATGAAGGCGAGGAGAAAACTATAGAACTGTACTGGTATGCGCAGGAAGGAAAACACACTCTTTATATTTTTGCAGACTATAATGGAAAAATATCCGAGTCAAATGAGGATAATAACATAGTAAGTATAGAAGTGGATGTAAAAAAACCTCTTTATCCTCCATTTCCACCTGAAAAAGAGAATGCGACATGGTGGGACAGCAACTGGCATTATAGAGTGCCTGTCACCGCCTCCATGACGGGCATAAGGGAGAACTTTGTGGATGCAAATAAGATGGCTTATTGCAATATCAATTTTACAAAGCTTATGGAGGACATAGCATATGAACAGGCTGGCAGTTTTTCAAAGAGAACCTTTTCTCCCAACTCGGTCAGAGTAATTGAATACGTGCTGGAAAACAATACATGGAAGCCGCTAAGAAATGTGGGCAGAGAAATCATCCTTGCTGATGACTATAATGCGAGCACCAATGCAAATGTTACAGTGATGTGGGTTATGGAAAATAATCTCAATCCTCATGAGAGAAGATATTATTATATTTACTGGGATACTGTGGAAAATGGATATAAGAGAGGGGAATATGCAAGAATTTATTCTGGTATAAGGAATGCAGAATTTGAGGATAAGTATTCGAGTCAATGGAAAAATGTTACAGAAGGCTCTGTTAAATGGGAAATGGGATATGCCACTGATCCAATAGAAGGAGATGGGTGTTATAAGATATATGCGAAAGGAGTAATGGGTAAATTGGGTTATGTATGGCTCCCGAGTTATGCAAAAGTTTATCAAAATTTCATGGTTCCAGATGAAGGCAAAACTTATTATATACTTCATGCAAAATTATTTGTATTTTCTGACCTGGAAAATGTAGAGTGGCAAATTTTAATGGATGGAGAGGCCATAGAAACGGGAACGTCAACGGGGGGATGGATACAGATAAATAAAAACATTACATCATATCTTCAGTCTAAGGGATATGTAACCATATCATTCAAAATCGAAATAACGGAATCTGTAATAACAACGGAGCAAAGCGAAATATATGCATATCTCGATTCCTTCTGGATTGAAACACCAAATGTGGACGTCAATGTTTTTGAAAACAAAACACATGGATGGTGGGCTGACGTTGTAGGGGCTGAAAATGAATATATAGCAGGTGTTGAGGGGATGGATACAATTGAGAGGATAGAGGTAGAATGCGTTGCCTCACCACGAGAGGTTGTTGCCAAGTTGTATTCTCCGAAGGCAGAAGTTGTAAAGTCATCGATGCCTCTTCCAGACCCAAGTTTTGAGGAAGAAGAAAAAACATATCTTTTTGCCTCTGACCCTCAAACAACAGCCGCCATGATACAAACCGGAGTGGTGCATGAGGGAAAAAGGGCTATAGAACTCATGCTCAATAATTATGTTGGAAAATGGGAATTTGAAAATGAAAATGTGAAGAAAGGGGATTTGGCCGGTTTCAGACAGAATATAACATATTCTATATCTCTTTCTGAATTACCGCCACTCTATTTCTGGTATAATATTGAAAAATCCTCGGCATATGTTGTCCTCAATTATACCCTCCTTACTGTTGGCTCGCCCCCGAGATTTTATACCATACCTCTCTCCGATTTGAATGGAGATGGGAAATGGCACCGCTATGATATACCTTCGAACATCATTGCAAAATGGAGGAGAGGAGGCGGAAGAGTTGTAGGAGTTGAAATGAGGCTCATTGCACAGGATGATGAAGCGGAGAGCACTGTATATATAGATGACCTCGGCTACTCTTTCCTGCCATATAATGCAACAGACAGGACGAAGTGGAGAATAGAAAATTTCTATACCTTTACGAGTGGTGAGGAAATAGGAAAGTGGAGACTCGACATAATAATAGCAGATAGTTCCGATTATAGAATCGAGAAAAGTCTCCTTATAAATGTGGATGCGGCGGCAAATCTCGATGTCTTTAAAATAGAGCATCCCGCAAAGGTGAAAGAAGGCGAGGCGGTGGAATTCGTTGTATATATAACAAATCATGGTCCAAAAGATGTGGCGGAGGACACACCAATCAATGTTAGCATTGTGATATATCAGGAGAATGGAGAATATTATAAGATGAGGAAATCAGTTGCTGGATTGAAAGTTGGTGAGGAAAAAAGCGTGCTGTTTTCATGGATATCTTCTTATGGAGAGGAGGAATATAAGGGCAAGTGGAAGATTATAGCCAGAGTAAATGAAAATGGAGACATACCTGAATGGAACATGAAGGATAACTGGTATGCATCATCCATTGAAATTGAGGCGAAACCGGATTTGAAGATAGATATGGAAGATGTGGCTTTTCTCCCAAGCAACCCAGAAGTTAATGATACAGTTAATATTTCCATCATAGTCCATAATAATGGATATGAAAATGCAACAGCCAAAGTAAGGATATACAAAAAGAGAGCAGGAGAGGACAGATACATACTTATAACAAATGGAAGCATTGAGAAATTCATTGAAAGAAGGGGCTGGGATAAAGTCATTTATCTCTGGAAGGTGACGGAAGAAGGGCTGTATCATATAAAAGTTGAGGTAAGTTGCGAAGACGAAAAAAATATTGCCAATAATATCGTGATAAAAGATATAAAAGTTGGAGGAGGAATGGATTTCTCCCCGCCATCCATAGAGAGTATAAGGGTAAAGCCAAATATCCAGGCGATGGGAGAGAGTATCAATATTTCAGCAAGCATATATGACAGCAATACCACTATTGATAAAGCCATTGTAGCGATATACAATGAATCAGGTGGAGAATTTTCATATTGTATGGCAAGGCTTGGAGAGAGCGATGTATATTACATTAATGTTTCATTCAATGAAATAGGATATTATACTTTCACGATAAAAGCATGGGATACTGCTCAGCCTCAAAATATTAACGAAAGCTCCGAATATAACTTCAGAGTTGTATATGAGGACATCGAGACCTCCCCTCCAGTTATAAAAGCAATTTCGATAGATCCTGCGAGCGAAAAACAGGTTATTGGTGGAGAGGTTAATATATCTGCGTATATAGACGATGAAAGTGGTATAAAAGAAGCCTTCATCATTGTAATATATGAGGGAGAGGAAGAAAAACACGAAATGAAAGAAGGAGGGAACAACATATACTATTTTGTGAGCAAATATAACAAGCCAGGTAAATACACATATTACATAAAGGTGGTTGATGCATCAGCAAATGCCAATTATAATGTTTCAGAGAAACATTATTTTGAGATACCCTTCGATTATGATCTGGATGATGTGCCGGATGTAATTGAAATTTCTCTCGGAGCAAATCCACAGAATGCGAGCCAGACAATAAATGTGAGTGTCGGAAAAGAATATGGTTATTTGCTCTGGATAGAGA
This sequence comes from uncultured Thermoplasmatales archaeon, assembly GCA_964612535.1. GTDB lineage: Archaea > Thermoplasmatota > E2 > UBA202 > JdFR-43 > JdFR-43. Next base: position 13,821 of record CAZTDS010000003.1, read on the forward strand.
AAGATAACAAATATATTTACTGGGATAGGGACAGCAATCAAAGCAGAGACATCAAAAAAGAGGATGTAAATGGCGATGGCAAGATGGAAATACTTTTTGATGTAAATGGCGATGGCAAATCTGACTATTACTACTCCCCAGAGACAAAAGAAATAGTAAAATATGAAGTGGAAGAAGAGAAAAGCGATGAAACGATATGGCTTGTGCCGCCCCTCGTGTTATTTGCTTTAGTATGCGTGGGCTTCCTGTTCATCAGAAAGAGATAAGGAGGCGGAGGCGGGGCACAAGAATTATCGAAAAAATGCAGAGAAATATTGCAACGGAAACGGCATTTGTTATATATGAAGATATCTTTTCCATCCTTTCCTTTTTCTTCACCCCTAATTTTGAAATAATGTAGCTAATTCCATCTCTGAATATATATCCCCCATCAAGAGGGAGGCTGGGAAGGGCATTAAAAGTCCCGACTGCAAAGTTAAGCCAGAAAATCCAGTAAATTAGTGAGTACATCATCCAGAAGGCAGGAGAGGGAGTATAAATATGCTGTAATTCTGCAGGCATTGAGGATAAGCCGCTGAATGGAAGGGCGAGATAGCCGAGAAAATTTCCTTTAAAGGGATTATAGAGTTTTTGGAAATATTGAGTGTTGAGCAGCATATCCTGAAGCCCCGCTGCCTCTATGCCCAAAAATCCCTTTCCTTTATCTGTGCCTGTGAAATCGTATCGATCAGCAAGGATGATGGAAGCGTTGTAAAATGATGTGTTGCGATAATATGCTATGGTAATTTCCTGCCCCGCCACCGTTTCATTCATGATTTTGAGAAAATCTTCGCCGCTTTTCACAGTTTTTCCATCTATTTCATATATTATATCTCCCTTACGAATCTTTTCTTCTGCAGGCGAGCCCTTAACAACATCCAGTACATATACTCCATTAAGAATTTTCTTATCAATTAATGAGCCATCTTTCCACAAAGTTATGTTGTAAAATTTTCCTGCTTCAATGCCATTTATAAAATCTACAAAATCCTCCACATTTTTTACTTCCATGTCTTCCACATCAACTATTACACTCCATCTATCTATGCCGTAAGCATCATAGCCAACAATTGCTCCATCCACTTTTGGTGTTATGAGTGGAGAAAATATAAAGGCAAGGAGTATAAGACAAATCAAAGCGAGAATTATATTTGAGGCAGGTCCGGCAGCAAAAACCCTGCTCCTTTTCACCCTACTAACTCTTTTAAGCTCTTCTTCATCTGGTTCAACAAACGCTCCAATGGGCACAATCAGGAAAAGCAAACCAAGAGATTTAACCCTCACCCTCCCATATCTGGCCAGAATGCCATGGGAAAATTCGTGCACAATAATTGCTGCAGCGAGAGCAATAACACCATATCCTATAGGGATGATTGGATTAATCCCTGGAATGCCAAGTATGAGGCGGGGCGATGGCGCCGCCTGCGGAGGTATGCGGAAGGAAATGCTGAGATTCCATATTATGAGGGCTGTTGTTAATATCATGGCAATGATGCTTATTACAATAGCGACGTTACCATACCACCGCCATATATTTCGTCTGGCTATTCTGTCTATGAATTTCTTTCCTTTTTCTGTTTTCCACATTAGAAGAGGACCTGCAATTTCAAGCCCATATTTTTTACCTTTTTTATTTACGATATATAGCAAAATAATCCATATCGCAAAAATTGCCACAATATATTCTATCATTTCTTTTCCTCCTTATACATGTCCTCGATAATGTGGTATAGAACACTGCCTATAAAAGCTATTAGTAACCCTCCTATTATTTTTGCAAGGAAGGGTACGGAAAAAATGAATTCTGTAAATATGGTGTGGAGAGAGCGCTTATGTATCACTTCTATGAGGATGGCAAGAGATGCGGATAAAATGAGGGCAAATGCAACGAGTGTAAAAGGAAGAATAGAATAATTCCACAACACTTTCTTTTCCTTGAAATAGGCATCAATGAAGCGACCCAAAGCGATCAGAAGAACAGCTGCAACTATCCACCACAGAGTTTCATTTACAAAACGTATCCCATATTCTAAAGATTCTATTTCCTTACCTGTTAAAACCTGTGCCGCCGAAACAAATGCGATAATTATTATGAATATTGCAAGGACTGAAGAGAAAAGGGTCATTCTTCCCATTCTCAGGCCAGTTATTATTTCTCTTCCAATCCTCGTTATAACGCTTTCGAGATGGAAAACCCTCACCAGAAGATATAATCCAAGAACAATGAGAATTACTGAAGTCCCGATGGAAATTGCTCCAAAGATGGCGGCGATGCCCCATATTAAAAGTATGATTGCTACTGGAAGCATGAAGCGACGCTGGAGTTTTTCATCATCCATGAGTCTTTTTATTAGATAATATGTGCCTTCCAATGTCTGACTTTGCTTAACAATCACTCTTTTAACAACATCGATTTTCATCCTCGATTCTATTATTGGAATTATGTATTCATCTTCAGCTCCATCTGTAACCAAGATAAGGCGATCAGGCTTTATTTTTTCCAGAATTTCATCGAGTTGTCTGGCTATTTCCATATCCGATTTCAATCCAACATTTTTATCCCCACATATCGTCACTATTTCTGCATCATTATCAAGCTCATCATATGTTTTGATGGCAGCAAAAAGACAATTTGCATCCGAATCTTCTGGATCAGTTAAAGCGAGCATTTGAGCAGCTTTTAGGTTATCATCCCTACCCACAATTGGAGATTTGCAACCAGCTTTTTCACCAAAGTCATTATCTCTATCTATACATAGAACCAAGGTTTTCATTTACATTGAAAAATCCCATCCCCATATAATAAAATTGCGATTTAGTTTCAATAACGGCTTACATTTATTTGCCAACAACTATCTCATATTCCTCGCTTATTGCTTCATTTCCTGCCGTATCTATTGCCTTTATTCTGAATTTATATACGCCGTTATCAAGCTGTCCGAGTTCAATGCCGTAGCGGGGCTCATTGCTTTCGTTGCGAAGAGCATCTTCTTCATGACGAGATTGCGGAGGAGAATCAGCATATCTGTACATTTTCATTTCTTCTCCGCTCAGTATAACATAAACCTCTTTTATCCTGTAAAAAGTTGGAGAAATAAAGGCATAGATAACGACGTTGCTTTCATTTGTTGGTGCATCCGGCTCATAATATATTTCCTCAATGAGTGGCTTGCTTTTATTGCCTGCAACAACAAAATTTATTTTCTCAATGCTTTTCAATCCAGCAATATCTTCGGCTACAATTTTCAGTTCGTAGTCTCCCGGAGAAAACTGCATGGAAATGTTGAAATTTTGCTGCAGTTCAATTTCATTTTCATTTATATATGCAACAATGCTTTTTATTCCCGAATTATCTTCTACGCTACCTTCTATATTTACATTTCCATCAAATATTTCTCCCTTCCTTGGCTTCTCTATGGTTATTGAAGGCGGGGAAAAATCAACCACCTCTACCTCATATCCTTTGGTGAATTCGCCACATCTTGCAACTATTGTATGGTTGCCAGGTGAAGCATTCCATTTTACTTCGAAATAGCCGTTCACATCCCATTTGCTATCGCCTATCTCAACTTCTGCTGGCCTTGTAGCATATCCCTTTATTTCCACCTTGCCTGCATTTACCATTGCTTTTCCATAGTCATTGCATGGATAAATGAGATGAATGAAATCTCCTTCTCCATATGCATCTAAAGCCACGGTAAGTTTTACATCTGTTCTTTTTGCAGTGTTGTTGAAAACAATATAAATTTCATCATCTGCATAAAATTCTATGCTGCCATTCGATGCATATCTATATTCATAGCAATCAAATTTCCCTCCCCTCTTATATTTCTCAAAGTTTTCCTTATCAACAATAAAAAAGTTTATTTTTGCATCTGTGGGATGCATTACATATTTCCAGTCCCATGGATTGCGTTGCTTTTGATAACCATGGCATCTGAAATTAATAATAAATCGATATTTTCCATTATTTGGCGAGGATAAAACATTTTCATTCAGCTTCTTTCGCAAATCTGGCAGAATAAATCTTATTCTCATTTCCTTTGTTTTATTTGTTAAAATTATTGGCTTGTAGCGGATGGCATTGCTTTTACCCACGCTATATGGGCCAAAATAAAAGAATTCATCTTTATCAACAACTATAAGATAACTATGACCAAAACCAAGATTGAAACTGCACATTCCATCTACATTTGTATAATTCCATATACTCGGCAGAATCCATGGAATTAAGCCGGGAATGCGTTCATGATAAAATTTCTTCATTTCATCATATCTCTCCTGCCATTTCTGGCGGAGTTGCTCAGGCAATTTTTGCCATAATTTATCCACGTATTTTGCCCAGAGTTTATCCTTAAAATCATTTGCCTTCCAGGAGCCAAATATCATAACGCGAGCCCCATCAACTGGATTTCCAAAAGCATCTTTTACTTCAACAACAATCTTCGCTCTATCTCTTGCCTTTATATATTTTGGCGTAACATCATATATGCTGCTGTCTCCATTCCATGCGAAAAGGGCGGATATTATTTTTCCCCATCTATAGCGATATTCGCTGTAATTTGCTACGCATCCTCCGCCATCAGCCCACCAGTTGTCGCACTGATGCCAGCCTCGCTCCCAGAATTCACGCCATACATGGTCTTCGCCCATATCATTTATTCCAACGCTTGGAATCAAAGCTGCTCTTTGGGCAGCCACGCTAATCTGCTGCAACTCGCCACAAAACCCATTGTGTTCATGGGCTATTATGTTTGGCTGCCCGGGGCGATCGCCGGTAGCAAGCTGATTTACAGTTTTTCCAACCCAGTAGTTTATCGCTTCTATGGCTGTAGGATGGTTTTCCGTACTCCATTTCCACGTTCTGTGGTCTGGCGGATAATACGTTTTGTTATCCCATAAATATTTGATGCCATGCAACTTTTCCAGAAGGAGGGGATAGCCAATGTCGTTATGATAGAATAAATACTCCCGCCAGAATTTGTCATAAACATATTCTGCATCCTCGAATGTTATACGGGGAGAAACAACATACCAGTAATATATATTCATTGGACATACGATACTCAATTCCTCTCCATTATCAAGCGTTTTGTATCTTATGGTGGATGAGCCATTTTCAAAATCGATGACATCGACGTAATCCAAATATTCATCATTTTTGTAAATGAAATAAGCATTGTCATACAGTAATTCAGGAGAGGGCATTCCATTTATCGGGCATGTTGCCATGCAGAAGGCAATTTCATCTGCATATTTGCTGCTTGTGTTTATCAGCAGCTCAGCATATTCATCGCTAAGATTTTCAAATTGTTTTGCCAGCCTCCATCTTATCCATTCGGGAGCTTTGGCTAAAGCAATCTTTTCCTTTCGGCTTAAATTAAAATGCTGCTGCTGAAAATCTATTCCGGCATCTGGAGAAAAATGAATATAAAAATCATTTCCTGCTTTGATATAAGCAGTTTTCTCAAAATGACCTATAAAATCATTTTCAACCTTACTAAATACAACATCATTTTTTATCCCGTAAGATGGTATAACAAGTATTGCAACGATTATGATGGCGATCAGCAGCCTCATATCAAATAATCAAAATGGCATTTTAATTTCTTTTCATAACTCGGCGGATACATTTTCAGCAACATTTAAGTATATTTTCTCGATATCCCTCCATGAGGCATCACAAATTATTTACCCCGGGTCCAACTGAGGTGAGAGAGGAGATTTTGCAGGTTTTATCAACCCCACAGATACATCATCGCTCTAAAGAATTTTCAGAACTTTATGCTGAGATACAGGAAAAGTTAAAGAAACTCCTTTACACCGAAAACCCTGTATTTTTATTCCCCTCCTCCGCCACAGGCGCAATGGAGGCCGCCGTTACCAACGGCGTGAAAAAGAAATGTTTGAACCTCATAAATGGAGCATTTTCGAAGAGATGGCATGAGATAACAAAGATGAATGGGGTGCCATGCGATGCTCTGGAAGTGGAATGGGACAAAGCAATTAGGCCAGAGATGGTGGATGAGAAGCTTGCTACAGGCGAATATGATGCAGTAACACTCGTCTTTAATGAAACATCAACCGGTTTGATGAATCCTTTGAAGGAAATAGCAGATGTTGTTAAGAAGTATGATGATGTTTTATTGTTTGTTGATGCTGTTTCTGCCATGGCAGGAGTTAAAATAGAGGTGGATAAACTAGGCATAGATATGTGTCTGGCAGGAGTGCAGAAGTGTTTTGCTCTTCCTTCCGGCATCACCGTCGCATCTGTAAGCGAGAGGTTGCTTGAGAGGGCAAAAGAAGTGCCACCCCGCAGCTATTATTTCAATCTCCCCCTTATGCATAAATATCATGAGAAGAATCAGACACGCGTTACACCTCCAATTCCTCATATGTTTGCTCTCAATGCACAGCTCGATTATATTTTGAATGAGGAAGGGCTTGAAAACAGATTTGCAAGACATGAGAGAATGGCAAAAATTGTGCAGGAATGGGCAAGAAAGTATTTTGATATATTCCCGGAAAAAGGATATGAATCAAAAACACTTACATGCGTGAAAAATACAAGAGGCATATCTGTGAAGGAACTGAATGAAAAACTAATGAAAGAATATTATATGCGAATATCCAATGGATATGGAAAATTGAAGGAACAAACATTCAGAATAGCACACATGGGTGATTTGCAAGTGCAGGATATAAAAGGACTACTTGCTGTAATAAATGATATACTCGGACTTGAATAAGGAAGAAATACGGAGGAAAATAAAGAGCAGGAGAGACGAGCTGCAAACATACGAAGTGTTAAAGAGGAGCAATGAGATTATTGCGAATTTAAAGAAACTGCCAGAGTTTAAAGAAGCCACAAACATTGCCTGTTATATATCGTTTAACAATGAAGTATATACACACGGTCTGATAAAGGAATATGTGAATAAGAAAAGAGTATTTGTTCCTGTAATTGACAGAGAAAGAAAAGAGATAATTCTTTCCCATCTTAAAGACTGGAAGGAACTCAGCAGTGGAGCATATGGCATACTCGAACCAAGAAAAGAATTTTTGAGAATAGGAAGATATGGCGACATCCAGCTCATAATTGTGCCGGGCATTGCGTTCGACGAGAAAGGCAACAGAATAGGATATGGCGGCGGATATTTTGATAGATTGCTCAGGAAATTGAAGGCAAAGAAAGTAGCACTCGCATACGATTTCCAAATATTGAAGGAAATACCTAATGAAGAGCATGATGTTAGGATGGATGCGATAGTGAGTGAGAAAAGAATATTGAGGTTTGAAAAACTGCAATAGTAATCGCTGCTCCTATCCTAAAATTTTTATAGCCTGTTAAGATAAGGAAAAAGGAGGTGTTAAAATAAACGAACTGCTATTGTTCTCACTGGTAGTAATAGCAGGGATTTCATTTTTACTCTTCTTCATATCAGCCGTTTCCTTCAGAAGACTCAGAGAGATAAAGTTGCTTTTTATCTCTCTTGCTCTCCTCCTTTTCTTCCTGAAAAGCATAATCGCTATTGTATGGAACCTTGCAAATCCTCTGATATTCATTGATTTAATAATTATTCTCATGCTATATCTGGCGGCAGCACGAAAATGAAGGAAGATTATCTTGCTCTGGAAACAAGAAAAAAAATTTATGATTTGATTTCCGAATCCCCTGGATTGCACAAAAGAGAAATTGCCAGAGAGCTTAATATGTCGCTGAGCACAATAGATTATCACCTCCATTATATGGAAAAGAAAGGCATAATCATAGCAAAAACTGATAGAAAATACAAAAGATATTTTGTGGCGGAAAAAACCGCTGCGGTGGATCGGCGCCTCATGCCCCTTCTCCGCCAGGAGACGCCCCGCCGCATAATAATTTTTTTGCTGGAGAAACCGAGAGCAATACATAAGGAAATATGTGAGCATCTGAATAAGGCTCCTTCCACAATATCCTTTCATCTCAAGAAGTTAATTGAGGCAGATATAGTTGAGGAAATTTCGCTTGGTAAGGAAAAGGCTTATGTGGTGAAATATCCTGAAAAAATTGCGGATTTACTCATTACCTATAGGAGCACATTTCTTGATAAGGCAGTTGATAAATTCGTTGAAGCATGGATTGGTTTCGGGAAAGAATGAAATGTCGCTGCGCATTTATAGCTGAATATGAAATATAAAAAATATTTCAATGAAAGCAAAGGCGAGATGGTATTTGTTGTAAGAGATGTTATAGAAGTGAGAATACCCAGAAAAATATATGAGAGATACGCAAGAATATATAGGGATGAAGAAATAATCTCCTTTTGTCCGCACAAAAATATTTACAATCATGTCACGGGGAGGAGGATGTACTATATTACGAAAGAGAGTGGAGTGCCTTTAATAGGACATACTGCCTTTGGCATAATAGACAGGGGCACAAATTTGCTGCAAGTTCGCCCCTGCTCAGGTTGCAATCTAAACTGCATTTTCTGCTCAGTTGATGAAGGAAAAAGTAAAACGAGAGTAACAGATTATATGGTGGATGTAGATTATCTGGTGGAGGAGTTTGAAAAAATAGCAGATTTTAAAAGAAAATATTGCAGAAATTTAAGCATCGAGGCCCATATAGATGGGCAAGGAGAGCCCTTTCTTTATCCATATATTGACGAGCTGATAAAAAAGTTGCATGATATTGCGGATATCGTTTCCATTCAGACAAATGGAATGTTGCTAAATAAAAAATTGATTAAAAAACTTGAACAGCATCTTGACAGAATAAATTTATCGCTCAATGCAATGGATGAAAAGAAAGCGAAAATTCTTGCAGGTACAGCAGCTTATAATCTTGAGCATATTCTGGAAATGGCAAAGGAAATCGCATCAAGCCAGATTGATCTGCTCCTTGCTCCAGTGTGGGTGCCGGGATATAACGATGAGGATATCAGAAAAATAATCGATTTCGGGAGCAAAATAGGTGCTGGCAAAAAATGGAAGCCATTTGGCGTGCAGAAATACGTGAGATATAAATTCGGAAGGAAGCCGAAGGGCGTGAAAATCATGGATTTTAAAACATTTTACCGGAAATTAGATGAAATGGGCGAGGGCTTGCGTTTATATCCGAAGGATTTTGGGATAGTGAAGTGCAAGGCACTACCTAAAAAATTTAAGGTAGGAGAAAAATTCAGGCTAAAACTTGAAATGTACGGAAGAATGAAAAACGAAATGCTTGGATTTGCAAGAGGACGTGTAATACAGGTTACAGATACAAATAAAGGTATAGGGGATGTTGTTAATGTGGAAATAATAAGGAATAAACACAACATATATGTGGCGAGGGAGAAATAGTTTTTCAGCTTTAAAAAATTAAATGGAAATTATAAAAAGCAAATTTTCATTCTAATTTAGAATTATGGAAAACGGCGTTAATAAATTACAACTCATTTCAGATATTCTTCGACAAGAACTTAAAAAAGTAGCTAAAAAGCTATATATGGAGAAAGTGAGTGATCGAACGTTAGATGAAAAAGTATTCGAAAAATTATCTCCAGAGATAAAAAGAAGAAGAGGTAATATTTCTATAACAATGCAATTTTTACCACCTGCCGATGAATTATATAGGGTCGAAGGTGGTCGAACACCATATGATATATTGGTACGCGGAAATATTGATGATATCCCTTTTAAGATCTTTTTGAATAACAAATATGGTACTATATTCACAAAATCGGGCAAGCCATCCTCTACTAGAAATGATGTAACCACATATAATAACCTTCTTAGATTGTACCTGGGTATAACTACACAAAGATTAAGAGATAAGATTGAAATAGATAAAAGGCTAATACGAAATAGGATAGCAGGAAAAGAAATAGTTAGCTACGCCATTTTTGTGATAGACAAAACCTATGAAGCATGGAATTTTTTCGTATTAGAGGAGGTCAAAGATCCAGTGTATATAAATCCACGAAATACAATGTATCAGGTCCGATATAAGCCAGACATTAGGGAAAAACCAATAGATTATTACAGCTTTGTTATAGCTTTAATAGATGGGGCTAAGGAGGCTTTAGAAAAAGCCGTTCAAACTGCTAAAACAGAGATTTTGACTCTTTCATATATTGAAAAGATTTTGAGGAAAATTAAAAATGTCAGATTATAGAATTTCCTTTGTTGAGACACCAATTGAAATAGCGCGACTGATGGTAGCGCTGATTACTAATGATAAAAAGAATGCCCTCATATTGGATACAGGATGCGGAAAAGGCGTATTTATGGATGCCTTGTATGAGCGGGGGTATCAAAACTTTATTGGAGTAGAATTAGATGAAAAGTTATGTGTTATAGCTAACAAAAAACATCCAGGAAGAATCATAAGAGGAGATTTTCTCCAAATAAAATTTAATACAAAGTTTGATGTGATTATAGGAAATCCACCATATGCTCATTTCAATTCTCTCCCGCTGCATCTTCAGAAGGAGGTAGAAAACATAACGGGATATAAAGAAACAGATATCTATTACGCCTTCATATTGAAATCTATTGAGTTATTAAAGGATGGAGGAGAAATGATATATATTGTACCGTACACTTTTCTTTATAATACATATGGAAAGATTGTGAGAGAGCGTCTCCTTGAGAACGGATATATAGATGTGATAATTGATTTAGATGAAACACATTTATTCAAAGATGAGCATCCAGAAACCATAATATTCAGATTTGTTAAAAAGAGATCATTATCTGCTCATGATCCATCGAGAAAAATACGAATACTAAATATTAAAGATAGAAATGCAAAACCTTGGCAAATCCTAAAATATGCTCAAGATGCTTTACAGAAGCAAACTTCAAACAAATTGTTTGAGTATGGAACAAAGCCACATTTTTCGAGTGCAAAACAAACTTGGTCAACGTATCTTTCTACAGAGTATTCTTTTCCTTACACTGTATTAGGAAATGTCGCCCATGTCGGTGTGGGTTTAGTATCTGGTTTTGATAAAGCTTTTAAGGTAGATAAAAAATTTTATGATAATCTATCTTCTAAAGAGAAAAGCATAATTAAAGGATTTGTGAAAGCAAAAAATTGTTTAAGGTATGTTGTTAGAGGAAAGGCACTATATATTCTCGTCGAGGATGGATTCGAGGAGCAAGAGTTTAAGAAAAAATATCCAACTATATACTCACATCTTAGAAAATATAAAGAAGAGATGGAAAATAGGTATCTGCCAAATGAGAAAAAATGGTATGAGTGGCAGGCTTTGAGAAACAAAAAATTGGTAGAGAGGTATTTACACACTCCTAAGATATTTGTTCCTTCTCTGGATAGATCACCTAAAAATCGTTTTAGCATATCATCTGATCCTGTCTATCCTGCTGGTGACACCCTTATTATAATTCCAATAAAAGAAGACCCTCTGTTTTTGCTTGGATATCTTAATAGCGATTTCTTTAGAAGATATTATATGGCTCATGGTGGCAGAAGAGGCGGAAGAGTTGCTTTTACACAAAGAATAATGGCATCAATTAGAATACCTTTGTTTAGTGCCGAAATCAAGAGCAAAATAGCCAACATAACACAAGCTATCTTAAGAAATATCGATAAAGGGATAGATACTGAAGAATTAGAAAAGGAAATAGATTCTCTCATAGAGAAAGCTTTACAATCAGGGCTTTTTGATGGAAAGCGAGAACCTGTTCAGAAGCAACTTTCTTTAATGAGTTTTGTTAAACAGTATTCTTAATTTATTTAGTATAAATACTATATATACTAAATATTGTTTTCGGTTAAACTTTTTTGAGGAGATAAGATTTTATCAGATCCCGCCTGTTGTGATGGGCGACGATTTTAAAGCCATTCGGCACCTCTATTTTCCTGCCATATATTGCATCCATAAAATCCCATGTTTTGCGGAAAACAACCCTTACACCCTTTTTCGTTTCCTCCATCAATCTTTTAAAAATTATTTCTTTGGGTTCTACGCCGAATGATATTATTATCACATCGAAATCTTTGAGGGGGTAATATGCCGCATCTCCCTCCTCAATCTCAACATTTTTTAGCCCATATTCTGAAACAATTTTTCTGGCAATCTCAACCGCCTCTCCATCTTTATCTATGCCAACATATGCTGCCTTTATATGTTTTGCAAGGGTGACGAGTGTATTCGGCAAAGGGCCGCAACCAACATGCAGCACTTTATCTTCTTCCCCGATTTTAACCATTTCAAATTCTTCAAGCGTTGCTCTTTCGAAAAATTTGATATAGGCATGGCGGAGAATAGAGGATGAAAGAATTTTCTCTGTGACTATGAACATGTAGTCATGCAGTCGTTTGCTTTTCTGCATAGGGGAATAACAGTATGCCTTAATTTATTTTTATTGCTATTTGCTATCACACCACATTTAATAAAATGGCAAATTTTGCACAAAAACTAAAGGGGTTCCAGCCAAAATTATGGCTTTTGTGCGATGCATATCTCCACTGGAAATTGAAAAAGCGGAATTTTTGTCAGTTTGTTTTCAACAATTTTCAGGCCAGCTTTTTTTATTTCGTGCTGCAGATAGATAGGGCGGCTGCTTGCCCTGTAGCCGCCTATTGTTGGCCAGTAATCATAAAAAATTTCGTAAAAGATGCGGGCTGCCTTGGCTATACCTCTGCCTTCTTTGCTTAATGCAACGGCAACAATTCTGCCATCTTTTTTGACAACTCTTTTCATTTCCGCTATGGCAATCTGGATTTTGTTTAAAGGCAAAAGATCGAGCAAAAAGCTGGAGAAGACTACATCAAAGCTTTCATCTTTGAATGGTAAAGACAGAGCATTTGCCTGAATAACGTTGCCATAATTTTTGCAATGTTTGCACATGTTCCATGAAAAATCGACTGCTATGCCCTCTGCCTTTTCAAGCAGTCTTTTAAACACCCAGCCAGTGCCCGCTGCCAAATCAAGAAAAATCTCGCCTGGTTTTATATCAGCCATTTTTATTGCTTCTGTATTTGCCTTTATTTCCCACACACCCATTATTAAGTGATAAAAATCTGCTGCCTTGTCATACTTCTCAGCTGGATTGGAATACGGATTTATTGCCTCCTTCACTTTTTCGAACACAATGCAAAATGAAAAATGAGTTATTTTGTTTTGGTTTATGCATAAAGATGATAAAATAAATGCTGTTTAGATACTACATAAACTGAATAATGTTTTCGGCAAAATTCCAAAGCTTTTGCCTGAAAAATTTGATAAAGCTTATATGCTGCCAAAATATTGTGGCTAACGGTAGTCCGATGGCCACGATAAAATGGAGAATAAAGTAAAAAAAGTTGCGATTTATGCCCGCGTCAGCACAGAAGATCAGGCGAAAGAAGGTTTTAGCCTCGACAGCCAGCTTGAAAAACTGCGTAGCTACTGCAAGGCGAGAGGCTGGGAGATAGCTGGCGAGTATGTTGATGATGGTTACAGCGGGAGAGATGTTCGCCGCCCTGCTTATCAAAAAATGATGGAAGACATCGATAAATGGGATGTGCTGCTTGTAATGAAAATGGATCGCATTCACCGCAACAGCAAAAACTTCATGCTCATGATGGAGGAGTTGCGAAAGAAAAATAAAGAGTTTGTTTCAATGACAGAAAGTTTGGATACCTCAACAGCAATGGGACGATTTGTGATGGACATAATACAGCGAATTGCCCAGCTGGAAAGCGAGCAGATTGGCGAACGTGTATATGACGGCATGCGCCAAAAGGCAAAGCAGGGAGCCGGCATTTTAGGCAGCCCGGCGCCTTATGGCTATGAATATGATGATGGGGCATTGAGGGGTGTGGAAGAGGAGTTGAAGATTGCGAGAGAGATATTTGAGATGTATATCGGTGGCATGAGCATGAAAGACATAGCTGATGAGCTTAACAGGCGAGGCATAGGAACAAAGAAAGGTGGCAGGTGGGATAGAAAAACGATATCCCGTATTCTGTCCAATCCAGTTTATTGCGGGCTAGTAGAATGGGAAGATTTCATTTTTAAAGGAGAGCATGAGGCAATAATAAGCATTGAGGAATTCAATGAGGTGCAGCGAAGAAAGGCAGAGAAGGCGAAGAGGAAAGGAAAGCTCTTCATCATCGAAAACGACAAGAAAAAATATATTGGTTGAGCTTATAAATATACTGAGTTTATGTTGTATAGATATTGTATAAATGATATATTGAATAGTGATAAACTAATAAAAAAGTATTTATACCCATCTGCAGGGCATAAGCTTTTTAATAATTTAATACATGAAAAAATAATGAGGGATGAAATGGAAAGAGTTCGCTTTAAATCAAAAAATATGAATGAAAATTTCGTATATTTTATGTTAGCAGAAATTCCATACGCCGCCTTTAAAATAGATATGGAGGTATAACCATGCCAAGAAAAAAACAACTTAAATTGATTGAAGACGAGGGGGAAA
>CAZTDS010000004.1:0-27274 GCA_964612535.1 uncultured Thermoplasmatales archaeon
TACAAAGAAAATTCCTTTATTTCTGCCCTTTCCATTATCCTTTCAATATCCATCTCTATTCTCTCCTCCATTTTTTCTATATCCTGAAGATTTGCTTTTGTTGCAGGATGCTTCGCAACCATGAAGGAGCAGCAGTCATCATAAGCTTTTATAGAATATTCATAAGTTCCAATCTTTTTTGCCATATCAACAATCTCTTTTTTATCCATGCCTATCAAAGGCGGCAGCACGGGCAAGTTCGAAGCTGCATAAATGCAAAGGATATTATCTATCGTTTGAGATGCCACCTGCCCTATGCTATCGCCTGTAACAATAGCTTTCGCTTCCTCCCTGCTAGCTATTTTTTCTGCCACCCTTGCCATGACACGGCGATAAATAATCATTCGATATTTTGCTGCTATCTTGGCGACGATTTCATACTGCATCTCTCCAAATGGAATGAAATATGCTTTTGACTCCATCTGATATTCTGTCAGCTTTTCGATAATTTCCTCTATTTTTTTTGGAGATGCAACAAGATTTTCATTATAAAAATGCACAAAAATCACAGAGCAGCCTCTTTTCATCATGAGCCATGAAGCCACCGGGGAATCTATGCCGCCAGATAGCAATGCCACCACTTTTCCCTGACTCCCAACAGGAAGACCCCCCATGCCCTTCAATTTCTCTTTATAAACATACACCTCTTTATCTCCTATTTCAATGAAAATCGTTAAATCTGGATTTTCAAGATTCACTTTTTTCCCAAGTTTTCTTCTTATTTCCTCACCGACTATTTCATTTACTTTCATAGAGGTGTAAGGAAAATTTTTGCTGGCCCGTCTCGCTGCTATGCGGAATGTGGAAAAGCTCGCCTTTTTTGCAATATGAAATGCTTTTTCTTTTATATCCTCAATATCTGGAGATGCTATAGTAACAAAAGAAAAATTTTCTATACCCGGAATTTTTGAAAGCCTCTCTCTAATAAAATTCAAATTCGCATCCTTTTTTTCCTCAACAAGTATTCTACCATATTCTCTCCTTATTTTCACTACCTCCCCTTTTAACGCCCTTCTGATGTTCCTAACTAAGCAATTTTCAAAAACTGCCCTATTTTTGCCTTTTATACCTATCTCGCCATAGTGAATCAGAATCATTGGAAAAAGAAAGGTTGCGAATATTTTATTTTTCCTGCTTTTCCATTTTTGCCCTTATTTTACAGAATTTACATATACTGCCATATGAAGCGAAACCACATTTTTTGCATATATTTATATTGCCCTCCTTCTCCATCATTTCTTCCAATTTCCAGAAACTTTTGGCAAAATTTATCATTACATTTGGCCACTCACCCTCCAATGCATGAAGCCAATCTTTTATTTTGAGCGTGGGTGCATTTATGGAATATGGGCACTCTTCTTCGGCAAATGGAAGATTATTAATGATGGTATATAGCATGCATTCCTTGTCTTTAAGCCAGTAGAGAGGCTTAACTTTTGCAACCATTCTGTATTCTTCCTTTCCTTTGAGATATGGTTTATTGCCCCTGAAATTCAAAATATTTACATTCGCCAGATTATTGAAAGCGAAGGTTACAGCATCACTTAAATTATGACCTGTTGCAACACAATCGCAATTTTCATCAAAAGCAAATTTATTCATAAGATATCTTTTTACCGTACCGCATGTGCTACACGGCTTCCGCTCCCTCTCAAGCGAGATTCCATATTCAGCTATATCTATCACTTCCAGTTCATATCCGAGAATATCACAAAGCTCCGCCGCCTTTTTTTCACATGCCTCTGAATAATCAGGAATACGAAGATTTATATAAAATGGCTTTACCTTCATTCCTATAGAATGCAACGCATGCAGGCAGGCTGCTGAATCCTTGCCACCAGAAAGAGCAACGGCTATTTTACCTCTTATATTGAATTTATCTATTACACTCCTTACCCTGCCGAGAAAATATTTTGAGAAATGCTTTTCACAGTATGCCTTTCCATTTATGACTTCAATGGCTTCTCCGTTGCAATATTCACACTTCATTCTCAGCTTAAATAGTGGCTTGTATAAGTATATTTCCCGTTATATGGGCACCTTCGTTATGATTAATCCGCCGTGTTTTACACCTTTAAGCGCTCTTATATTATCAGCAAGTTTTCTGACTCTGTCGGCCCTCCCCTTTACAATAAGAACTTCTAAACACATATGTTCATCGATATGAATGTGGGTTGTGGATAAAATTTCCTCATTGTGATGATGCTGGATATGAAGCAGTTTATTTGTGACATCTCCTTCATCATGGTTATAGACTATGGTAAGTGTTCCTATAACATCTCCATTTCCCTCTATTTCCCTCTTTATGAGAGCTTCTCTTACCAGATCCCTTATCGCTTCAGAGCGATTTGTATATCCCTTCTCTCTAATAAACTCATCAAATTTTTTTAAAAGCTCAGGCTCAAATGAAACACCCACCCTTTCCACAGTCATGGTAACACCCTTACTTACTAAAATGCTACCAATATAAAAACCTGGTTATTCATTCTATGTAGATTGCTGGCTTATAAGGCATAGCATGCCTCCTTTTATTTGCAGGGTCATAGCATTTCTCATCGCCGCTATATATGAAAATATTTGCCCCAAATTCTCTTTCCAGAAATTCTTTTGCAGTCTCGAAGTATTCTTTTTCATTTATCCTGATAAACTCTTCTTTCCTCATTTGCTGAATAAGTTTATTTGCAAATTGAGCAGCCTCCTTCATATCCACTCCCATCTTTTTGATTTCATTCATCAAATTCTTCATATCAAGCTTATTTTCCTGCTGCAATTTCTTTGCTATTTCCACCACATCCCATTTCCACTGAGGGGCTGTATAAATGTAGATTTTATTCGGTTTTATTTGAGTCACTTTTATTATCTCATCAATGTCTTCTGTAAGAGAAATTAAAATCTCCTCAGCTTTCAGAATAGATTTATCTATGCTTTCAACCTCTGGATATTGCTGAAGGGAAACAAAACCATCACCACCTATTTTTTCCCACATTTCCTCCGCTATATGGGGTGTGAAGGGTGTGATAGCTCTAACCCATTTTTTCACAAGTTCCATAACAACGCTTTTATTTTCTCCTCCCCTTTTCATATACCAGCTGAAAATATTCGGTATCTCAAAAAAGAGTGCATTTGCCGCCTTCCTCAATTCAAATTCCCTCATTGCTTCTTTTGCAGCGAGAAGTTTATCATTGAATGCAGCAGCAAGCCATTCATCAATTTTATTTTCTTTTCCCTCCAGCGCAACAAGTTCCTCAAATAGATTCCAGAGTCGTATAATCCTTTTTTTATACTGCTCCACAGCTTCATCATCCCATTCTATATCAACAAATGGACTCCCTATGTGAGCATAATAGAGGCGGAGAGAATCCACTCCATATCGCTGGGCAGCATCAGGTATGGGCTTTGCTCCACCCTTCGATTTTGAAATCTTTATACCAGCTTTCTGTGTCACCCACCAGTGGGCAAATATGCCCCGCGGCCAGTATTTTTGCGGGAAGATGGCGACGTGATTCATTATGAAAACGGGAAAATGAACTGTTTTGTGCTCTTTGCCACCCAGATTTATATCCACAGGATACCAGTATTCAAATTCTTTCCTTATTTCCTCCCACATATCATTTTTCGCTTCCCCTTTACCGAGAAAAACATAATTAAAGAATTCATCATCCATTTCCTCCGCTCTTATTTTTCCCTCATTCACATATTTTGAAATGATATAATATGCTGGATAAATGGTTGAGTCGGATATTGGCTCTATTACCCATGATTCATCAAAAGGGAAGGGAGTCCCAAGCCATGAACCCTGCCTTATACATGCTCTGTCTCCATACCATTCGAGAATTTTTGGCAACTCTTCCTTATATTCCTTCGGATATATGTTCATCTCCTTAACCCATTCCTTGCTCTTCTCTGTAAGCTCTTCATCGCTGTATTTTATGAACCACTGATTGGGAATCCTTTTTATAACAACTTCCTCACCACATCTACACACAACTCTTTTTGAAAATTCCCTCATCATAGATGCTATCCCTGAAGACATCATTTCCTCCTTTATTCTTTCCTTTGCATCATTTACTGGCATTCCTGCATATCCATTGCAATTTTCATTCATTATGCCCTTGTGAAACTCCTCCTTATATATTATCTGTGTTGCCTCCTCAAGCTTTTCCACATCCTCCTGATTTTTTATACCCATTTTTTCGACAATCTCCTTCGCTGGAATTTCATATCCCTCTATCTCTATGATAACAATTGGCTCAACAGGCATTCCTATGTCGCGAAGTGCAACATAATCATATGGAGCATGAGCAGGAACACTCATCACTATACCAGTAGCAATATCTGGAGATGCAAACTTTGCT
Organism: uncultured Thermoplasmatales archaeon; assembly: GCA_964612535.1. Taxonomy (GTDB): domain Archaea; phylum Thermoplasmatota; class E2; order UBA202; family JdFR-43; genus JdFR-43. The sequence goes on from CAZTDS010000004.1 coordinate 4,395, forward strand.
GCAAATATCGGTATCTCCCGCCCTACAATCGGAGCCATGCATTTTTTGCCAACAAGCTCCTTTCCATGAATTTTCCCAACAATCTCCACTCCATCCATCTGATATGAAAGCTTTTTGGCTGCCTTCTCCGACAAAATCCATTCCTCCTTGCCCACCCTGGCAATAACATATTCCACCTCGTCATTCACCCACATGTTTGTTACGCCAAAAATTGTTTCCGGGCGCAGCGTGGCGGCGGGCAAAATTTTGTCACCCATCCTGAACTTTATTATTACAAATTCGAGAATTTCCGCATCTCCTCCCTCCGAGATATCCGTTTCGGATCTATCTACAGCCACAGGTCCGCAATTGGGGCAAAATGGGGCGAAATGGGGCTTCTGCACAAGCAAATTTAGCTCGTGGAGGCGGCGGAACTGCCACTGTATGAATCTTTTATAGCCAGGAGATATGGTATCCATGAGGCGTGTGTAATCAATCAGAAAACCAAATTTTTTCCAGTAATCTTCAACATAAACTTTGCTGAAAAATTTAACAACTTCGACGGGGTCAGAAAGTTTCTTTATTATATCTTCCGGACAACCATTTCTCCTGAGATATTCTATTGTATCTTCATCTCCTCTTGCCACCTTTTTTGCAAGACTCACAGCAGGCAAGCCAGTTGCATGGAAGCCTGCAGGAAAAATAACATCATAGCCATTCATTCTCATATATCTGGCGATGATATCGGCATAGGTAAAACCCCTCATATGACCTACATGTAAATAGCCTGAGATGCCAGGATAGGCGAAGTGAATGAAAAATTTCTTTCCTTTCTCCTTCCTTGCTTCATATATTCTACTGTTATACCACCTTTCCTGCCATTTCTGTTCTATAGATGCAAAATCCATCAAAAGGAAAAAATAGGTCATTATTTAAGCTTATCTCTGTAAATTGCCATGGGCAGGAGGACATGATGAACTGTAGTAAGGAAGGAAAATGCCGCATATTTATAATTGTGCAGGTATCTGTACGGCATTCGATAAAAAATAAAGTATTTATAAACTGCCAAAATAAAAATTGATGAAGGCAAGCTGGACGGGCAATATAAGCTGGGGGCTGGTAAGCATACCAGTTAAGATATATTCCGCTACCAAATCAAAACAAGTGAGTTTTAAAATGCTGTGCAAGCAGCATAAAGTGCCGGTTCATTACAAGATGGTATGTGAAAATGGAGAGGAACTTAAAAAGGACGACATTGTTATGGGGCTTGAATTTGAAAAAGGAAATTATTTTATTCTCGATGCAGAGGAAATAAAGAATTTGAAACCGAAAAGGACAGATAATCTCGAAATTTACGAATTTGTTGATGTGGATAAAATTGAACCTCTCTATTATGATAAAAGCTATTACATGATTCCGCAGAAGAAAAAAGATAAGGCTTTCTTCCTCTTCAAAGAATTGCTTGATGAGATGAAAAAGGCTGCAATAGGCAAAGTTGTCATAAAGAATAAGGAATACTTATGTGCAATTCTGCCATATAAAAAAGGTCTTTTGCTTTCTATCCTGCATTATTACGATGAGATAAGAAGCATGGATGAGCTCGAAAATCTTGATGAAGTGCCGGAGATTAGCGAGAAAGAAAAGGAACTTGGAAAAATGCTGATAGAAAAATACTACAGCAAGGAATTCGAGCTTAGCAAATACAAAGATACATTCATGGAGGAATTGAAAGAGATGGTGAGAAGAAAAATGGAGGGTGAGGAAATAGTGGTTGAAGAGGCTAAGGAAAGAGAGGAAGTAAGTTTAATGGAAGCATTGAAAGCAAGCATTGAAAAATGAAATATGCTCCCATGCTCTGTCAGAAAGGCGATGAAGGCATACTTGATAGCAACGCTTATATTTTTGAGCCGAAACTTGATGGCACGAGGTGCATAGCTGAAATTGGTAAAGAGGTGAAACTTTACAATAGAAGAGAGAAAAATATTAGCAGAAGATACCCGTTCATATGCAAAGAGTTAAGCAAGTTAGATAATGTTATACTTGATGGGGAAATTGTATGCTACAATAAGGAAGGAAAACCTGATTTTTATCTTTTACAGAAAAGAGAGCATGTGGAAAGCGATTTGGTTATAGAAATGAGGGCAAGGCTAATACCGGCAACATATATAATTTTTGATATACTTGAGATAGATGAAAAACCGCTGATAAAAAAGCCGATAGAAGAAAGAAAGGAAATACTCAATGAAATATTTAGCGAAGATAAGCATCTTGAAATCATTTTCTTTACGGAAAATGGCAAGATATTGTGGGAGGAAATAAGAAAAAGAAATCTTGAAGGGGTTATAGCGAAAGAAAAGGGGAGCAGATATTTTCCAGGAGAGCGAAGAAAGGAATGGCTTAAGATAAAGAATGTGAAAAGCGTTGATGTTGTAATAGTTGGATACACAACAGAGAAAAGAGAAATTAGTGCACTCGGAATGGGGCTTTATAGGGGCGAGAAAATCTACTACGTTGGAAAAGTTGGAACGGGTTTTGAAGAGGAAATTATGCAGTATTTATTAAAAAACTTTGAAATTACGGAACCATATGCCGCCAACGCCGACAGGGCGCCGCCCCACATGATATGGGTGAAGCCGCGATTTGTTGCGGAGGTGGAATATCTGGAAGTCACGAAAGACATGGAACTTCGAAGCCCCTCTTTCAAGAGGTTGAGAAATGATAAGAAGCCAGAGGAATGCACTTTCGAGCAATTATAGCTATAAGCGATTTATGTGTGATTTACAAATGGATTTTGAAAAGGAAAGAATTATAAATAGCGAAATATTGTCGATTCAAATGGAAAAGAGGCTCTTGGGGCTATATAATCTTTCTTCAGATTTGGCTCTTGCAAATTCTTTTGAGGAGCTTTACAGTATTTTTTCCTCTGCCCTCAAGAAAGTCCTTAAATTCGATAACTTTGCATTATTGATAAAAGAAGGAAATGAGCTTAAAGTAGTTCATACAGTTGGCATTTATAGACCAAATTTTCCCCTATTAATGAATGGTGAAAAAGGAATCACTGTTGCCTGTGCAAGGGAAAAGAAAACGATATATGTGCCAGATGTAACGAAAGATGAAAGATACATAGAGGCAGCCCCTCATATAAGGAGCGAGGTGGCAGTTCCAGTTCTTTACAGGGATGAGTTAATTGGTGTTATAGATGTGGAAAAGGCAGAAGTTGATGGATTTTCTCAGGAGGATATATCCCTCCTTGAAATTTTTGCAAATGTTTTTGCAGCATCATTTAAAAATGTTGAATTTAAGAAAAAGCTCGAAGATTCAGAAAGAAAGTTTAGAAGCATTTTTGAAAATGCAACAGAAGGCATATACAGAATCAACAGGAATGGAAGGCTGATAGAAGCTAATGCTGCTCTTCAGAAATTCTTTGGATATAGCGAGGAGGAACTTAAAAAAATGGATTTAAGCAAATTATATAAAAATCCAGAGGGGAGGAAAAAATTCATGAAGGAACTGTTTGAGAAAGGCTCCATTAAAAACTATGAGGTTGAATATGTCAGGAAGGATGGGAAAACAATCACAGGAAATGAGTATGCTGTTCTTGTTAGAGAGGATGGAAAGGAATTTATAGATGGCATAATACATGATGTAACTCAGTTAAAAAAGGCTCAAAAGGAAGCAGAATTTTACAATACGCTTCTCCGTCACGATGTTGCCAATAAACTCCAGCTCGTTATGGGTTATCTTGAAATACTCCTTGAAAAAGAACTTGATAGTGAGAGCAGGGAACTTGCAATGCTCGCAATGAGATCTGCCAGATCAGCGGTGGAAATAATAGAGAAAGTGAGAAAACTACAGATGCTTAAGAAGGGCATGGAGAGAAAAAGAATCGAGTTAGATGAGTTGATAGAGGATATTGTTGATGAATATTCGAAAGAGGCTAAGAAAAAAAGTATAGAGGTAGATTATAGAAAAGGCGGGAAGAAGGTTGTGGCAGATGAGTTGCTAAGAGAGGCAATAGCAAATCTTGTATGGAACTCCATTATTCATTCGGGTGCAACAAAGATAAATATATATACTGAAGAGAATGAAGATGCAGTGAAAATTATAGTTAAAGACAATGGAAAAGGAATTCCTGATGAAGAAAAGAAAAAAATATTTGAAATGGGATATAAAGGAAAGGAAAGCAAAGGTGGCGGGCTGGGGCTATATCTTGTTAAGAAAATAGTGGAAAGCATGAATGGAAAGGTGGATGTAAGGAATGGTGTAGAAAACGGCGTTACTAAAGGAGTGAGATTTGAAATTACGATACCAAAATGATTTTTAATTGCCATACCCATATAGGAGATGCTTTTATCAAACTGCCTCAAAAAAAATACAGTGTTGAGAAGCTCGTTGCGCCGCCGCATGGCTACAAGCACGTTATGCTAAAAAAGGCGAGCAGAGAAGAAATAATCAATGGAATGAAAAAAGCGATGGAAGTAATGGAAAAATGCGGGACGCAAGTTTTCATAGATTTTAGAGAAGGGGGAAAGGAGGGTGTTGAAATTTTAAAGGAGGCGATGAGATGGAGGAGGATAAAGGCGATAATATTATCTCGCCCAGCCAGCATGGAATATAATGAGAAGGAGATCGACACATTACTGGATATAAGTCATGGTATAGGGCTGAGCAGCATATCTGACTGGGATTATGAAGAAGCAAAGGCAATTGCAGAGCATGTGGCAAGCAGGAAAAAAATCCTCGCCCTGCATGCAAGCGAAGATAAAAGAGAGGATATTGGAAAAATTCTTGAACTATCCCCAATGTTTTTGATTCATCTCTGCAAGGCTAACGAAGAGGATATAAAAGAGGTGGTGAGGAAAGGAATAGGCGTTGTAGTGTGTCCGAGAGCAAATGCCTTTTTTGGATTAGTTCCTCCAGTAAATATTCTGCTGGAATATAAAGCTGATATAATGCTTGGCACGGATAACGCAATGATTGTGAAGCCAGATATAATGGAGGAGAAAAAATATATCATGCAAAAATTCGGAGTATCTGAGGAAAAGGCAAATGAAATGATATCTGCTACCCCAGAAAAACTATTTGGAAAATTTATCTAAGCTACTCTGCTTCAATTCGTTCTGTATGTTTTTTACGGTTTTCCAGCTTTTCCTGATATATGGAGGCAATTCATTGAACTTGCGTAACCATTCTTTTATGAAATTTATTGTTCTTTCATCACTCGGATAACCACTGCCGAGGGGCAAACCAAGTTTTCTTTCAAGCTCTTCAGCAATTTTCTTTATTCTTTTATCTCTCTCAACCTTTGCTATTATTGATGCTGCCGAAACCACCGCATATTTATCATCTGCTCCATGTTCGCATACTATGCTGCAATCATGCTCTATTAATGAGCGAATAATCTTTTCAAACTCCTCTTCGTTTGTGCTTGCTGCATCTATATAGTATATGTCCGCTCTCTTTTTATTTGCAAGTTTCGCAAAAATATATGCCTCGAGCTGATTCATTGTCATTGTCTGGCGGAGATTATCTATGTCATCTGGATCAACCACAATGTATTCATATGGAAAATGCTCCTTTATATATTCTGCAAGCTTTTCCCTCCGTTGCCTTATGAGTTTTTTTGAATCCTTTATCTTTGCCTCATGAAGTTTCCATTCATCTTTTTCATCTACCCATACTGCAGCAACAACCATTGGTCCTATAACAGGCCCTCTTCCTGCCTCATCTATCCCGCATTTCATGTTATCACAATCTCTCCATATTTTCCTCCACCGCCTGGAATGATTTTTATTTTGCCCTCCCTGAAAGCTTCTATTGCCTCTGCTATTGCTAAGGGTGTAATTTTTTTTATCTTCTCCATATCAATGTCGAGCAACACTTCTATCTCGCTACCAAGTTTCATAAGTTCTCTCCATCTTTTTGCAACGATTCCATTGCTTGTATCCTTTCCCAAGCTTTCGGCAATTATTTCTGCCAGAGGAATTAAATGAATGTATGGAGGGCGAAAGGGTGGATGAATTGGCTTTTCATATGATGCGAGTTCATTTACTCTATCTCTAACTCCTTTTTTTATCACGCCTCCACAAAAGCATCTCCAGCCAATCTTTGCTGCTTCATCCTTTTCATATTGTCGATGACACCATGAGCATGCAGTCCTGTTATACTTTCCCTTTTCTGGAGGAAATCCAATGTTTGCCTTTATTCCACCATTCAAAATAGCTTTCCTTATCTCCTCCCAGCTTATCTCATTCACTTCCAGCCTGTTAAATTCTCTTCCAAGGCGATGGGGAGAGTATGAATGTGCATCTGAATTACTTAAAAAGGGGATGTCATGCAACTCTTTTATTCTGTCTGCATAATCGCTGTCAGCACTTAGCCCTAATTCAATGAAATGGGGTTTCCCGCCATAATATTCAAGCAGAGAATCAAAATATGCATATAAGGAGGTCCATGGCGTGAAGGCATGGGCGGCGCCAATGAGAGCATTTACCTCCTTCGCAACATCAAGGATTTCTCCTCCTTCAAGCATTATTTTTGGACGCCCCTCATCTTCTATATCTGGAGAATATTTCTCCATTCTTTCCTTAAAGGCATTTGCTGAATAGAAATCTGGAAACAGGAGGAGATGATGCACCCTGTTTTTATCCTCTACCTCACAACTCAAAATGAAATGAACCCCATCAACAACTATTTTATCTCCAACCAAATATTTCTTTAACTCATTCTGCCACACTGGATGCAAACAATCGCCACTTCCAACAACATGAAGCCCTTTTTTCTTCGCTGCCATAGCAACCTTTTTCAGATCTATCCTGCTTGCTGTTCCACCGGAAAAAGGGGAGTGAATGTGAAGGTCAGCATTGATGAGCATAAAGAAAAGATTTTTATAGTATAAAAAAATGTCGAGGGATATGAAAGCAAAATTGCTGAGTTTGTTGGTTTTTGTGGCCATATTTCTGCCTATAGCAGGAGCAACAAACTTTGAAATAAGCGTTGATGATCCGAGAGAATGTATCCAATCCAGATGTGGATATAGTGAAGGCATGGACAACTGTTGAAGGAGATTATCTGGTATTTCATGTTAGGGTGGCAGGAAAGATAAATGAGGCATATAGCTATCTTTTTGCTGCATATAGGGGCGGCGAGAATGTGGCAGGAGTTGCATATCAGGGAGGTGTAGCCTTTTACACTGGAGAATCATCTGGAGGGTATGCTGAATATTCAATAAATGGAGATACACTCAGTATAAAAATGCCATATGGCATATTCTCTTCTTGGGGGGATTTTGCCTTTACAGCAACAGCAAATGATGGGGCGGGTAGCGTTGATTATGCAATAGCGGGCAACATTGAAGGAGGAGATGGTGGCGAAGGCGGCGAGGGCGATACGGGAGATGATGGAAGCCAAGAAATAGATCCGGGCAAAGAAACACCAACGGACAAAAGCATAAGTGTTAAGATTACCAAAGTGGAATATAATATTGAGAAAGTTGATAATGGGCAGAGATGGCATGCAAGGGTTTTGGTTGAAGGAACAACGAGTGGCGTTGACCACGTATCTCTCTGCTATGTAATCTATTACAAGGATGGCACATATGATGTTACAGAATGGATAAAGGGTCCAATTATGCTGAAGCCGGGCAGTTTTATGGGTAATGAAATAATAAAGTTCGTTTTCAATTCCACAGAGGGCAACTGGAACAAATGGAAATTTGAAGTAGAAGGAAAGTATCCTGTAACGGATCCAACCTACGAATGGGCTGAAGAAAAGAATGTTGATAAATTCATTATATATGCAAGGGCATTTAAAGACGCAGGCGAAACAAAATGGAATCAGGCAAAATATGAAACAAAGCCACAATTCACTTCAGAAGGCGCCAAATATGAGGCAACGAGCGAAGGTGGCGAGGAAGGCGGAGGAAAAACACCGGGCTTTGAAGCCGCATTTGTTGTGGCGGCAATGGCAGCCATCGCTTTGCTGATTGGAAGGAGAAGGAGATAATCTCTTTCCCTTATTCTATATATTTTTTAACAATTTCTTCCACCCATTTTGGAAGTATGAATGAGGCGAGATGGAGGCGAGGTGTGTAATGTATGGTTTGAATGCCCCTTTCTTCGTATCTCTTTTCTATTTCCTCAATTCTAAATGAAATTTTATGATGTGAGGCAACCATAAAACTCCACATTCCGGACGGATACGTTGGCATGAAAGAAATGTATATTCGACGCCATGCAAAAGGCGAGGAATTTTTCAGTATCGCCTCAAAATATTCCTGCTGCATAAAAGGTGACTGACTCTGAGTTACGAATATCTCACCCACTTCAGAGCATCTTGAATAAAAATCTCTCGAAATGAGCGGCTTGCTTACAGCATCCGGATCACTTCCATCAACTATTACAACATCAAATTTTTCCTTACAATTTTTCACAAATTCGATTCCATCCTCTATTATGATTTCGACTCTCTCATCATTTAATGCTCCCTCATCTATTCCTATGTATCTTTTGCATGCCTCTATAACATTTTTATCTATTTCCACCAGCTTTATTGATTCCACCCCATGTTTTAATATCTCCCTTGCTGCCCCTCCATCGCCGCCGCCAACAATAAGCACCTTTCTTGGCTTAGGATGGAGAAGCATTGGAATGTGAACGAGCATTTCGTGATAGAATTTCTCATCTGCCTCGCTGAACTGGATTTTGCCATCTATAACGAGCATTTTGCCGAGCTTTGTGGAAAAAATCTCTATCTTCTGTAGCCCATCTTTCTCAAAAATTTTTTCCCCTTCTACCATAAGGCCGATACCATCATATTTTTCAACAAACCACATTAAACCATCACCTTTTTACAGGATTTCCAATCTGCTTTTCAGGATATCCTTCTGGCAGTGGCTTACTCCATATTTTTTCTCCTTCTATACATGCATTTGCCTCTATTTCTTCTCCTTCCCCCATGACAACATCTTTCAGTTTAGCTCCATCTCCTATTATGCATTTTTCGGCTACGATGCAATTTTCCATAATAACATTTTTTCCTATCTTGCACTCATTGTAAATTATGCATGAATCAAGTATGCTTCCCTCATCAATTACACAGTTATCGCCAACGCTGCTGTATTTGAGAATTCCTCTTACATCACTCTTCCCAATAATATATTTTCTGCCTAAATTTTTCAAAAGTATGCGAGTCGCTTCTATATAGCTGCTGTGTCTCCCAACATCAATCCAGTAGCCATCGAAAGTAAAGCCATAAAATGGTTTCCCATCTTCAATAATCCTCGGAAATATCTCCATTTCCATGGATACAAATTTGTTTGGCGGGATGTAATCAAGAACTTCAGCATCAAGGCAATATGCGCCCGCATTGATTAAATTACTCGGCGCCTCGTGGCGGGGTGGCTTTTCAACAAATTTCATTATTCTGCCATCCGGCTTTATATCCACCACGCCATATTCCTCAACATTTTCAACAGGCCAGAGGGAAATTGTAGCAAAAGATTTCTTTTGCATATGGAATTGAATAAATTTTCTTATATTGAGCGAGGAGATGATATCGCTGTTGAGAACAAGGAAGGTGCCATCTATGTATTTTTCAACATTTTTTACCGCTCCAGCCGTTCCGAGAGGTTTTTCCTCCTTGACTATCCTCCCATTTATTCCATTTTCGTTGAAATATTCTTCCAGCTGTTCATTTCTGTAATTTGCGGCAACAATTATTTCCGTACCTTTTGGCAACGCCTCTATAATATAACTTATCATTGGTTTATTTAGCAGGGGAAGCATGGGCTTGGCTTTTGTGTATGTAAGCGGGGCTAGGCGAGTTCCGAAGCCTCCTGCCAGTAGCACTGCCTGCATGAATTTGAATTGAGAAGGTATTTAAATACATTGCACGAGATAGAATTAAAAATGCATTTCATTTACAGGTTGGATGAGTGAGTTGGTCATCTTCGACAATCATATACATTTGAGTTACAGGGGAAGGCATGTGGAGGCAGTTAAGGAATTTAAAAAATATGGAGGCACACACCTGAATTTTTGCCCCTATACAGATGTTCGCAGAATTGCCAGAGAGAAAAGCTATATGGGGTGTTATGAAGAGGGAATTAAGCTGGCAAAAGAAGCAGAGGAGAAAAGCGAGATAAAAATTTTCCTTACCATAGGCCCATATCCGGTAGATTATCTCAAACTCCGTGAGACCATAGGAAGGGGGGAAACCATGCAGATAATGAGGCGAGGCATGGAGGAGGCGGCGGAGCTATGCAAGGAAGGTATGGCAATAGCCATAGGGGAGATTGGCAGACCACATTTTAAAGTGGATGAGGAAGCATGGAATGATAGCAACGAAATAATGAAATATGGAATGGAACTTGCAAAAGAAGTTGGAGTGCCTGTAATTCTTCATATGGAAAAGGCAACACCTGAAAATATGAAGGAAATTGCGGAAATGGCAAGAAAGGTGGGGTTGAAAGAAGAGAAGGTTATAAAGCATTACAGCCCACCTCTTATAAAACCGGAGGAAAATTATGGCATATTTCCTTCTGTAATAGCTAAAGAGGAGAACATAAGAGAGGCGTTTAAAAAAGGGAAAAGATTCATGCTGGAAACTGACTTTCTCGATGACTTAAAAAGGCCTGGGGCGGTGTTGGATATAAGGACCATACCAAAGAAACTCAGAAAACTTTTGCAGCAGGGAGAGATAGGTGAAGAGGATATTATGGTTATAAATAAGGACAATCCTGAGAAAATATATGGCATATCCTTAGATTAAAGCCATCGCCGGCACAACAAGCTCCTTTCTGCAATTTTTGCAGATATAGTACACTCTACCATTAAACTCGTGATGCACCATCTGCCCGCCACATTCCGGACATCTTTTATTTGCTATCATTTTGCTAACCTTCTGCTAATAAAAATAGATTTTTCATATATAAAGATTTCGCCAATATTATAAAAAGGTTTCATATTACGTGAGCAATGTCTGAAAGACCGAGTTTCGATGAATATTTCATGAAAATTGCAAAAATTGTTGCAACTCGCTCCACCTGTTTGCGCCGCCATGTTGGGGCTGTTATTGTGAAGGACAATCATATATTATCCACTGGCTATAATGGGGCTCCGAAAGGTTTTAAACACTGTAGCGAGGTTGGATGCCTGCGAGAGCAGCTGAGGGTGCCAGAGGGGCAGCGACATGAGTTGTGTCGCGGCTTGCATGCAGAGCAGAATGCAATAATTCAGGCGGCTGTTTTTGGCGTATCGATAAAAGGAGGGACAATATATTCAACACATTTTCCGTGCAGCGTATGTGCAAAAATGATTGTTAATGCTGAATTAAAGGAGCTTGTATATCTGGAATACTATCCGGATGAACTTTCTCAAAAGATTCTGGAGGAAAGCAATATAAAGGTGAGAAAATTAGAGATGTAATGCAGTATAAGGAAAAGGCCCTCCTGCTGATAAGAGATATTCTCATTTCCGTAGCGATAGTCGGCATAATACTTGCTGCCCTCTGGGGATATACAGGACAGTTTCCTCATTCTCCGATGGTTGTCGTAACCTCTGGCTCAATGATGCACGAGGATGCTCCATTTGGGCGTATAGGAACAATAGATCCCGGCGATCTTGTGCTTGTGAAAAAAATTAATGGCAGAGAGGATGTAGAAACGAGGGGGGCGAGAGACAATCCAGCAACAAAGCATCGCACCTATGGCGATTACGGAGATGTGATAATATATTATCCGATGGGAAATGAAAAGAGAGTGCCAATTATCCATCGTGCCATATGCTGGGTGGAAAAAAATGATGATGGCACATATACCGTTGAGGAATATGGTATATACAATGCAACATCGATAAATATTCCGGAGTTGCATTTAAGCAACTACAGACCGGCCAACGAAGGTTTCATAACAAAGGGAGATAATAATGAATATCCAGACCAGATTCCAAATGGCGGGATATGCGAGCAGCCAGTTAGGCCAGACTGGATTATAGGAAAGGCGAGAGGGGAGATACCTTGGTTCGGTCTTATAAAATTAATATTTTTTGGAAATGGAGAGGGGTATTCTGGCAGCGATGCAGTGAAGATAGGAAAGGCAGTAGCTCCAAAAGATGAATGGATATGTCTTGGCATATCTCTCGCAATCATAGTTGGAGTGCCAACAGCATGGGATGCATATAATTTTTACAGGAAATGGAGGAAATCAAAGGAGTCTGGATTGTAAAGGTGGCTTGTAGTTACTCAAATCTGGAATTGATTCATCCTTTTCCAGCACTTCCTTTATTTTCATTGGAGCAGAAATTTCTATTTCCCTTGTCCTTCCATATCTTCCCTTTGAAACAACCCTTGCATTTATTATGCCGAGCATATCAAGCTCTGAAATTAAATCTGCAACCCTTCGCTGTGTAAGAATATTTATGCCTCCTATTTTACATATATCTCTGTATATGTTATATACTTCTCCCGTTGTGAGTCCATCATAATATTTCTCGCCAATTATAACAGCCATAAGCACTGCTTTAGATTGTATGGGCAGAGTTTTCACCACTTCTTTTAGGCGATCAAGCTCTATCTTATTTTCAGCCATTCTCACATGCCTTTCCGTAACCTTTTTCTCTCCATTCCGCTCCGCTATCTCCGCCGAAACACGAAGCAAATCCAAAGCCCTCCTCGCATCTCCATGCTCCTGCGCGGCCAGGGCGGCGCAAAGCGGGATGACATTGTCTTCAACCACTCCTTCCTTAAATGCGTGCTTTGCTCTCTCGCCAAGTATATCGCACAGCTCATCTGCAGAGTATGGTGGAAAAACCATATTTTCCTGCCCTAAGGAAGATTTCACCCTGGGATCTAAAAATTCTGTGAATTTCAAATCGTTGGATATTCCTATGATGGACGTTCTTGCATGGTTTAAGTCGTAATTGAGGCGGGAGAGGTTGTATAGAACCTCGTCACCCTTCAGCTTATCCACTTCATCAAGCACTATCACCGCCACACCCTTAGTGCGGTCAATTGCCTGTATGAGACGACTGTATACTTCGTCGGTGGGCCAGCCAGTGAATGGAACTCTTTCTTCCCACACTTTTATGAAATGATTTGCAACGTTCTGCAAAACTCTGTATTGTGTGTCGACGATTTCGCAGTTTATATACACAAAATTTGTGTTAACGCCCAACTCCTTTCCCTTTTCCATGAGTTTCTTTCCTATGAATTTTGCCACCGCTGTTTTACCTGTGCCAGTTTTTCCATAGATGAACACGTTGGATGGAGTTTCACCCTTTAAAGCTGGAGCAAGTATTGAAGCAAGTTCCCTAATCTGCTTCTCTCTATGTGGAAGTATGTCAGGCACGTAGGAAGGGCGAAGCACTTCCTTATTTTTGAATATGCTATCTGAAGATATTAACCCGTGGAATATATCTTTCATCATTATTCCTCCCCCAAAAGGTAACATAGTAATGCAATATTGGTAAATAAATGTTGTCAGCCATCCATGCTTTGGCTACAATTACTTCGGTTTAAAAAATTGATGGATAAGAAATAAAAGGGCATAATGCTGAATGGTGGCGAGATTTATTACTAATTAAAAAATAGGAAGAGAGATTTAGGCTTCATCAGGTTAATTGGATGGGGCGAGAGTTTTAATGAATTTCATTAAAAGCATTCATTCCGTGAATGTTTATAGAGTACGCTACCTCTTTTTCCTTATCAATCTTATTATCAACTCATCCAGCCAACTTAAAATTTCTCTTTCTTCACCAACCTTTTTGTTCATTAGGAAATTTTAAAAAACCCTGAATATTCATAAGGCGATGAAGCAATTGAAAGTGAAGGATGTGATGAATAGAAACCCAATTGTGGCAGAGGTTCCAGGGAGCAGGGAGGATGTCCTCCGCATTTTTGGCAAATATGAGGTTTCGGGTGTGCCAGTTGTTAAGGCTGGAACAAAGCAGTTTGCCGGTATTGTAACAAGGAATGACGTTTTTAAAAATCCTGAGGAGAATCAACTCGCTCTCATAATGAATAGAAATCCGATAACTATATCTCCAGAAGCAAGTTTGAGAAAAGCTGCCAAAATATTTTATGAAAAAAGAATTCATGGCATTCCCGTTGTTAAAGGTAAAACACTTGTTGGTGTAATTTCTCCAACAGATATATTGAAAGTTATAGCTGAGAAGGGAGAGGATATTGTGGAGAATTATCTCTCACCTGTATTCATACCTATCTATCAGGAAACTCCTTTGCCCGTTGTTATGAAAATTTTCCGTCTAACCCACGCCTCCGCTTTGCCTGTGTTAGATGATGATGGAAATCTCGCCGGTATAGTGGCAGATGGCGATTTATTCACCTTCTCCCATCTTCATGAAACGGTTGTGAAATCTGATTTGGGGCTGGGAGAGGATGAGGACATATGGACGTGGGAGGGTATAAGAGATGTGATGCGTCTATACTATGAAACGGCAAAGATACAGTTACCTCCTGTGCCGGTAAAAGAAGTGATGGTGAGAAATGTTATAACTACTTACATGAAGGCGAAAATAGCAGATGTGGCGAAAAAAATGCTTGAGCATGATGTTGATCAGTTGCCTGTGCTCGATGAAAGAGATGATATCGTTGGAATGGTTTATGATGTTGATTTGATGAAAGCCCTGCTGTGATTGTATGGATGGGTATGAAAAAATAATATCTCTGGCGAAAAGGCGCGGTTTTCTTTATCCATCTTATGAGATTTATGGAGGGGAAGCAGGATTTTATGATTACGGCCCTTTAGGCACATTAATGAAAAATAATATTGAAACAATCTGGCGGAGATTTTATATTCTTGGCGAGAAATTTTTTGAGATATCTACTCCTGTCATCACCCCATATGCTGTTCTTAAAGCATCAGGTCATGTTGATGAATTTATAGACAAGATTGCCACATGTAAAAAATGCGGAGCAAGTTTTAAGGTGGAGGAATTAAAAGAGGGAAAATGTCCTCTGTGTGGAGGAGATGTCATTGAAGGAGAACTCAATCTGATGTTTGAGACATATATAGGCGCAAAGAAAAAAGACAAAGCTTTCCTCCGCCCGGAAACGGCGCAGGGCATTTTTGTTGATTTTCCATTGCTCTATGAATTTTTCCGTAAAAAAATGCCATTTGGTGCTGTGCAGATAGGCAAGGGATTCAGGAACGAGGTTTCACCAAGGCAAGGAATTATAAGGCTGCGAGAATTTTCAATGGCGGAGGCAGAGGTGTTTTTTTCGCCTCATGAAAAGAGACACCCAAATTTTGATGAAATTGCTGATGAGAATGTCCTTCTGATTACGGAAAAGGATGAGGAGATAAATTGCAGCATAGGGGAGGCGGTAAAGCGAGGCATAATAGGAAATGAAGCCCTCGCCTACTACATTGCCCTCACCAAAAAATTTTTAATAAGCGTTGGAATCGATGCAGAAAAAATTCGTTTCAGACAGCATAAAAAAGAGGAGCTGGCACATTATGCCAATGAATGCTGGGATGCGGAACTTTATTCAGAAAGATTTGGATGGATTGAATGCGTTGGAATAGCGGATCGCTCAGCCCATGATTTAGAAGCACATATGAAGGCAACAGGCGTTGACATGAGGGCTTTTCGTAAATATGATGAGGCAAAGATAATCAGGAAAAAAGTTTTGAAGGCAAGAATGGATAAACTTGGTAAGGAATTCAGGGAAAAAGCAGCGAAGATAAAGGAGGAGATGGAAAAAATAGAGGCGAGAGGAGATGAAGAAAAAATAAAGGTTGTTGTGGATGGAGAAGAAATTGAGATTGGCAGAGAATTTTTCACCATAGAAGAGGTGGAGGAGAAGGTAACAGGGGAGAGATTCATACCTCATGTTATAGAACCCTCATATGGAATAGATAGAATATTTTATTTTGTAATGGAGCACAATTTTAGAGAGATGGAGAAGGAGGGCGAGAGATATGTCGTATTATCTTTGCCGCCCGAAATAGCGCCGATAAAGGCAGGGGTATTTCCTCTGGTAAATCGCGATGGTTTGCCGGAAATAGCAAAGGAGATAGAGGAGGAGTTAAGGAAGGAAGGCATAATGGCAATTTATGATGACAGGGGGAGCATAGGACGGAGATATGCAAGAATGGACGAAATAGGCACACCATATTGCATCACGGTGGATTACCAAACAAAGGAAGATGATACAGTTACAATTCGCTATAGAGATACGACAGAACAGATAAGAGTTGCCAGAGAGCAAGTTGCAGAATGGATAAGGAAAAAACTCGGAAGATGAGCACTCTTTCGCTTATAAATCTGAAAAAGTATTACAACAGCGGGAAAAGAGTTGTAAAAGCTCTTGATGGTATAAGTTTGAATGTAAAGAAAGGCGATTTCATTGCAATAAAAGGGCCAAGTGGCGCCGGGAAAACAACTTTACTCAATATAATGGGCTGCTTGGATAAGCCGACATATGGCGAGGTGAAAATTAACGATATAAATGTGCTGAGGTTAAGCGAGAATGAGCTTGCAGAAATAAGAAATAAGTATATTGGCTTCGTATTCCAATCATTTAATCTAATCGAAAAGTTAAATGCTCTTGAAAATGTAATACTCCCAATGATGTTTGCTGGCATTCCATATGATGAAAGGGCGAGGAAAGCGGAAAATCTCCTTCGCAAAGTGGGTTTAGAAAAAAGAATGCATCACTCTCCTTCTCAACTCTCTGGTGGAGAAATGCAGAGGGTAGCCATAGCGAGGGCTTTGGCAAATGATCCTAAAATATTACTTGTTGATGAGCCAACGGGCAACCTCGACTCAAAAACAGGATATCAAATAATGAATATTTTAAAGGAACTCAATCGTAGGGACAGGACAATAGTGCTTGTTACACACGATGATAATATTGCTTCATATGCCCACATCATTTATCATATGATTGATGGAAAAATATCAAAAGTGGAGGATAACAAAAAATGAATTTGAGAGAAGCATTTGGTATAGGTTGGAAAAACATAAAGAGACACAGAATAAGGAACTCTCTCTCTACCCTTGGAATCACAATTGCAGTTGCACTTCTCATAACAGTAAATATTTATTCATCAAGTATGAAAAAAACCTTTGTGGAGGATTTCAGGTTTTTAAACGACAAAGTGATTGTGGTGAGATGTGGGGAAAAGGGCGAGATGGGATATGTTTCGAGAGCTTTACCTGTTTTTACGTTAAATGATGAAGAAAATATAGAAAAATTGCCCCATGTCGAAAATTGTTGTCTTATTGGATGGACAGATGCCTTTGTAGTAAGTAATGAAACAAAAATTGCAATTCCAAACGGTATAATATTATCTCAGCCAGATATATTTAGCGTATATGATTATAAGTTGAATGGCACAACATTTCACAATGATAAGGAAGTAGTTGTTGGTTATGTTTTTGCAAATGAAATTGCCAGGAATATATTTAACCGAACACTAAATGTTGGAGATTCATTGGAAATTTTTATTCCCGAAATGAATAAAAGTTTTAATTTCAGTATAGCTGGTATTATAAATAAAATTGAGATGAGCACAGCCCTTGGCACAGATCATAATAAATGGATTGTGACCGATTACACATTAACAGACAAAACGCTTTTCAGAGTGCTTACTGCAAAAGCAACATCAAGCAGAGGTATAGATAAGGCGGTGGAAGAGATAAGACAATATTTGCAGGAAAACCCAGAGGCAAGGAATCTCGCAACCAGTCCATTTGTTATAAATACACAAAAAGATGTGGCAAAAACAATTGATAAGTTTGCTGGTCGGTTACAGAGATTTTCTCTTACCATAACCCTCGTCTCTCTAATTGTAGGCTCGATAGGAGTTACAAATATGATGCTGGTGGCGGTTATGGAAAGAAAAAGAGAAATAGGGATACTAAAAGCCATTGGTGCTAAAAATAGAGAAATCCTGCTACTATTTTTGATAGAAAGTATTTATATGGGGTTAATAGGAAGTTTCGTTGGTTGCATTGCTGGAAGTGTTACAGGTATTTTCCTTTCACATCAAAATGGTTTTATCCTTCTTTACCCTGTTATATGGATTTTCATAGCCATATTCATGGGATTTATAACTGGCATCCTCTCTGGCTTATACCCTGCATATAAATCAACTAAAATAGATGTTGTCGATGCGTTGTACCGCTAAACATCAAAACAAAAATTTTAATAATGCATAGCAATACACTACCAATGAAACCTTTGGAAGTCATTCATTCAAGTCTTGATAAGCGAGTGCTGGTTGAGCTGCGAGGAGGGAGAGAGTATCGCGGAATCCTTGAAGGATATGATCATCCTCACCTCAATTTAATATTGCGCAATGCTGAGGAGATTATTGAAGGCGAAAAAAAGAGAGAACTGGAAAAGGTTATTGTAAGAGGAGACAATATAGTATATATATTACCGCCGTGATAAAATGGGAAAGGGAACACCATCAAAGGAAGGAGGAGGAAAAACCCACATCATATGCAGGAGATGCGGCAGACATGCCTATAATGCGAGAAAAAAATACTGCGCTGCTTGTGGCTATGGAAGGAGCAGGCGGCTGCGCAAATATAGCTGGAAAAAGTAAAAAATGAATGAAAAATGTGGCGTAGTCGCTATAGCATCTCGCAATAGGGCAGCAGAGAGCATATTTCTCGCCCTGATGGCGCTGCAGCATCGCGGCCAGGAGGCGGCGGGCATAGCGGTTTTTGATGAAGGGATAAAAAATTTTCGTGGGTTGGGGCTGGTTCAGGAGGCATTCAGGGAATTTGAAATTGATGAAATAGAAGGGAATGTTGGTATAGGGCATGTGTATTACTCTGTTAAAATTTCTGCACCTGAAAATGCGCAGCCTACCTTGCTGCATACCCACGCTGGCGATATCGCCATAGCACACAATGGCATAATAACGAATTCAGAAAAACTCAAGGAAGAATTGATGGAAAAAGGACATATATTTTATTACGGAAATGAGGAGGAGGCAATTGCTTATCTACTTGCAGATTATTTAAAAAATAGAAGCGTTGAAAAGGCTGTGAAGCAGGTTATGAAGAAAATAGAGGGCTCATACTCCTTCACCTTCATGATTGATAACAGAGTATTTGGTCTCCGCGATCCCCTCGGCATAAAGCCGCTGTGCATCGGAAAGTTTGAAAATGGCTACATAATTGCTTCCGAGTCAGTTGCAATAGATGTGCTTGGAGGAGAGATAATAAGGGATGTTGAACCTGGCGAACTCGTTGAAATCACTCCCGATGGATACAGAAGTTACAAACTCATGGAAGAGAAACACAGAGCACACTGCTTTTTCGAATATGTTTATTTTGCAAGAGCAGATTCAATTATAGATGGAATAGAGGTGTATAGGGTAAGAGAAAGACTCGGCGAAATACTCGCCAGAGAGCAACCTGCAGACGCCGATTATGTCGTTCCCATTCCCGATTCAGGAAGAGCCCACGCATATGGATATTCAAAGGCATCAGGAATACCACTGGCAGAGGGGCTTATGAAGAATAGGTATATTGCGAGAACATTCATTTTGCCGACACAGAAAATAAGAGAAAAACTTGTGCAACTCAAGCTCAATCCGGTGAAAAGCATTGTTGATGGAAACAGAATTGTTTTAGTCGATGATTCAATAGTGAGAGGCACAACAATGAGAAAAATTGTATCGCTGCTACGCCGCCATGGGGCGAGAGAGGTGCATGTAAGAATTGCCTCCCCACCCATAATGGCACCATGTTATTTTGGCATAGATATGACAACAAGAGAGCAACTCATTGCTTCCGGGAAGAGTATAGAGGAAATAAGGGAAAAAATAGGAGCAGATTCACTCGGCTATATTTCAGTTGATGGGATGGTTAAAGCAATAGGCATGGAAAAAAATGATTTATGCCTTGGATGTGTCACCGCTGAATATCCAGTTAAAATAGAAGGGGAGAAATTCCGTTTCCAGGAGAGGATAGAAAAATGGGAAGAAGATTAACGTCTATCCCGCTCGTTATCATATTTTTCCTGTTACTTTCCCTCTTTCTATTTGGTTTCAAAAGTAAGAAGGAGGAGAGCATTGAAGTTGAAATAAGCATATCTCCACAGTATTTCTGCATTCAAGAAGGCAAAGAGCAGGAAATTATTGTTACTCTTGCTGTAAATAATAAGCCATATGTTGCAAGAATAAACTGGAGTATAGAAAGCAGTGGAAATACCGGCGGACTTGTTTTTGAGAATGATTCATATACCGGGGAAAATGGAAAACTGAAAGCCATATATTATGCTCCAGAGGATGTTGATAAAATCAAGGAAAATGTAACTATAGTTGCCAAGGTAATGATTGAAGGGAAAGAATATGAGGCTAAGGCAATGGCTGTGATTGAGCCAGTGATGTATAAAACGAGTATTGAGGTGAGTGCTGAAAGGAACAGAATCATTGCGGGAGAGATAAATATGCTGAGGGCGAAACTCTTTGTTTTCAAAGATAAATGGTTGCCTCTTCAAAACCAGAAAATAAAATGGAAATTCTATGTGGGCAATATAACGATTGAGAAGGAGAGCATAACAGATTCATTTGGTGTGGCGACCATACCCTTTTTCTTTTCCAATACCGCCAAAAATTTAAGTGTAAAGGCGGAGGCAATTTATGAAAGAAATTTAAGTGGCTTTATGGATTTCGATGGCTGCATGGCTACAATTAATTTTACCATTGTGCCAGAAAAGCCGGGAGATTTTCCAGTTGTTCTCATACATGGATGGAGTGGAAGCATCACTGATGCATTGATAAACTATACGTGGTGGAATCTTACACAGAAACTCATTGCGGCTGGGTTTAAAGTGCTTGATTTTGATGTAACAAAGCCGGGCATACAGTGGCTTACATATGAGCCGGGGTGGTTTGAAGAGCATCATATTCCATGGATAGCAGCAAGAGTTTGTGAAAAAATACAGGAAGCCCTGGTGTTGAATGGTTATCCTCCAAATCAGACAATAGATATAGTTGCCCATAGTATGGGCGGGCTTGTGGCTCGCTTTCTTGCTGAACATTATATGGCTGATGTAGATTATTGGAATAGAAACTGGAACGGCTCCGGCTATCCGTGGTATGGAGATGGGGATGCAGATATTACAATCGGTCCTTTCCAGATTGATGATTTGATAGCAGTTGGAACCCCATGTCATGGGGTGCCGCCGAACATAAATGAAACGTTGCTTCGGAGCATAATAAAGTATGCATATTTTCCCTGGTGGATTGCCCAGGTGCCAGATATGGTGTATGACTCGCCATTTTTGCAGGCAATGGGTTACAGCACAACTGATTTAATTGATTATTATGGCATAGGCGGAGATATTGGCTTCGGGCAACCTGCTGATTTCGATGGAGATGGTATAGCCCATGCAACAGATGGACTTGTGCCAGCAGAAAGTCCCTATCTGGAAGGAGAACCACTGTATATTCTCTCCGGCTCAGCATGGCCAAAAGGTGAGGAAGACCATATGTCGCTTATCGGCATAAATGAGAGGGTGCATGAATATATTATCCAGCATCTCATAAACTAAATTTTCCTGAAGATTATGCTGTCCGCAACATTTGCAGATGAATTGCTGTAATAGGCAAGGGCATCTATTTCGTAACCATAAAGAGATGTTTTTCCTCCGAACTCGAATTTGTATGGTGGTTCGCTATCCACAAATGATGGCTCTGTAGCATAATGATCTTTGCTATTCACATAAAATAGCACTTCTTCCACATTTCCATCCACTTCTACCTCCACACTTATCTTTCCTATGACAATGGTTGTTCCAACATAAAATATTTCTCTATCAAAAATATAAAGATAACCTCGCTTTGGCTTCACTATCTGTAGCGTTGGCGGAGCATAATTGCCACATTTTACGAGCCATGCATCTGATTGGCCATGCCCATAAGATGATGTTTCTCCAAAAAGATAGTAGTAATCGCTGCCTGCAATAACATCCCATGCCACATCTCGCCGCCTTCCTCCATATGTCTTATTCCATATTTCATTTCCCCCTCCATCAACTTTTACGAGCCATGCATCAAAGTTGCCAGCGCCGAAAGAACCAGTTCTCCCCGCTATTATATAGCCATCATCCTCTTTCTCCACAGCCACAAATGCATCCCAGTCGCTGCCACCAAATATTTTCACCCATTTCTGCTCTCCTTCTTTATCAACTTTCATTAAAAATGCATCCTGCCATCTTCCATATGACATCGTATCTCCTGCTGCAATATAGCCTTCGTCGCTAACAACAATATCTTCAATTGTATCAACATCTCCTCCTCCATATGTCTTATTCCATATTTCATTCCCATCTCCATCTATTTTTACAAGCCATGCATCCCATGCTACGGAGGTGAATGAGGCGGTATATCCTCCCATTATGAAATCATCTCCATCTTTTTCAATGCAGAAAAGCCAGTCTATATCGCTCCCCCCAAATGTTTTTTCCCATATGAGATTTCCATCACAATCTATTTTTATCACCCATGCATCCTGTTCTGTGCTTCCCATAGCTGCTGCCTGCAAACCAACTATTATGATGCTATTTCCCTCACCTACAGCATCGGAAGCGAACTCAACATTGCTGCTTCCATATGTTTTCTCCCATATTTCATTTCCATCCCCATCAAATTTAAGCACCCAGTAATCTGCCTCTCCATTTCCATATGACTCTGTATAGCCGATGGCGAAATAGTAATCGTTGCATTTGAGAATTTTTTGAATAACATCCTCCCCATTCCCTCCAAATGTTTTGCTCCAGAGAACGTTGCCATTCTTATCAAGCTTAATTATCATTGCATCGATATTATCCATTGTAACAAATGTGTTGACAGCCATCAAAATAAAATCATCATCTGCAAAAATTGCACCAGCAAGCTGTGTTGATGCATCGCC
>CAZTDS010000005.1:0-12515 GCA_964612535.1 uncultured Thermoplasmatales archaeon
TCATTGTGCCCCTCATCGTCATAAAAAGGAATGGCAGCTATATCATAATCGATGGCCAGCACCGCTTCCTGGCGGCGAAGCAACTCGGCATAGAAAAACTACCATGCATCGAAATTCCTGAAAAGTATGCTAATGAGTTGATGGAACTAAACATTGAGAAGGCGATGTCTCTCAAGGAGAAATGCTATGTCTCGCTAAATGTATATCGTATATTAATGAATGAAAAGCCGGATATGCTGGAAAGTGATATGGAAGTTAGAGATGCAATAGAGTATCCATATTTC
Source organism: uncultured Thermoplasmatales archaeon (assembly GCA_964612535.1). Taxonomy (GTDB): domain Archaea; phylum Thermoplasmatota; class E2; order UBA202; family JdFR-43; genus JdFR-43. The sequence continues at coordinate 285 of CAZTDS010000005.1, forward strand.
ATAACTCTCGGAATCGCCTATGAAATGCAGCCCCGCTTTTTTGGCTCAGCATATGAGTCGATGGCAAAAAGAGTAGATGTATTCCTTGATAAGCCCATAGAAGAAGCGTATGCATATAGAGACAAAATAGCCATGAAACTGATTGAGATTGATTCAATGGCAAGAGAGGCGATGGAAAAAATCGAGGAGATGGGAATATCCCATCCATTTCTCTATAAGGAAATAATTTCTTTCTGCAATCCAATAGGAAGAAAAAGAAAGGTGGATATGACAATGGAAGAACTCATTGAACTGCTTCGCATAAATTTGCAGGAACTGCTGAAAAACCCGGATACCTTCAGAGAGCATAAATTTGAGGAGATATAGCTATTCAACAATTTCTCCTCTGCGTGTAATATTTTTAATGACTTTCTCAACCCTCTCTATCGCACGTATTGCCTTTTCTATTTTTTCCTTTCCATCACCTTCCTCAATAGCAAGGTAGAGATATCCTTTTGCTATTGCAATGGGATTGAAGAAGTAATGGGCTGTCCTCAACTTAAATTCTCTTTCTTTCTCAAGCGCTTTTCTGATTCTCTCCTCCGCCTTCACCCTGTCAGTTATATCAATGGCAATTTCCATTCTAACTATTCTGCCATCTGGCCATATCATGGCGCGGTCTATGCAACGATACCATCTCTTATTCACTCTGTTCTGGAACTCCCATATATACACTTTCCCAAAATTCTTTCCTGTAATTTTTTCGTTTGTGCAGAAATCACAGGGGCTATCGCGATTTTGCAGAGCTTTATAGCATATTTTACCAACAATGTCCTCTCCAAAGGTTTTTCTTAAAACTGCATTGGCAAACAGTATTTCATATGTTTCAATATCCGACACATAAATTGGCTGATCAATACCTTCTAGTATAGATATAAATTGCTCCCTTTCTTTTTTCAGTTTTTCTTCTATTCTCTTTCTTTTTGTAATATCTACAATGTAACCGTGAGAATGAGTTATTTTTCCTTTCTTATCTCTTTTCACCACTGTAAAATCATGAACCCATCTTATTCTGCCTTCAGCATCTATAATACGATATTCCTGCTCAAAATGTGTAGCACCTTTTTTACGGTATGCCATCGCCTCTCCCTTAACCCTTTCTATGTCCTCCGGATGAATAATATCATCATATGAAATTTTTCCACTTAATATATCCTCCACACTGTATCCAAAAACTGTCTTTATATTTGGAGAAACATATTCAACAGGTATCTTTTCTTCTCCTGCCTTCCATTTGAAGACGACCACAGGTCCGCCAACAAACAATTCCCTCTCTTCTTTCAGGGCTTCCTCGAGTTTTTTTCTTTCCGTAATATCTTTCACAATACCGAGCGCATGAGGCTTTCCACCATATGCAACTTTACTGAGAGATAACTCTACAACTATCTCTTTTCCATCTAATCTTCTCAGCCTCAACTCATAATTTTTTGTGGAGATTTTTCCAGATGTAGCCCTCTTTATATCCTCCTTTATTTCTTTTCTATCTTCAGGATACAAAAATTTGAGTAAGTTCTTATTTTTTATTTCTTCAAAGGATTTAGCACCTACTATTTTAAGAAAAGCGGGATTTGCGTATACCGGTTTAAAGCCGATTGCAAGGAAAATACCATCTGTGCTGTTTTCCACAAGGAGGCGATATTTTTCCTCCTCTCTCTTTCTCTCCGTAACATCTCTTATAAGGATGTATTGCGCCGCCTCCCCCTCATATTCCATGGGTATAACTGCTATCTGTGCAAAGAGTTTATCACCGTCTTTCCTTTGCATTGTTATTTCGTAAATCCCTCCTTTCTTCTTCCACTTCTTATATTCCCTGAGTAATTCCTCTTTCTCATCTTGCGGGAAAAGATTTGAAAAGGGCTTTTCAATTATTTCCTCCTTTTTATAGCCACTTAATGAAAGGAGTTTGGAATTCGCAAATTTTATTATATCATCCTGAACAATGCAGAGGGCATCACTAACTTTCCTCGTTATCTCCTCATACATACATCCTTCTCCTTTCTTTCTTAATTGTTTAAATCAAAACTATATTAATATTTTTTTAAATTTAACTGAAATTACAAGGTAAAAATTTGTGTTAATTTGCCCTGAACGCTGTTAATACTCTTTTGCCAATACAAAATCGATGGAATATGATGCTGAAATGTGGAGTTTTTGCTGAGGAATTAAATAGTAAGGTTGCTAAATAGCCATTTTTATGAAATATTCATGCAGCCGTGTATCATCTGTAAGCTCCGGATGAAATGTGAGGGCAAGAAGGTTATCCTGGCGGGCTGCAACAATGAAATTATCGAGCGTTGCCATCACATCCACCCCCTCGCCCACTTTTAAAATTGCAGGAGCTCTTATGAAAACAGCCTCGAATTTTCCGATGCCTTTTATATCAAGCATTGTCTGGAAACTTTCCCGCTGCCTTCCAAATGCATTTCTTCTAATCCATATATCCATCAATCCAAGGAGTTTTGTGCCGGTTTTTCTCACTTCCTCATCCCCATGCTTTGCCAGAAGTATGCAGCCAGCACATGTTCCCATTACCGCCTTTCCTTCTTTTGCCGCCTTTATTATCTCATCAGCCACCGAACTTTTATGAATGAGTTTGCTTATTGTTGTGCTTTCCCCTCCCGGAAGTATAATTGCATCGCTTTTAGCAACTTCCTCCTTTTTAATCGTCGCAAATGCCTCTCCTTCAATGCCCATATTTTCCATCGCTTTTTTTGTAGCTAAAACATGCTCCTCAACGTCACCCTGGGCAGCGATGATGGCAACTCTCATAATCCCCTTGCCTGCAGCTGCTCCTCCAGTTTTTCAATCTCCTGCCCTTTCATTGCCTCTCCTAATCCCTTAGAAGCTTTTGCAACAATCTCCGCCTCCCTCCAGTTTTCTGTCGCCTCAACAATTGCCCTCGCATATGCAGGCGGATTCTCCGATTTGAATATTCCAGAACCAACAAAAACGCCATCAGCACCCAGAAACATCATTAAGGCAGCGTCGGCAGGCGTAGCTATGCCGCCAGCAGCAAAATTAACCACTGGCAGGCGACCAAGCATCTTAATCTCCTTCAAAACCTCATAAATGCCCTTTGTTATATCTTCAAGCGTGTAATCTTCATAAATTACGTCGTCCTCACTCAACACCACACCCTCCTGTGCCACACTCTCTGCAAGCCTCCTGTATGGCTGGGCATATTTTGCAGCAAGTTCATTTAGCTCTGTTTCATCCATTGCCTTAACCTTCTCTATCGCAAAGTTCATGAGTCGCATATGGCGAACCGCCTCAACAACATTGCCCGTGCCTGCCTCGCCCTTTGTTCTTATCATCGCCGCCCCCTCCCAGATACGGCGGCATGCCTCGCCAAGGCTTCTTGCGCCGCATACGAAGGGCACAACAAATTTTCTTTTATCAATATGGAAGAATACATCTGCAGGTGTGAGCACCTCGCTTTCGTCAATCATATCAACGCCTATCGCTTCCAGTGCTTTGGCTTCCAGGATATGACCTATCCTGCATTTAGCCATTACAGGTATGGTGACTGCATCCATTATCTCTTCAATCTTCTTGGGATCAGCCATTCTCGCAACGCCACCGCTCGCCCTTATATCAGCAGGAACTTTATGCAGAGCCATCACAGCCACAGCCCCCGCTTCCTCTGCTACTTTTGCCTGCTCTGCATTTGTTACGTCCATGATAACGCCTCCTTTTTGCATCTTTGCAAATCCTCTTTTTATGAGTTCTGTGCCGAAACGAAGTTTCTCCAAATCCATGTTTCCCATATATGAGGGCGTATATAAATTCTTTTTCGCATCTTATCCAATATGAGCCGCTATGATGTTCCATTAACCCAGAATGTTACCTCACCAAATCCCCAGCCACTTATTTCAACAATCTGCTCTCCCGAGACAAACCAATCTGGATCGATTAAATGCAACTGGGGATAAACAAATTTTCCAAATACATACCAGCCTGTTCCCCATATGGTGTGATGCGCATCCCGTGAATAATTTTTACTTTTATCCAAATGCCAGCATATCCAGTAAAATACTCTCCCACTCTTGCACTCACTCCAATCTTTTTACAATCTGGAGGAGTAGTGAAATTATCATGTATTCTTTTTCCTCCAAAAAAGAAAATTGTTTTTGTGTATAAGTTATAGGAATTTCCGTAGCCAACATTTTCCTCCTTTTTGCTTTCATTTGCAGAAATAAAATATGGTGATAGAATGAATATGGATAACATGATAACAAGTAATTTTTCCTTCATGAGTTCAAATTTGTGATTTTCTCAAGAAAAGCATATCAACGAATTGTTGCTGTTTCCAGCTCTTCACATTTTCCATACACAAACACAATGTATGGCTGCAAAATGCCCCTCAAATAAATTATCCATCCTGAAAAATTTCGCATTTCTAATCTATGCCCTTTCACATTTATCCATTTCTCAACGCTTTCATTCCATATTTTGCATTTTATCGGTAGCAATGAGGGGCCATAGTAAGCGATATAAACATAGCTATCGTTTCCCTTTCCCCAGTTTTCTCTATGAAAGCCATTTACTTTAAAGTTATGGGCGGAGCCATATGTCATGATGTAAATGTTATGATATGTTTCTCCATCTCCATTTATTAAAGCAGTTTCATTGAATGGAGTGAATAAAATGGCAATAGTAAAAATAGCCGCCATACATATTTTCATCTTCATTAAAAACAACAAACTCAACATTCCTTATAAATCTTTTCTTTGTTTTTAACATATCCTGGGTATTGGGTCTCCTATGGGAGCATCGATGATTCTTTTTCCTCCAACCTTTGTTTCCATTACCACATGCTTTCCTTCCGTTACCTCTCCTATTATCGCTGCCTCTCTGCCATATTTATGCTTTTTTATTGCTTCCAGAACATCCTCTGCTTTTTCCTCAACAACCACCATCAGCATTTTCCCTTCATTTCCTATAGCCAAAGGATCCAACCCAAGCATCTCACATGCTGCCTGTGTAGCAGGTTTTATAGGAATTGCCTCCTCCTGTATAAGAATTCCAACACCAGATTTCTCAGCCATTTCATTGAGGGCATTGGCTATTCCTCCTCGTGTTGCATCTTTTGCTGCTACCACGCCCCCCTCCTTCAATGCCTCCTGCATCAGACCATTGAGAGGGGCGACGTCGGAAACAACGCTTCCTTCAAAACCATATCCCTCGCGCTTGGAAATTATTGCTATGCCGTGGTCGGCTATGCTACCATTTATTATTATTTTGTCTCCTGGTTTTAACATAGAATCGAGCAACCATTTTCCCTTTCTGCCAGCAATCTCAAAATTTTCCTCAAGCCATTCACTTGCCCTGCCTATGGCGGATGTGGTTATAATAATATCTCTGATACCATCTTTTTCAACAACCTTAGTATCTCCTGTTACTATTTCCACCTCCGCCTCCTTTGCAACAGAAGCCATGCTTTCAATAATCCTTTCAAAATCCTCTGCCGGAAATCCTTCTTCAATTACCATGGCAGATGACATGGCAAGAGGCATTGCTCCCAAAGCGGCGATATCATTAACTGTGCCAGCAACAGCCAGCTTGCCTATATCTCCACCTGGAAAGAAAACTGGCTGCACTGTATGACTATCTGTTGTGAAAACAATATCATTTATTACGGCGGAGTCATCGAGTGCATGCAACGGCACTTCTGCTTTTCCAGATTCAAAATGTTTCAGAATGAAGTTTTTTATAAGTGAAGCCATGTCTTTGCCGCCGGCGCCGTGACTGAGTTCTATTCGCTTCATTTAGTCTCTTATTCCTTCCTCTCTTACCGCGAAAACCACCTCGCCTTCCGGCAGATGCGGCGAATCAATAAGACGGGCTATTCTTTTGCCTCCTTTCGATTTCCTTAAGTAAATGCGAAACATGGCTGTGTGACCAACGATATGCCCGCCAATGGGCTGGGTTGGATCGCCGAAGAATACATCGGGACGGGCTGCAACCTGATTTGTTACACATATTACAGCATTGTATATTCTGGCGAATTTGAGCAACATATGCATATGCTTGTTTAACTTCTGTTGCCTTTCTGCAAGAGCCCCTCTTCCAACATATTCTGCCCTGAAATGTCCTGTTAGAGAATCAACGACAAGCAATTTTATAGGCCTCTCCTTTGCAAGTTCCATTGCTTTATCGACGAGCATCATCTGATGATTTGAATTGAAGGCACTTGCAACATGTATTTTCTTCAATGCTTCCTTTCCATCTATTCCCACGCCCTCTGCCATCTGCAGGATTCTTTCAGGGCGGAATGTGTTTTCTGTATCTATAAAAACTGCCTCTCCTTCCAGACCCCCTTCGTCCTCAGGCAGCTGCACATTAACACAGAGCTGATGAGCAATCTGTGTTTTGCCCGAGCCAAATTCACCAAATAGCTCGGTTATTGCCTGTGTTTCGAAGCCGCCGCCGAGCAACTCATCCAAAGCTTTTGAGCCAGTGGTGAGATGCTTTCTTTCCTTTAATTTTTCAAGTAAAACATCTCCAGTTTCGAAACCACCAACATCTGCTTTTTCCCTGGCTGCCTGTATTATTTTGGCTGCAGTTCCCTCTCCTATATCCGCTACCTCTGCCAGTTCTGATGGTGAGGCAACAGCTATTGCCATCAAATCGCTGTAACCAGCTTCTGCCAGCTTTCTCGCTATTGCTGGCCCCACTCCCGGTAAATCTTCCAAATTGAACTCCATTCAAGTTTCAATGCATGTTGTGTTTATAAAAGTAATGCTCCACCTGCCAATAGCCCGAATCAATGAAAAAATTTTTTAGCCGAAATACATTACACATACAGATTTTTGAGGTGATAAGATGAATGAAGAAGGCTTAAAAACAGTGCTCCGCATGCTGGAAGAGTTAGCTAATGATATATCTGTTCCCCGCAACATAAGGAGGGGAGCAAAGGAGGCAAAGGAAATTTTGATGAAGAAGGAGAATACGCTCGATGTTAAAGTTGCTTCCGCCATCTCTCTCCTTGATGAACTGCTGAGCGATCCAAATATACCAACGCATGGACGAACAGCTATATGGAATATAATGAGTGCTCTCGAAAGTCTAACAGCAAGCTAAAAAAATAAAATAGAAGGGAAGAGAATTTACTTCTTCTTCAAGAATGGTAATCCTGTTCTTGGATTCTCTACAACCTTGTATCCCTTTGGCAAATCACATGGCTTACCACTCTTGGGCTTCCTTGCGCTGAAGAAGTAAATTGTCTGTACTTTTCCTCCCTTAAGCTTTACATCCCTCGTGTAGAGCTTATATTTCTTTCCGCTTTTCTTGCTCGTGTATTCGTACACCATTTTTACCGCCTCCTTTTTCCATATGTATTAGGAGAATTTAAATCCTTCGATATTTTTAAGAAATTCCGCTTCCAAAACAATCGGATTAATGCTAATATCCCTCCGAATAGAGAACATCGGGATAGCTATATTTCTCCAGCCATGAATCACCGGGCAATATTCTTACCCTCCTTCCTTCTATAACGAGGCGGCCCTGCTCAAACAAATCTATGCTTCTCGGAAGTATCTGATGCTCAACCCTAAGAATTCTTTCAGCCAGAGAATCTCTGGTATCATCCTCCTTCACCTTTACAGCCGCCTGCAATATTATGGGGCCGTGATCCGGCTTTTCATCCATGAAATGGGTTGTGCATCCAGCTATTTTTACTCCATATTCAATAGCCTGGCGCTGGGCATCTATGCCTTTAAAAGAGGGCAGGAGGGCAGGATGTATGTTTATGAGCTTTCCATACCATTTATTAACAAACCACGCAGACAAAATCCGCATGTAGCCGGCGCCCACCACCAGCTCCACATCATGGCTTTCAAGGATTTCATCCATCTTCCTTTCATGCTTTTCCTTATCGCTTGCATCAACAAAATATGCATCTATTCCGTATTTCTTTGCCCTTTCCAGAGCATAAGCCTTTTCATTATCGCTAATAACAGCAACAACCCTTGCATTTATCATTTTTTTCTCGCATGCATCTATAATTGCCTGCAAATTTGTTCCCCTTCCAGATGCAAGAACACCCACTTTGAGCATGATGTAAAATGGGGAGGGAGTAAATTAGTTTTTAGTCTGGCAGCTTAACATCTGCTCCATAAAGATAGAGATTGGGAATCGTTGGCATGAGGGTAAAGCTGAGTATCGAAGCATTAAATGTCCATTTGCCGCTTTCGCCGCCGAGAAGGGGCTTATAGAAATTTCTCTCTCCATTCATATAAATGGGGATGCCATTGTGATGTATCTGGAATCTCCATATATTATCTCCAGAGGGCATGGTATATGAGGCAAAGGATAAGCCTTCCTCTATTCGCGGCTCAAACATTGCAAAAAGAGAGTTTTCAACTTTTATGTTTTTCACTCCATTCAGCATTAGAAGACCTCTTCCCCATCCAATATTTACATTGCCAAAGAATTGATGTCTTTCATAAAAGAAGGTTTTATTTCCTGTTGTGGGTATGGAAAATGAAACATTACCTGTTGAGTTGATCCAGAAATTAATGCTTGCCTGTGCAGCATATGAGATAAAAATGAGATAGTATGTTCCAGGAGATAAATCATATACTACGTAACCCTCAGCCCACGCTTCCATCCAGTCTGATGCATTTAATATATGGTATTTGCTCAAATTTATTGAACAGAAACGTATCTGAAAATAATGTTCTTTGGCAGAAGTATATGAATTCGGTATAAGTATTTCCAAGCTGTATCCTCCTCCCTCCTTATAAAGCACATCCATTAAGAAGGTAGCTCTGGACAAATTGCCATTGTTTCTCGATGATACAAAAATATTTGTGCTTATATTTAACTTCATGTGCTCCATAATCTCGATTTTTAATGCATACCAGAATTTATCACCACTTAGTTTGTCATGAAATGAAGAGCCTTGCAAAAAAGATTTTTCGCCCTCACAAATTGAAAATAGCGGCATTGATAACATAAGGAATAAAATAATCAAAACTGCACTTCTCATCATTCAAATAATATTTTTGCCTAAAAAATTTTTAGGTTATCTATGCATCCCTCGCTTTCGAAGCCGCCAATCTTCAATCTTCAGAAAATTTATAAGATGCACATGCATAAAAGGATATGGGAGAAATTGAAATATATGAATATGAAAAGATGAATTTGGAAAATGCATTCGTTGTCACTGGCTTTCCCACAATTGGCCTGGTTGGCACTATAGCGAGCAGATTCGTAATCAATAGCCTTAAACTCCGTCTTCTGGCAGCATTTCTTTCAGATTACTTTCCTCCTGTAAGTGTTATATCAAATGCCGAGCCACTGCCGCCTGTAAGAGTTTATGCTGGCGACAAAAAATGCGGACCAGATGGAAAATGCAATCAGCTCCTCGTGATTCTATCCGAATTTGTGCCACATTTCGCCACCCTCCGCCCTCTCGCCAACAAAATTATAGAATGGTGCAAGGAGAATAATTGCGAAACCATTGTTTGCATCGAGGGCTTTAATGTTGGAGAAAAAGTTGAGGATGTGCCGCTTGCCGGCATAGGAAGCACTGAAGAGGCGAGAAAAATGCTCAAAAATTATGGTGTTGAACTCATGCAGGAGGGGATGGTGAGCGGCTTATCCGGCATCCTTCTTTATGAAGGAAGGCGCAGGAATTTTGATGTCGCCTGCATCCTCGCTGGCACCCACGCCGATTATCCTGATGCAAAGGCAGCAGCAAAGGTGCTTGAAGTAGTAAATAAAATGCTTCCAGAAATCGAAATTGACCCAGAGCCTCTTTACAAACAGGCGGAGGAGATAGAAAAACAGCTCCGTGCCCAGATGGAGAAGGCAAAGCCAACAAAACCAGTATATGCCGAGCAGCCAATGATGTATGGATAAGACTCTTCAGCATCCAAGAAGGAATATAAAACATGTGAATGAGAATAAATAAAACCCAATAGAAGAAGGCATGCTCATCCAATGAGATAACCCCGCATTCCTTTCCATTCCCTCATGGTAAATAATTCCTTATCTATGCCATATTTTAATTGATTCATGGATTTTGTGGCGAAATGATGGATTTTTCCGTTTTGTTCCTCTCTTTAACTACTCTTTTCTCAACCCTCCTCTTATTTTCCATCCATAAATTAATTATTTATTTCTCAACACACCCCAAAATTCTTTTTACCCTGCGGTATTTTAATAATGTGAAGACAAAGCCACGCAAATTTGTAAGCGTTGATGAGAGCATATGTATAAAATGTAGAGGAGCAAAACTTTTGTGTGGTAAGCCGCGATGCCCGGTGCTTGTCAGATATTATAAAAATCTGGAGGTAAAGCCTCTAATTGAAAAGAAGGTATTATTTGGAAGCTCGCCCCCCTCCCTTTTCATAGGCAGGATGGGATATCCCAAAGTATATGCTGGGCCGATGCTTCCTCCTATCGAAGGAGACACATCTTATATGGATACTCCCGAACTATGGCACAATATAAGCATCGATGACCTGGTTGCTTTTAGAATGAAACTTGTCAGAGGAAAGTACAGGATTGATGTAAGTAATATGAAGGGAAAAATAGTCAGCTATCTCCAGGAAATTGCCATGGCGGCGAAACCAGTTGATATGGAAGTGGAATTCGAAAAAAAGCCTAAGGGTGTGATAACCTTATACGATGAAGTGCAGCCACACGGTCCTTCTGCCCCAATAAAAAAAATATGGGTGGAAAATCCGAAGGTGGATGCAAGGATAGAAAAAGCTGCTTACGATGAAATGAAGGCAAGAGATGCTGTCTTATGGCTTTATCGGCAGGGTGCTTTCATTTCGTCCATTCAGAAGGCATTTTCTGCTGGATTGTTTGGCATTAAACCAAAAATGGTTCCAACGAGATGGAGTATAACCGCCGTGGATGATACCATAGGCAAAAAATTGGTGGAAGAAATAAAGAATAACCCATGGCTCAACGAATATCGTATATATTATACAAAAAGCATGGATAATTTATGGGTAATATTTATGTATCCGAGCAGCTGGCAATATGAGCTTATAGAAGCATGGTATCCAAACACAACCTGGAATCCGTTAGGCAAGAAAATTGTCATGTTCGGCGATCACGAATATTATAATGGGCGAAGTAGCTATGCAACAATAGGTGGCTGCTACTATGCCGCCCGCCTCGCGGTGGCGGAAAAACTCAAGAGGGAGGGGCGGCAGGCGGGCGTGGTTGTTATGCGTGAAATACATCCTGGCTACATCATGCCAGTTGGAGTGTGGAATGTGAGGGAAAATGTCAGAAAGGCATTGAAGGGGGAGGCGAAGAAGTTTGATGATGTGAGAGAGGCGATGCTTTTTGTTTCCTCATTGCTTCACATACCCATTAAAAGATGGATTGAAACGAGCAGTTTGCTTAAAAATGTGTTGTATCAGCGACGCCTGGAGGATTTTGTGAAATGAAAGAAGTATGGTGCCGTTCTGCTCTTACATCCTCGAAGCTGCCTGGCATAGATTATTCCCTAAATCCATATATTGGCTGCAGTCATGGATGTGTGTATTGTTATGTTCCCTCCATGCTAAGGAAAAGTAGGGAGGAGTGGATGGGGAAGATGGCAGCAAAGAGAAATATTCCTGCAGTGCTAAGAAAAGAATTGAAGAGTAAAAGGAGAGGAGTTGTTGGCATTTCTGCTTCAACAGATGCCTATCAGGCAGCGGAAAAAAAATATGAGTTGACGAGAAAATGTCTTTTGCTTTTGCTTAAACACGACTGGCCCATCGATATTTTAACAAAATCTCCTCTTGTGTTAAGAGATATATCCATTATAAAAAAATTTAGTGAAGCTAAAGTTGGTTTCACAATAACCACGCTCAATGAGGAATCTCGTTGCATTCTTGAGCCATATGCTCCATCAATTGAAGAAAGATTAAATGCAATGGAAAGAGTTTCATCTCATGGCATATTCACATATGCATTCCTCGGCCCTCTATTTCCGGAAGTGGAAGATAAAGATGTGAGGCAGTGGGTGGAAATTCTAGCCAACGCAGGAGTGAATGAAGTAATAATAGATAACTTTCATCTTCGAGGCAATATATGGGAAGAAATAGCAAAGGTGCTGCCAGAGGAGAAAAAGAGATTATATAGTGAAAGAATTGCGGGCAATTATTATGAAAAAATTTTTCTTCGTTTTCGGGAAGGGGCGAAAGGAAAATTTACCGTTTTGAGGGCATTTATGTA
>CAZTDS010000005.1:12615-25852 GCA_964612535.1 uncultured Thermoplasmatales archaeon
GTTGCTAACAATCAAAATACAATTCGTAGTCTAAATCTGTTACTTCCCTATGGTATTTCTCTATTTCTTTCTTCTTCTTTTCTACAAACATCTCTATTACGGTCTTTCCTAAGGAGGATACCAATACCTCGTCATTCAAAAGCTCTTCTATTGCTTCCTGCAAAGTAGATGGTAATTTCCTTATTTTTCTTTTTTTGACTTCTCTTTCATCCATCAGATATACATTTTTTTCAAGTGGCTCATATTCAATCTTTTTCTTAATCCCATCAATTCCTGCATATATTACTGCAGCATAAAGGAGATAGGAGTTAGCCGCTGGATCAGCTCCTCTAACTTCTATATCAGTGTCTTTTTTTGCAGGTATTCTTATCAAACCACTCCTGTTATATCTTCCCCACGTAATATAGCATGGAGCTTCAAAACCCGGAACAAATCTCTTGTAGGAATTTATAGTTGGGTTCGCTATTGCTGCAATGCCTCTTGCATGCTCCAAGATTCCACCAATAAAATATCTGGCTATCTGGCTCAAATGATAATCATCATTCTCATCATAAAAAATATTTTTGTTTCCCTTGTAAAGTTTTATATGCATATGCATTCCATTTCCTGCATCATCTGAAAAGGGTTTTGGCATAAAGGTAACCAATAAATCATAAAGTTGGGCAATTTCCTTTGATAAATATTTAAAATACATGCAAAAATCAGCAGCCTCAATTGCATCCAACCCTTTTATCTCTATTTCATGCTGCGTTTGTCCCACTTCATGATGATGATATTTTACATGGTATCCACTTTCTATGAGGGCTGCAGATAATCTTTTTCTGTAGTCCTTTGATTCATCAACTGGAGGAGGAGCAAAATATCTATTTTTGTCTGTATAATTTTCATTCACTTCATTTATTACATAAAATTCCATTTCTGGGGAAACTTTTATGTGTGTAAAGCCCTGCCTCTTGAGTTTATTAACCGCTTTTAAAAGAATCTGGCGGGGGCAAGCATGAAATGGCTTTAGATTGGCATCATATACATTGGCTATAACTCTCGCCTCATCATTTTCATGTGGTAATTTTAAAAAGGTTTTCATATCCGGCAAAGCTATAAGATCCGATTTTTCGACACCCACAAAACCCAAGGAAGAGCCATCGAAATTGCAACCATTTCTCATAACTCTTGTGAGAAATTCGTCGGATGAAAGATGCAGAATCCTGAGCCCTCCCATCAAATCTGTAATATGGAGTTGAACCCATTTTATTTCCTCTTCCTTAATGATTTTCTTTACTTTTTCCTCTCCTCTCATGCAAGCTTTCATACGCCAGGATTATATATTTTTTGTGCAAATTTGCTTTATCGCCGTCAAATATTCTGCCCTGTTGTATACGCAACCAGGATCAGGCATTAAATAATCGTTGAAATAGCCATATGCCCTTGCCCTGCACCCTCCGCAATAATATCGATACTTACATGAGCCACATTTCTTTATGATATCTTTATTTCGCAACTCCTCCAGAATTTTGTTATGTCTCCATATTTCTTCAAAATCATCCTCAAGTATATTGCCTATTTTTAATGGAAAGAAAACGCATGGTTGCAAATCGCCATTTGGCTCCATTGCAAGATAAAAACGACCTGCACCACATCCGCCTATAAATTCCGCTAAGCTAATAAGCTGTCCATGCAACTTTGGATTGTAAAAGTGGGTTGGGACAACAACTTCATCGCTTCTTTCCTTTTCTTCTTCCTGAAGAGCCACTCTCGCAAACTGTGGGGCGGTTGAAAGTATCTGCACCTTCGCCTCTTTGGAGCGATTCCAGAGCATTTTTAGCAGCTCCTCCCTCTCCTCGGGCGAAAGGTCATTTTCAACTATAAACTTTCCTCTCCCTGTTGGAACAAAATTGAAAACCATAAACCAATTAACGCCGAGTTCCTCACACAAATCAATAATTTCTGGGATCTGTTTGTAATTAAAGCGGGTTGCAGTTGTTGAAACCTCAACGAAAAATCCCTCCTCCACGCAATTTTTTATTCCATTCACTGTCTTATCAAAAGCCCCTTTCACCCCTCTAAATTCATCATGCACTTCCGCTGTTGCTCCATCCAGACTGATCTGGACAAACTGTATGCCCGCCTCCTTCATCTTTCTTGCCATTTCTTTTGTTATCAGTGTGCCATTCGTTGCCATTGCAACATACATCCCTTTATCAGCAGCATATCTTGCAAGCTCAAATATATCTCGCCTAACCAACGGCTCGCCACCGGAAAAAGCCAGAATTGTCACTCCCGCCCTCGCCATCTTATCTATCGCCTGCTTCGCCTCCTCCGTGTTCATCTCGTCCTCTCTTTTCTTTCCCGACGTAGAATAGCAGTGTTTGCACCTTAGATTGCAGGCCGTGGTTACATCCCACACAACCTGATAGGGCGCGCCAGCCGTAAACGGGCGACGCACCCCAAAATATGCAATGCCCTTGACTGTTGAAGCAAGCGCCTTAGCCCAGTATGAATCCTTGAATTTCTCCTTCACCTCTTCCTCGCTCAGTCCAAACGCTTCTCCTCCCTCCACAAGCACTCTCCTGATGATTTTTCCCGCCACCCTGCAGGCAAGGCAGGCATCTTCTCTTTTTCCAGTGTATAGTTCAATTGCCACCTCTATTCTATTTTTCCCATCTCTTTCGCAATACACACTCATTGATTTGAGTATGCTTCTGGTAACTGGATTGCCAATTGTGGATTTTAATATTGATACTGCTGTTGTTGTTTTCATTCTATCCCCTCCCTATCTGCTTTTCCCTCTATATAATTCAATGCCTTCTCAACCTTTATGGCGAGTTCTTTCATTTTTTCTCTGTATATTCCTTTAAGCCCTTTTATCTCCTTACGCAGTTCTTTCAGGAGCTTCGAAATTCTGTTCATCTCCTCATCTATTATTTTTACAAAATCTATATTTGCAGAATAAACAAATTTCCTGTCTTTTCTTGTCCTCTCAACATAACCCATTCTGCGAAGAACATTTAGGGAATTGATGGTTGTTGAATATGCACAGCCAATTTCACGGGCAATTTCATTGGCTGTCATACCATTTTTTGTAGCAAGTGTGGCAAATATATCTGCCTCAATCTCTCCAAAACCCCACCGCTTCAGCACCTCCCTAAGTTTCTTTCTCACCCTCTCAGCCATACTATCACAAATTATGATATTTGCGATAAATCAAATAATTTTATATATAAATTTCGCAAAGTTTAAAAGCATATTTTTCCACTACACTCTTATCACATCTCATTCTCTATTCTCAATAACATTATTCTTAAATCATTATACGTTATCTAAATAACTTGATTCCCGTTTTTCAAGTCCATGATCGATGGCTGTCAATTCTTGTATTCATCTTAAGACCACTGAACAGTATGGATTGGTACCATTAAATTTAGATTGCAACCTCTCTACAATGCTAAAATGAAATGTTGACAGTTATGTAAATCCATATTCCATACAACATTTATCCCTTCTTCATGTTTATATGGAAACAGGCTCCAACATATCATCACTCCTTTCGAAGATGCGGAACGAATAAATACAAATTTAAATTGGGTAACATTTACCCTATTATGAAATTTGATTTGAAATGCAGCGTATCACTGAGCAGGGATGGTAGCGAGGCAAAGGAAAGCGTGGAAGAATTCTTTAAAAATTTTGGAGAGGACATAAAATGGAGGATAGATGGAGAGAATCTTCTCCTCCATATCATTTCTCATGAGAAAAGAAGTCATCAAATTGTTCTCCAACTATATAAAAGACTGGCACCAATTTTTGGGAAACACAAAATAGGTATGCGAGGAATACATATAGATGAATATGAAATAGAATTTGAAATTGAAAAAAATCCTCTCCATGAGATATCCATACCCTTCGCAACCATAGAATTTCACAATGGCATTGCGAGGATGATTGTAAGAGATAGAGGTGAGGAATTTCTCAGAGAGGGCTACATAGACAGAATGATAAGGCTTGTTAAAGAAAAAATAGAGAAGCAATACTATGAAGGGAAGAAAGAATACTGGCATCTTTTGTGGCAGAGCGAGGAAAAGGAGCATGCATGGGATAGAGATCCATCTGAGGAAATGCAACGGAGAGGATGGATAAAACTGATGGGCAAGGGCAAGTGGTTCTACTTTCCGCCCGCCGCCGCCATCATGAGAGCTATGGAAAGGATTGCTATCGAGGAGGTTATTCGCCCGCTGGGCTTTAAAGAAGTTATTGAGCCAATGCACGTTTCATTTGAAACATGGATAAGAACAGGGCATCTTGAGGGTATGCCGGGCGAGATATACTACATATGTGAGCCCAAAAGCAGGGAAGCGGAGGAATGGGAGAGATTCGTTGATTTGCTTAAAATAACTCGAAGAGTGGATGAGGAGGAACTGATGAAAAATTTGAAGGTGCCCAAAGAAGGAGTGTGCTATGCTCAATGCCCCAACATATATGCAGCTCTCGCTGGCAGAACACTTGCAGAAGATGATTTGCCTCTCCTTCTTTTCGAACGTTCAACACCATCTGATAGATATGAGGCAGGAGGGAAGCATGGAATAGAAAGAGTGGATGAATTCCACAGAATTGAAATCGTTTATATAGGCACCAAAGAGCAGCTTTTGCAACTGCGGGAAAAACTCATTGAAAGATACAGGCACGTATTCAACAACATACTCGAACTGGAATGGCGAATGGCAAGGGTCACACCATTTTACCTCCAGCAGGCAGGAATAGCAGGCAGCGAGGAGGAGGAAGCAAAGGGCACAATTGATTTTGAGGCATATCTGCCTTATAGAGGGGATAGAAGTAAGGAATGGCTCGAAATACAGAATATATCCATAGTTGGTGAAAAGTATGTGAAGGCATTTAATATAAAAAGCCAGAAAAGCCAGTTGTGGAGCGGGTGCTCCGGAATAGGACTGGAAAGATGGATGGTCGCATTTCTGGCACAAAAGGGAATGGAACCGGATAGGTGGCCGGAGAGCTTCAGAAAATATGTTGGAGAATTGCCAGAGATGCCAAAATTCCTCTAAATTAAAATTGATTTTAATTTTATTAAAATCCTGCTTAAAAAAAGGGTTTTATTGAAAGCCGCATACAATCGTATGGAAAAAATTTATGAAGTGAGAGACAAAATAAACAATCTCCTTGCATCTTACATCCCATCATCAATATCAAATCCTGTTGAGGAAGCCCTTTATGGGGCTAAAAGCCTTTTTTCTCTTCCAAAAAAGGAGGCAGATGAATACAGGCTTAAAGCGGTGAAATATGCCTTTAAGCACCATTATGAGAAGAATAAATTTTACAGAGAAATGTGTAAGGAGAAAAACATTACACCAGATGACATAAGAAGCATGGAAGATTTCAATAAAATTCCTCTCCTCCCGCATACTTTCTTTAAAGACTATCCTTCTGGCAGAGAATTTGCAATATGGCTGGCAAATTTGATGAGTACTGAGGTGCCGAAAATAGTCATAAAGGGAAAAAATCCTTCTTTTGATGATGTTATAGATGCTTTTCAGGAGGCTGGCATAACAGTGTGTTATAGTAGCGGGACTACAGGAAAATTTACATTTATTCCCAGGGATGAAACAACATATAAAATGGGACAATATGCAATTGCAAGAGCTTCAACAGAAATGTTAAGTCACTGGTATGATTATGATACCTTTGCTTTTCTCCTTTTCCCGAATCCAAAAAAGACGAATATTTATGTGGGAAAAGTAACAAGTGTTTTATTTGATGTTGTAAAGGATGTTCAGGTAGCAATAGACAGGAAAATAACAACAGATTTGCTCCGTATTTCCATGGGAGTAACATTCAATTTAAAGGAAAAGATGATGGCCAAAATGATAAGGGCGGCAAATAAAAAGATGAATGAGGAAATGGTGAATAGAATAATAAAATGGGTTGAGGAAAGAGCGAAAAATAATGATAGAATTTTATTTGCTGGCGCTCCTTTCATACTCGATGCTGTTATGAATAAACTTTCAAACGATGGAAAAACATTTGATTTCGGAGAAAAGGGAGCTATACTTACTGGAGGAGGATGGAAAGTTCACGAGGATAAAAGGCTCCCGCTCGAGGAATTCAGGGAAAAGGTTGAAAAAATATTTGGCATTCCCAATGAAAATTGCCTCGATTTATATGGAATGGTTGAATCAAATGGTTTTATGGTTCATTGTCCCGAGGGCCATTATCTTCATGTTCCATCAACATACCTTCATCCAATGGTCATAGATGAAAATGGTGAAGAAGTTGCGGAGGGTGAGGAAGGAAGATTTGCATTTCTGGATAGCCTCGCATTAAGCTATCCGGGCTTTATTGTAACCGGGGATAAAGTGCGCCTCCTGAATGAATGCCCGGCATGCGGGCGTGAGGGAGTTGTGCTTGAGCCGGAGGTTACGAGGGTTAAAGGTGAGGAAATAAGAGGTTGTGCTGAAGAAATGAGAAGAATACTTCTGGAGGGATAAAATGTTCAGGGAATGGAAGGAAAAGGGGTATATAATTCCGTGGAAAATGCTCAGGGTAACGCTTGGGGCTTTGCCCCCATTGCTTAAAACGCTGATTAAACACCCAATATATGTGGCGAAAAGTAATAGAGAAGTGGCGAAAAGCAATTTTTCCCTTCCTCCGCCATCCTATAAAATTCCAGAATATAAGCCCGATATGCCATACTGCACTTCTAATGAAAGATATCTCCGTCCAACCCATCTGTGTAATCCGAGGGCAAAGGAAATTATAGCGATGGCAAACAAACTTGGAGCATATCAGGTGGATGACTGGACATATGCAAACAATGTATTTAACTTTGTGAAGAGGAATATACGGCTTGCCTTCGTTGGCTTAGATAGAGAAGTAGATACTTTGCGTAGAGGAACAGGCACATGCATTCATCAACTCTCCTTATTTGCCGCACTTTGCAGGGCGGGCGGACTTAAAGCCAGGTACAAACTTTACAGCCTCGCACTGGTGGAGCCACTTTATCAGAATATGGTGGAAGCATCGCCAATACTGAAGGACTGGTATGATGCTCTCGGCGCCTTCATGCTGCATGGCACCGCAGAGGTTTTTGTAGATGGAAGATGGGTTACCGCCGACCCAACTTTCACACCTGAATATGAAGCAGCAATGGGGCTGCCTCTTGCAAAACTCGGTGATGATCCATTTGGAATATGGAATTATCCTTTAGAGGATACTGTCATGATTCTTGAAGGTTTGCCATATGGAGTTGGCATAGCATGGAATTTCCTCGTTAATTTTCTTGCCAGAGGAGAGAGAATAAAAATAGACAAAAGTATGGAAGAGGCAAGAAAAAGAGGAAGGGAAATACTCGATGAAATTGGTGAGGAGGAATATGACTGGAGGGTAAGAAGCAAATACAGGGCAAAGATACCAAAAATAACACTTGAGAAGATACCGAATATTGTTTTTAAATGAAATTTTTGTGCGATGAAATGCTGGGCACGCTTGCGAAATGGCTTCGCATACTTGGATATGACACAGAGTATGTGAAAGATAGAGATGATGATGAATTACTCAAAATTGCGAGGGAAGAAGGAAGAATTATAATAACCCGCGATAAACTTCTGGCAAGGAAAGCAGGAAATGCTCTTTACTTAAGTGAAAGCTCATTAGAAAAGCAAATTGCATCTGTTTTAGAATATTTCAATCTCAAAATAGATGATGACAAGTTGCTTTCAAGATGTACAATATGCAATGAAATTGTTGTTCCGATAGAAAAGGAAAAAATTAAGGAAAAAGTGCCGGAAAATGCATGGGAATCTCATGATAAATTCTGGATATGTCCTAAATGCGGGAGAATTTACTGGATGGGAAGTCACTGGAAAAATATGAAGGAAAGAATAGAAAAGATAAGGAAATTACCATAGCTTTCCTTTATAGTATTTTGAAAGAGGGCAGCCGAGGCATTTTCCATTTATGTAATACTTGCAATCCTCGCATTCACAAAATTTACAGGCTACATTGCTGTTCATTTTTAAAGGCATGATAAAATCTGGATTCGAAGAAAGGATGGGCTTTGTGTCCTTTTTATTGAACCTTTTTCTTGCTATTGATTCTAAACTTGAAAATTCCTCGCCAACAATATAGATTCTTCTCGCATTCTCTGTCTCTATCATTCCAAGGATATAGGGACATATTTCAACGCATTCGATCTCTTTTTCCT
The DNA here is from genome assembly GCA_964612535.1 of uncultured Thermoplasmatales archaeon. Lineage (GTDB taxonomy): Archaea > Thermoplasmatota > E2 > UBA202 > JdFR-43 > JdFR-43. Next base: position 20,825 of record CAZTDS010000005.1, read on the forward strand.
TATCTATTTCTATCTCCGCCACATGTAGCCCGGCTTTTTTAATATCCACGCCAACGTTACATGCAAGTAACCCATACTTCTTGAGTTTCTTGATTCTCGCGCTCACAGAAGGCTGGGAAAGGGAGACAATTTCTGCAATTTCATTTTGAGAGAGATTTGGGTTGTTCTGCAACAAATCAATAATCCTTCTATCAACATTATCAAGCTTCACATCTATCAAACCAACACCATTCAAGATAATCTTTTTTCATTTAAAACCTTTATGAGTTATAGGGTTTAGCCAATAAATAATTTATACCCCCTTGCTTTTTAGCAACATGAGGATACTGCTCATATTCCCACGCCTTGAACATGGTGTAACTACTTACAGAGATAAAGGCTCACCTTTCGCCAAACTTTTTGGCAATCCATATCTGAGTTTAAGTCAGGTGGCTGCGTGTACGCCACCCGGTCATGAAATTCGCATTATAGATGAAAATTATGAGAAGATTGATTTTGATGAACCATGGGATCTTGTTGGCATAACAGCCCTTACAATGCTCGCCCCACGTGCTTATGAAATAGCAGATGAGTTCCGCAGGAGAGGTGTGAAGGTTGTGCTTGGCGGCTATCATCCAACTGCATTGCCTGAGGAAGCGAAGCAGCATGCGGATGCAGTCGTAATAGGAGAGGCGGAAGAGGTATGGGCAGAAGTGGTGAGAGATGCTGAAAAAGGGAAGCTAAAGCCCTTTTATAATGGAAAGCATGCGGATATGAGCAAGATACCTTTTCCACGCCGCGACCTAATGAAATTTAAGCCCCTCACTGAAGGAATTCAAACATCGCGTGGATGCCCCAACGCCTGCGAATTCTGTGCAACATCTGTATTTCTCGGGAGGGCATTGAGAAGGAGACCGATAAAACATGTAATAGAGGAACTTAAGCAGATACCAAATAAGGTTATAATATTCAGAGATGCCTCCCTCACACTCAATCCAAAATACAGCATGGAATTATTTAAGGCAATGAAGCCCCTCAAAAAAAGATGGATAGCCAATGGAAATATAAATTTGCTCGGCAAAAACGAGAAATTTTTAAAGGCGGCAAGAGAGGCGGGATGCATTTCATGGTTTGTTGGCTTCGAATCCATAAATCCGAGCAGTCTTAAAGAGGCGCATAAAGTATCGAATAAGGCGGAGGATTATGACAAAGCAATTAAGGTGGTTAGAAGGCATGGAATGGGAATAGTTGGCGGATTCATTTTTGGTTTCGATAATGACATGCCAGATATTTTTGATGCAACTCTTGATGCTGTATTAAGCTGGGAGATAGATGCAGCAGAATTTAATATACTAACGCCGTATCCGGGCACCCCTCTCTATTACAGACTCGACAAGGAAGGAAGAATACTAACAAAAGACTGGACAAAATACACGCAGGCACATGTGGTTTATCAGCCAAAAAATATGACACCAAAAGAATTGTTGGAAGGAACGAAGAAGGTTATCAAGGGATTTTATTCCTTCGAAGAAATGATGAAAAGAATGTATGGAAGCCTGAAAATACATAAATTTGCACCATATGCCTTTTCTCTGCCTGGCATAAATGTTGCAATGTGGAGATATTATAAGAAAGAATTTTTCACGGGTGATGATTCGGAGCGGCTGCCGCCTTACAATTAAAGAGAGGCAAAAGAATATAAGGCGGGAAAGAATGCAGTTTGATGAAGGTGAGCATTCTCCTTCCAACACTTAACGAGGAGGAAGGCATAGGAGTTACAATAGATTCAATTAAAAAAGAGGAATTTGAGAAGAGGGGATGGGAACTGGAAATAGTAATTGTGGATGGAAATTCTACAGATAGAACAAGAGAAATAGCAAAAGAAAAGGGAGCAAAAATAATAATAGAGCCACGAAAAGGTTATGGAAGAGCATATAAAACAGGACTTGCAAAAGTGGATGGAGATATTATAGTTACGGGAGATGCGGATGGCACCTATCCCTTTGATAAGGCACATGAATATGTGGATTTGCTGCTGAAAGAAAATCTTGATTTCATAACAACAAATAGATTCGCGGAGTTAAAACATGGGGCAATGAGTTTCAAGCATTTTGTGGGTAATTTTATACTCTCTTTCACTCTTCGCCTCCTTTATGGAATAAAACTCAAGGATTCACAATCGGGCATGTGGATAATAAGGAGAGAGGCATTGAAAAAAATAAAGCCTCTCGAAGAATTTCATGATGGCATGCCATTTTCGGAGGAAATAAAAATAGAGATGTTTAAAAAGGCAAAGGCGAAGGAGATACCCTCGTGTCTTTACAGGAGAAAAGGTGTTGCCAAAATACAATCATGGGGAGATGGATGGAGAAATCTCAAATTTCTGATAAAATATCGCTTTTCTTCATAATTTTTGGAAAAATTTAATTCCCTTTTCAGCATTCTAATCGTGGATTTAAAAGAGCTTCATGAGAAAAAGGTGAAGGATATTCTTGATGAAAAACAGATATGGAATTTGCCAATGATTGAAAAAAATGCCAGCATCGAAGAAGTGCTTTCCATCCTCACAGCCCGTGACCATGTATGGATTGTTGAGGAAAAGAGGAGTAAAAGGTTGTGCGGTGTAATCACCGAAAGCGATGTGCTTCGCCTCATTGCGCCGCCGCGCCTCCCAAAATATGTGTTTGGGAGGAAATACTCTGTCTCGCTTCAGCACGGCACCGCCAAAAAGGCAGAGGATGTGATGCATCGCCAGCTTATAAAATGCTCCCCTGAAGATAAGATTGGTGAGGTATTGATGAGGATGGTGAATGCTGGGCTGCGAAGATTGCCTGTAGTTGAGGGAGATGAAATAGTCGGGGAGATAACTGTCCATTATATTCTTCAAATATTGCTGGGTAAGAGATAATGTTATTGGAAATAGGTATTGCGCTGCTGCTTGCAAAAATACTCGGCCATGCAATGGAAAGGATAAAACAGCCAGCAGTGATAGGAGAGATTATAGCAGGTATTGTAGTCGGTCCTTTCATACTTGGCGAATTTTTTGGCATGAAATACCTCTCGCCTATAACAGAGGGTCTGGGGCAGATAGGCATAATACTTCTGCTCTTCATATCTGGTTTGGAAATAGGTTTGGATGAAATAAAAGCAGCTGGTAAAAATGGAATGATTACCTCCATGTTTGATGTCGCCATTGCGTTCTTTTTTGGCTACATCGCCGGCTATTTACTGGGATATGATATAAGGACGAGTATAGCAATAGGAAATATATTCGTTGCAACAAGCGTTGGAATAACAGTGAGAACCCTAATGGAAATGCACGCTCTTCATTCAAAGGTAGGAGAATTGATACTAACCGTTGCTGTGCTTGATGACGTGCTTGGCATACTCGTTCTTTCATTCACTCTCGGCAGAGGAGAGCCAATGATTCTTATAGCAAAAGTGGCTCTTTTCTTCCTCATCTTTGTTTGTGTTGCATTCCTTATAAATAAAATAAGGGATGTGAAAATTCATATTCCCCGCTTCATGCTCACCGCCGCCCTATCATTTTCCTTCATATTTTCCGCTCTCGCCCATGATCTGGGACTTGCTGCAATAACCGGCTCATTTTTCGGTGGATTAGCATTGAGTAATCTTCCTCAAAGAAGGAGAATAAATGAATTTGTCAGGCAAATGGGAGAGAACTTTTTCATTCCGCTGTTTTTCATATGGGTTGGAGCTTCCTTCGATTTCTATGCCCTCAAAGATATTGGCCCTCTTGTTCTTCTTTTCATACCCATGGCTCTCCTTGGCAAAATAATCGGGTGTTCAACAGGCGCAAGATTATGTGGATTCAAAGCAAGAGATGCTTTTGCTGTTGGCGTGGGCATGATGCCCCGTATGGAAGTAGCGTTGGTTGTTGTGACAACGGAAATTACAATGGGTATATTTGATGAAGTTCTCGCCCATCAGGTGCTGGCAGCTACAATTCTTCTCGTCATAATTTCCTCATTCATAACCCCGATTGCCCTCAAAATTGTTTATAAAGGAGAAGAAAATCAGCATTCAGAATAGATTTTTTGAAGGCGAGAACATATAAAATCAAGGGCTTTCTGAAGATTTTTCCTATTATCCCATCTCTCAATAATTTTTTTTGCGTCATCAATACTTTCATAACTTCTTCTTATGTTAGGAATAGCCCTCGTAACGTTATCCACAATTGTAACATCTGCACATCTTGCTGTTCTGGAAAGAGGATTTAAATCTATTGTAAGGACTACTTTACCCATTTTTTTCAATGCTTCGCATCTATCTCCATCTTCAAGTGGCACCAAAATTACATCACTACTATATATTCCCTCAAAACTGCATAATGCCCTGTCATGCTCCAGGCCGGGAATTCGAGCATTTCCTTCCATGCCAAGAATTTCTTTCCCGCCTGCTGCCTCAAGCACCTTAATTATTTTCCTTATTCTTTCCTCGCTCCTGTGAAAAAGATTAACTTCTATTCTTGCTCCCACAGCATCTGCAAGTTTCACCACCTCCTCAGCAACAAGGGCAGCAACATTTCCATTTACGGATATAACTGGATGCTGTGCCAGTTTTAGGAATGCCGCCGCTGCCTCCGCCGCTCTCATGGCGAAATCCTGTGTCTTCTCGCCAATGAGGTAATCAAAGGCCTCTCCCCTTCCGTGAGCAATTAAGCCGGTTATATGAACTATTCCTTCCTCCACTCCTTTCGCTATTTTCTTCCTCATCACAAGGCTTTCATAGCGGGGGTGGCTTTTAGGTATCATAAGAATTAAGGAGAGAGTGGCAAATAAAGATTGCGCCAGAAAAAAATTTATTAGGGTAAAGAATACATTTTCATGAAGAGCGTAGCGATACTTTTCGCCATCCTGCTGTTAATTCCGCTTTCAAATCCCTTTCTTTTTACAACACACAATCAGGATTTCGTTATCCAGTGGGAAAAGAGCTACGGAAAATTTCCGTGGTGGAGTGCCCGCTATGAAGGCCCGCAGCCTGTTGGCGATTGCGATGGCGATGGAAAAAACGAGTTGCTGATTGGAG
>CAZTDS010000006.1:0-25589 GCA_964612535.1 uncultured Thermoplasmatales archaeon
AGATGGTTCAATAGTCAGCTATGAATGGGATTTTGGAGATGGAAATATTGGATATGGAGAAGTTGTAGAGCATGAGTATACAAGTGAAGGAGTATATACAGTTACTTTAACTGTGTATGATAATAACGGCAAAAGCAATTTCACTTCCCACGATATACTAATGGATTTACTACCGCCTACAACCATCTATAATCCAATTCCTCCTCCAAACGGGAAAAATGGGTGGTATTTAAGTAGCGTTGTGATAGAATTAATAGCTTACGATAATGTATCGGGAGTAAAAGAAACCCTTTATCGACTAAATGAAGGTGATTGGCTGTTATACAATGATACCATTTTTATAGAGAAGGAAGGAATACATCACCTCTCATATTTCTCCATCGATAATTCACTTAACGAAGAGGATATTAAAATACTTGAAATAAAGATAGATAAAACTCCTCCTCTTACAGTATGTAACCTTTCCACTACAAACTCTCAATGGTATAACCAAGCAATTCATGTTTCCTTTGAGGCAACAGATAATTTGGCAGGTATTTACAAAATATATTACAGAATAGATGGCTTAGAATGGCAAGAATATGAAGAAGAAAATATAACAATTACAGAAGGGAAGCACATCATAGAATACTTTGCAGTTGATTATGCAGGAAACGCTGAAAAGCCAAAAAGCACAGAAATAGCTGTAGATTTAACTCCTCCCGAAATAACAATATCTCCCTCTAATGGAATCTACATTTTCGATAGAAAGATAATATCTTCCACCAGTACCGTCATAATAGGAAGCGTCACAATTAAAGTAGAAGGAGCCGACAATCTGGCGGGCATTGATAAAGTGGAGTTTTATATAGATAGCAACTTGAAGGCTGTAGATAATGCAACGCCGTATGAATGGCAATGGGATGAATTTGCAATTGGTAAGCATGATATAAAGGTTATAGTCTATGATGCCGCTGAAAACAAAGTTACTGTAGAGAGAGAGGTTTTCATTATAAATCTTAGGTGGAGCTAAATCTCCACAATTTCATACTCCCTGCTACCCATCCCCAGTTTTTCTCCCTCCTCTATTTGCACGGTTCCATCTATTCCATGTATCTCATTAAAAATATCTTTTCCAGCAAATCTGCAGACTAAATCATAGGATGCCTTATCAATTGCGACAGTATTATTTGAGGCGAGAATGCCAATGTCATTAATAACTGGCTGATCAGCAAATGAGCAGCAATCGCAGCGAGGGGTTATATCAAGCAAAAAATTCATGAAAGCAGCTTTCCCCTCAAATTTCTGCAACGCTGCCTTCGCCGCCATGGCAACCCTTTTTTGAAACTCGGTGGCTATTTCGTTGGTTAGATAAAAGCAACCCTGCTCGCACAGCACGGTGCAGGCTCCGCAACCAGCACATTTTCCATAATCGATTCTTATATGCCCATCTTCCTCATAAATTGCTCCTGCGGGGCAGAAGGTGAGGCATTTCCTGCACAGAATGCATTTATTTTCATCATGCAGTGGCTTACTCACCTCATGTTGCCATATTTTGCCAGCCTTGCTGGAGCAACCCATGCCCAGATTTTTAATTGCTCCTCCAAATCCTGCCATTCCATGCCCTTTAAAGTGACTCAATGTTATAAGGCAGTCAGCTTCCATAATGGCTTTTGCAATCGCTATTTTATTTCCATTCAATTCAACAATCATCTCATCTTTTCCGAGGAGACCATCAGCTATTATTACAGGGCAATCCATTGAAGCAATGCTGAAGCCATTTATGGCGGCGGTCATTAAATAATCGATGGCATTTCCTCTATGCCCTCCATACAGCGTTGTTGTATCTGTAATGAAAGGCTTTCCTCCCTGTTCCTTAATAAACTCAACAACCCTGCGAACAAAGATGGGGCGGATGTAGCCAATGTTCCCAAGCTCACCCATATGAAGCTTGACCGCAACTATATCTCCCTTTTCAACCACATTTATCTTTTCCATAAGTTTTTTTATTGCTGTATGAAGAGCATCTTTTGCAAATGGTGTGGATGCAGATTTGAAATAAACTGCAACCATAATTTCATATTCTCCATCCATTTATATTTCTAACTCCTTTCTGTAGAATCGCCTCATGGAAAAATTCCAGAAATAGTTTCCGAGAAAAGGGAAAAATCCGAGAGAAATGCTGCCAAGCGTCCTTTTAAGTATTTTTAAAGGAGAGAAGAATTCCTTTGAAATATATTTGACCCCCTCTTCCAGTTCATTTGGCTCCATATTTTTCGGCATAAAAACAACATTCTCCGTCGTATATTTCCTCCAGTCCCTCGTGAGTATCCTCCCCTCCCTATCCAATCTGTCAAAAAGTTTTGTCCCTGGAAAAGGTGTCAGTATGCAAAAACCTGCCGAATCTAGCTCCCATCCTTCAATTTCTGCAAGCGTCTTCTCAAAAACATCTGGCTTGTCCTCATCGAAACCAAATACGAAGGAGCCAATAACAGCCATATCATGCTCTCTTATTTTTCTTATTATCTCGGGATATTCTTTAATCTTATATCTTTTACCCAATTTATTCATTGTTTCTTGAGAAATGGTTTCGAAACCAATTGACCATAACACACATCCAGCTTCTCTTGCCAGTTCCAGAATCCTTTCATTCTTGAGCATATTGGCGTTTCCAAAGCATGCAAATTTTTTATTCAATTCCTTCATTCTCCTAAACAGTTCTTCTGTATATTTTATATCGATTGTAAGTGAGGCGTCATAGAATATTATTGCCTTGTGTTTCGTTTCCTCAATTTCTTTTATAACTTTTTCGACAGGTTTTTTCCTGTATTTCCTTCCTTCCATTTTTGATAAAGCACAAAACTCGCAACCATTTGGGCATCCTCTTGTAGCTTGTATTGAGGCTGTAAGAGAGAAGCCACCCCTTTTTGGGGCTGGAATCTCCGCCAGATTATCTGCCCTTCCTCTATAAAAAGGTTTTAATCTATCCTCTTCAGCATCTCTCAATAAATCCCTCCATATTTCCTCTGCCTCCCCTATTACGACTGCATCCGCATGCTGCCTCGCTTCTTCAGGCAATGCACTGGGGTGATAACCGCCGAGCACAACCTTTATGCCTTTTTTACGAAATTTATCTGCTATTTCATAGGCACGGAAGGCATTGGCGGTAAAGCATGTGATGCCAACCAAATCATATTTTCCCTCAATTTTCAATTTCTGTCTGTTTTCATCCATTATTTCTACATCATGTTCATCTGGTGTTAGAGCGGCAATTTGCTGAAGAGTGAAGGGTGGAAAAATGGAGAATCTGAAGAGGAGGTGATCAATCAACCCCATATTTTCCTTCACAGCCGGCTGAACAAGCAATATTCTCATATGCATCCCTCTATTGAGCGTTCATTATATGAACGTTAATAAATTGGATGCTAATTTATAAAGTTTTCTGAGATATACATTCATGGACAAGCAGACTATTAGGGAAAGAATATGGAGAGAGATGGAAGAAAAGGGCATATCAACTTTTCCTCCGCCCTATGGCAGAATACCAAATTTCATAAATGCCGATGTGGCGGCTGAGAGGTTACGAAGCATGGAGATATGGAAAAAGGCGAGAGTAATAAAATGTAATCCAGACAGCCCACAAAAATTTGTAAGGCTTGCTGCTTTACGGGAGGGGAAGACAATATATATGGCTGTTCCTCGCCTGAAAAAGGAAAAATGTTTCATAGAGATTCATGGAAAGGCGATTGCACGACAGGCATCTACAATAAGAGGGGCTTTTAGATATGGAAAACCGGTTTATCCATGGGAAATGAAAAAAGTTGATCTGGTTGTTGCAGGAAGTGTGGCTGTAAATAAAAAAGGAGGAAGAGTGGGAAAGGGAGGAGGCTATAGTGATATAGAATATGCAATTGCAAGGGAAATTGGAATTGTTGATGAAAAAACTCCTGTTGTTACAACAGTTCATGATATACAGGTCATAGATGAAGAAATACCGATGAAGGAACATGATGTGCCCATCGACTATATAATTACTCCAACAAGAATAGTGGAAACAGAAAGAGCATATGAAAAACCGAAAGGCATAATCTGGGAAATTCTGGATAAGGAATTGCCTGTGTTGGAAATTCTGAAGAAAAGAAAAAGTAATTATACAGCAAAGCAATTTCCAACAAATGATAGAAGTAAATAATCTAAGGAAGGAGTATGATGGTGTAGTTGCTGTTGATGGCATTTCTTTTAAAGTAGAGAAGAAAGAAATTTTCGCATTACTTGGCCCCAATGGAGCGGGAAAGACAACAACAATAAAGGCTATTCTTGGGCTAATAAACTATGAAGGGGAAATAAAAATAAATGGGATGGATGCAAGAAAAAGCGGGAAGGGGATTAAAAAATTTATAGGATATCTTCCCGAAAATGTTGCTTTTTATGATAATCTCACAGCCCTCCAGATCCTCCAGTTTCTGGCTGAATTGAAGGGTGTGGAAAATGCGGATTTAATGTCGTTGCTAAAAGAAGTAGGGCTTGAAAAAGATGCCAATCGTAAGGTAGGAGAATTTTCTAAAGGTATGATTCAGCGACTTGGCTTTGCACAGTGTTTGTTAGGAGAGCCAAAACTTCTTATCCTTGATGAACCAACAAGTGGGTTGGATGCACTGGGGGCATACGAAATAAGGAAAAAGATAAAGGAGCTGAATGAAAAGGGGGTGACAATTTTCCTTTCATCCCACATCCTTTCAGAAGTACAGGAGTTAAGCGATAGAGTGGCAATAATAAATAGGGGTAAGATTGTGGTGCTGGATAGTGTTGAGGAGTTAAGTAAAAAATTGGATATTCAGCCAAAACTTCGAATAGAGATTCAACACCCTTCCTCAAAAATTCTAGGTCTTGTTAAGGAAATTAAGTCTGTTAAGGATGTAAAACTCGATGGAAATGTTCTTGAAGTAACATGTCCTCCTTCCGCCAAACTCGCAATAATAAATGCTGTTGAGCAGGCGGGAGGGAAAATCATTGATTTCAAGACTGTTGAGCCAACACTGGAGGAAATATTTGTAAAGGTGGTGAAGGAAGATGAATGAAATAATTGCTGTAGCGAAAAAAGAAATTATGGACAACTGGCGAAATAAATGGATTATCGCAACTTCCGCCATCTTTGCCATTCTAACGCTTGTAATATCATATTTCGGATCAATGAGAGGCGTGGGCTGGCAGGATTTGGAGGCGACGATAGTAGGAATGATTAATCTGGTAACCCTTCTTATTCCTATAATAGGTCTTATGCTTGGATATGCATCAATTGTTGGTGAAAAAGAGCGGGGCTCCTTAGAGCTTATTCTTTCATATCCTGTTAAAAGAGAAGAGATACTTGCAGGAAAGTTCATCGGCTTATCTGCAGTTATGGCCCTCGCAAATTTTGTGGGCTTTGGCGTTGCAGGCATAGTTATAGGCATAAATGTGAAGGGTGTGGAATGGGGTGATTATTTCATTTTCATTCTCGCTTCCATCCTCCTTGGCATGGTTTTCATAGCAATAGCAATGCTCATGTCATGCGCCTTTAGTAAGCGAAGCACGGCGATGGGCGGCGCCATCTTTGCTTGGTTTTTATTTGAGATGATATGGAACATGGTTGTGAGCGGGCTGCTGATTGCAAAATATGGATTTGAAAAACTCATGGAGGAGAATTTTGTGGCACCAAACTGGTATTATATTGCCTCCCTCATTAATCCAATTAAGGCATACTCAGCATTGGTATCATTAAACATAACCCCCGTTGCTGAATTCATTGGAGAAATGCCATCATTTGTAAATACTCCTTTTAATCTCGCAATTTTGCTTATATGGATGGTGGCAAGCTTGCTCCTCGCCAACTATCTATTCAAGAATAAGGATTTATGAACGCAACAGTTTCGCCACTTCCTTTGCGACACTGACTTTACTATATGCAGTTTCAATTGTATCGGTGGCAACCAGCTCACTACATCCTGCCTGAAGAATACGCTCGTCAGCATTTCCTATAAACAGGCCATGAATACACGCTGCATAAATGCTGGCGGCTTTTTGCTCTCTCAATAGCTCTATAGCCTTTTTCATTGTGCCACCTGTCGAAATAATATCATCGAGTATAAGCAATCTCTTGCCCTCCACATCCATATCTTTTATTTCCATTTTCACCTCATTGCTGCTTATCCTTGTTTTCTCAAAATGATTATATCCGCAACCAATTATTTCCGCCGCTTTTTTCGCCATATAAAGAGCGCCTTTATCTGGAGCAATGACAGCATCAACTTTTCCTTTAAAATATTCGGCAACAGCAGGCACAGCATCACACAATTCAACGGGCTTGGTGAAAAAATTCCTAATATGCTCCTTATGAGGATTAATCAAAATTATAGAATCGGCATCCTGTTCAATGAGGCGAGCCATTTTTTCCGCGCTTATTGCCTCACCACTTTCAAATATCTTATCTTGCCTCCCATAGCCATAGTATGGAATAATCACATCCACTTTGCTCGCAATTCTACGCGCAGCATCCTGCAGCAGGAAAAGCTCAACAATATTTTCATCTGGATATGTGTTCTGTACAATTATTGCATGGTCGATTTCCTCATTTATTTTAACATAACATTCTCCATCCGGAAATCTTTTTATAGAAACATCAGCAATTTCAACACCCATTATTTTCGCCAAATTTTTGGCGAGCATTGGCGAAGAAGAACCAGCTATAATTTTCATGAAATGAGAATCCCAGAAGAGTTTTTAACATTAATTGTGCATAAAAATAAAAAAGGAGGGGAGAGTTAATATCCTCCTATCTTAAGTGTTGGATCTCCCAGCAGCACCCATTCCTCAACAGTCTTGCAGTCTATTCTGTCTGCCATTGCATCATAGGTATTTAGATATAATGTTATTGCAGTTCCCCATGTCTCTCCCAGCACTTCTTTGCCCTCTACACCATAAGCATAGAAGAATCTCTCCTCAATGTAGCCACCATTATATTCAACACAATCTGGAATTCCATTTCCATTCCTGTCTCCTCCTTCCGCGCCATATCCTAGGCCGGTATTGCCTATTGTCGCTATAGCTCCTCTCTTTGCCATCTTGACAATATGCCATCCAAAGCACTCATATGTTGGCTGATAAGTCCACTCATTTTTCATGAAATCCAGCAAACTTATGTTAAATTCGCTGTTATGACATCCTCCTATGATAAATACTGGAGTCATGTAATTGTTCTGAAGCAAGTCCATGTTGTATGTCATCAATCCGTTTACCCATGGATCACTATGGCTTGCGTATCCCAAGAAGTGAGTTGCCCATGCAGTCGGGCTGCCATGTCCATCGAAAACAGCAAAGCCGCATCCCTGACTGTATGTTTTTATAACATTTATCCATGCAAATCTTCCTGCAAGTTCATTGGGCTCTGTCGCACCCCACAGCGGGAGGGTTCCATCTGTTACAAATAGGCTCACTTTCTCAAAATCATCTGCCATATACTGCTCATAGAACCACAGCGTTGAAACTTCTCCTTCCGCCACATTGGCGACATCATTGAAAGTATCGCCACCAACAAGAAGCATTTTCTTGAACCAATCCTGATTCTTCACATTCCCGTTTTCATAGGTTAATATCTTGTCAATAACATTCTGCAATTCCTTCTCACTCCTGCACGCAAGGCGCCCAACATACACATCCGGATATAAATCCAGTATGTCCTTTCCATATTTGAATGTCCATGCTCCATAAATGCCATCGTTATTTGTATCCCATGTGGAGAAGTTGCCCTCAGCGTCGTAAATGTCGGCGAAATACAAATCGCTTATGTATCCTTTCTCTGCATTATCATCCAATGCAACATATCTTACTGGACAATACCACAGACTATCATCATGTTTTGTTGGTCCATCATATCCCCAGTTGCCCGTTATATAGGACTTTTTACCTCCAATGAGAAGGACATATTTTACGTTATACTGCTCAATCATGTCCTTGATGAAGTACTTCACCTTCTCTGCACCATCTCTTCCTTCATAGCTGGAATAGATATTTTCTACCGTTTCAACAAATGTTCGCACGCCATGCTGCTCTTTATGATCAACGAGAGGCTGAATGATATTTTTCCATTCCTGCGGGCATATTATGACTAAATCATATTCATCACTTTTTACTATGGACTTTTGCGGCAGCACATACTCAATTTTTATATTGAAGCCTCCTGCTACTTCCATTTCCTGCATCGCTGGCTTGTATCTCATTGGATAGACATGTAAGGCAAGTATTGTAACTCTCTCTCCATCTACAAGCCCGCCGCCCAGGCGGTAACTATACCATGCTGCGGGATATGCTTCTTTGCTGCCATATATTTCCTCATTCGGTTTATCCTCCGCAACATAGTAGCCATTGAGCGGTTTTGGAGGAGGTGCATATATTATTGGCCTTTCTATTTTCATGGTTTCGACGCTTTTCGGTGTGCAATCAACCTTTACTTTTGTTCCAAGCGGGAAGTAATATACCTTTGTGTAATAAGGAAGCATTGGTTCTCCAGGGCTGTGGAGATAATATGCGTTTTCCATTGATATTTTTGTGTAGCCGCTCTCCTCTATAAACTCGAAAGGATGCACTTCCACGCTTTCAGAAATCTCTGCCTTTTTCTCGCTTGTTGTAATTCCTCTATCTGTTCCAGAAATTGCTATATTCAACAAAATTGCTCCAACTGCCAGTAATACAACCAATGATTTTCTCATTTTTTTACCTCCACTAAACTAATGGAAAGTGCAATTTAACTTTTACTGTGGGATAGGGATAGAAGTAATTGAGCATCATGGAAATGAGAAACACATGCGTAAGCCGTAATCTTTATATCTATCGCAACTTATAACCTACATGAAAGCAAAGTTGTTTGCTGCCATCGTTTTATCTCTCTTGCTTGCTCCGGCTGCCACAAATGAAAATATTTTCACTGATAAAGAGACAGTGGAGAAAACAGCAGCAGAGACAGCCGATGGCCATTTTATAGTTCAGTGGGAGAAAAGTTATGGCACGCTGTGGTGGTGGAGCGCCCGCTACGAAGGTCCGCAGCCTGTTGGCGATTGCGATGGCGATGGAAAAAACGAGTTGCTGATTGGAGGAAGAGATCCTTTTATGAGAGTTATGAAATATGATGAAAGCAGGAATACATATTATGAGGCAGCTCGCATCATTGACCCTGTTTTTGGCATAGGCTATGGAATATGGCTCCATATAGGCGATGAATGGTTCCGTATGCCGCAACCTTTTGGCTCAGCAACTGGCTTTTTCATAGGAGATGCTGATAACGACGGCAAAAATGAAATTGGCGTGGCATGGGGTCGCCACTTCTCTGCATTTAAATGGAGCGGCCATCGATACAAATTGCTTGGCAGATATATAATTATAGGAAAGGATGAAGGAGGAACAACATTGGATTGCATCGTTGGCGATTGCGATGGCGATGGAAAAAATGAGGTTGTGGTTACAGGAGAATATCAAAAACAGCATTCCTTAGTGGTGTTGGAATGGAATGGCAATGAATTTGTTAAGGAGGCGGAATGGGGCTATAATTCAATATACTTCCCATGGATAGCAGACGTGGATAACGATGGCAAAAATGAAATAATAGTCGGGCATGGAAGGGAGCTTGTAGTGCTAAAATGGAATGGGCAGGATTTCGAGAGCCATGTTATTGATGAATTTGATTATCAGGTATTCGGATGTGTTGCAAAAGATAGCAATGGAGACGGAATAAATGAAATACACGTTACATTTTGGTATCCCCGCTTGTGCATCTACAGATGGAATGGAAGCGAATATGAAAAAATATTTGATATAACATGGGAGGGCGAGGAGGCGACCATCGAAGCCATAGATGTTGGTGATGTAGATGGCGATGGCAAGGCGGAGGTGGCAGTAGGAACAAACTACGTCCATATACTTGAATGGAATGGAAATGGTTACGATGAAGAATATCTCATAAACAATACTTATGGTTTACTTGCCGTTACATGCGTGGGCGATTTTGATAATGATGGATTGCAGGAGATCAACGCAGGAGCCGTTGGAGTGAGTGACGGAGAGGAATATAAAGCGTGGATATTTAAATACGTCGAATAGCCTTCCCCCTTTTTTCTTTAACTTTTTATATGCTATTTTCTATAACAATGTGCAAAGGGAAGAAATAAAAATTGCCGTATTGCAAATGGAAGGAACAAATTGCGAATATGAAAGTTATCTTGCTTTTAAAGAGCTTGGAACATCTCCTGAATATGTGCATATAAAAGAACTGGAGAAAGGCAAGAAAAAAATAGATGACTACCACTGCATATTTCTGCCAGGCGGTTTTTCAGCTGGCGATTACATTAGGGCTGGTGCAATTTTTGCCGCCCGTCTTAAGGCAAATTTACTCCGCGAGTTAAAAAAATTTGTTGAAAACGGCTATGTTATGGCGGGCATATGCAATGGCTTCCAAATATTGATTGAAATGGGCTTTTTGCCAGCCCTCAATGGGATAAGTGACGAGCCGGAAGCCTGTTTGGCAACGAATGACTCTTGCAGATTCGAATGTAGGCCAACACTCATAAGGCATGAGAAAAGCGGATGCAAATTAACAAAGAATATTCCATATGGAAAAATAAGCATGATACCTGTCGCCCATGCAGAGGGAAAAATTGTTTTTAAAGATGAGGAATATGCTGAAGAGGTGAATGAAAAGCAGGTTGTTTTTCGATATGTTGATGATAAAGGGAATCTTGCTGGCTATCCATGGAATCCCAATGGCTCATATGGAAATATTGCAGGAATATGTAATGACGAGGGCAATATACTTGGAATGATGCCACATCCTGAGAGGGCATTTCATGAATGGCAGCAGCCAGACTGGAAAAGCAATGATGGAAAGGAAATTTTTGAGGGGATAGTGAAATATATAGAGGAAAAATGGTGAAACTGGCAAAGGTTGTGGTTAATGGTGATATTGGAATAATTGAAGGAGAGAAAGAAGCAAATAGAATATACAATAAAGGGTGTTATGGAGAATTTGATGGAAAACTCAAACTGAGTTTGATAGAAATATGTTATCTTCTTGAGAAAGAGAGAGTGGATGTCGAAATAGATGGTAAGGCGGCGGATATCAAAAAATTCATGGAATATGCCCTCCATTACATGCCTGATTTTGAAATAAGATACCTCGTTTATAGGGATTTGCGGGAAAGAGGCTACATCCTCAAAGTAAAAAAAGATTTCCTGCTGTATGAGAGAGGCAAGCGCCCGCCTGCGCCGCCAGGCTTTGTTGTTAAGGCTGTTTCGGAAAGAGCGAGATTTAGGATAAAGGATATTGATGAGTTTATAGAAGAGGCGAAGGGCAAACTTATACTCGGGATAGTGGATGAGGAAGGGGATATAACATATTACATAGCAAAGCATTTTGTGATGAATGGTGTTTTTATTGAAAGAGATTATGAAGGGAGAATACATCTTCTCAATGACAGGTGTGTTGTCTGGGATGAAAATTTGATGGAAATGCTTAAAGAGGATTTTATAGGCAAAAGTTTTGGGAAATACATGCAACTCTCATTGATGGAAGCCGCTTATGTGGCTGGGAGGGGGGCGAGTGTGATAAAAAATGGAAGGAAAATGAGCATTAAAAGATTTTTACAGCATGCCAAAAAGATACAGCCAGATATAGAGGAAAGACTTGCTGTTTATGAAAATTTGAGGAAAAAAGGTTTGCTGCCCAAAACTGGCTTTAAGTTTGGCTCCCATTTCAGGGTGTATGATAAAAATCCCGAGGAAAGCCATGCTCCCTATCTCGTGCATGTTGTTAGGGAAAATTATGAGGCGACGTGGGCAGAAATAAGCAGGGCTGTAAGGCTTGCACATTCTGTTAAAAAAGAAATGGTATTCGGCATGATTAATGGCGGCGAGATAAAATATATAAGATTGAAAAGAATTACGCCGTAATGAATAGGATTATCGCTGCCTTTGCTATGGTGATGCTACTTTCAACTGTTTTTGGAAATGTTTCGTCGGAGAAGGAGGAAAGGAGGGCAATAAAAATTGCCATCTATGATTCCATTTCTCCTTCCGTCCGCCTCATTGAACATTGTTTTCGCTATGCATGGAGAGATGGCAACACAAAATATGAGATGAATGTGAAAAGAATTGGCTATAAAGATGTAATAAATGGGAGTTTAATGAATTATGATGTACTCGTTATAGGAGCGAGTGGGCGACAGTATTTCCATGCCCTCCATAAAAAGTGGAAGGATGAAGTGAAAAAATTTATTGCTAATGGGGGAGGCTACGTTGGCGTATGCGGGGGAGCAAATATAGCCACGAAAGGTTATGAAAAACCTCGTCACTGGCTTGATTTCGTGCTTACAAAGGCTGCTTTAGGTTTAATTGATGCATACATTAACGATAATCAATGGCAGGAGTGGCAGTATTTGTGGAAGGAGGATGGAAGGAGCAATATACCGATAAAAAATGAGCTTTTAGGGCATGAAATATTTGCAGGAGAAAAATGGCGATATATAACATATGGGGGCGGGCCAGGCTTGTATGGCATGAAAGAGGCAAAGCCCCTCGCCATATATAGGGAGGAGCCAAGTGATGTGGCACCTTTGCATTACTGGATATGGCTGGGGAAATGGATTCCATATAAAAAAATAGAGACAGATATAAAGGATTATTATTCGGCGGCTGAAGCCACTTATGGAAAGGGAAAGGTGGTTATCTTTGGAATGCATCCTGAAATCCCTCCTCGCTTCAATGGAAGTGTTGAGGAATATTTTGGCTTATCCATATATGGAGTACCTCGCTACGTTTATGGATGGGTTGGAGGCTCGCTATCCAACTGGAGCTACAACTGGTGGATTTTGAGGCGGAGCGTGGCGTATGTATGCAATCTTCCTCTGCCACCGGCTGAAGAACTTTATGTTTATATTCAGCCGCCCCAGAATGGAATTATAGAGGCGATGGCTGAAAATGCAGAGAGAGTGGATTTCTATATAGATGGAAATTTTTATGCAAGCATAGATAAACCGCCATTCCGCATCCAACCTGATTTGCATGGAGAGCATTTGATAAAAGCGATAGCACATAATGGCAATGCTGAAGCATGGCATGAAAGGAAAGTGGAGATATAGCTCTACAGAGATAACTTATAAACTATAGAGAAAATTTAATAAATGTAAGCAAATTATCTTTTGCCGTTGTCATAGTGATTAAAATGTATCTAATCATAGTTGGGGCAGGTGAAATAGGGGAAAAATTGATAAATCTTGCCCTCCGCAATAAGGATGATGTCGTCGTCATAGAGAAAAACAAGGAGAAATGTGATGAAATATCAAAAAAATATGATGTCGTCGTTGTCAATGCAGATGCAACAGAAAAAGAAACATTGATGGAGGCGGGCGCTGATAATGCAGACGCTTTAATTACAACTGCTGACGATGCAACCAATCTCCTTGTAATATCCTTAGCAAAATCCATCGGAATACCTTCCCTCGTCTCCCTCGTCAACAATGAAGAAAACAAACCAATGTTTATCGAAAAAGGGGTCAATATAGTTGGCAACCCCGCCGCCATCACCGCCGAATATCTTTACAGAGCGGTGCAGCGCCCGATGGTGAAGGATTTCATGAGTCTTGGGAATAAAGCAGAGATTTTCAAAATTATTATACCTGCCGAATCAAAAGTTGTTGATAAGCCTGTTGGAAGCATAAAATTGCCGAGAGGAGTTAATATAATAGCAATAGAGAGGGATTCGGAAATAATAATTCCTGCTCCAGAAAGCACATTTAAGGCAGGAGATGTTGTAACATTGCTTGCGAGAAAGGACAAAATAGATAAGACAATGAGTGTTTTCTTTGAGAAGTAAATGAAAAATTTAAAGATAGTGCTTCGAGACACCGGGGCAGTTTTAATCGCTGTAGGAGTGATAACCTTATTTGTCAATTTCATTTCAATTGGTTTCAAAGAATATTTTGCCATAAAATGGATTGTATTAACATCATCTCTCTTCCTCCTCCTCGGAACCATTTTCAGGATGGTGGGAAGGAGCGGTGACGAGCCAAAAATAAGGCATGCGATGATAACCGCCGCCCTCTCCTGGCTTATAATTTCTCTCGTTTCTTCCATTCCATTTTATTACATAACCGGCCTTGATTTCCTATCCGCCTTTTTTGAATCTGTTGCAGGATGGACTGGCACCGGGCTTACAATGATTTCCAAACCAAGCGAGCTGTGTTATACAATACAGTTCTGGCGAAGTTTCATTCAGTGGATTGGAGGCGTTGGAGTTATAGTCCTCACCCTCGTTGTTTTAGCCAGGCCTGGCGCAGGCTCATTTGTTTTATTTAAATCAGAGGCGAGAGAGGAAAAAATACATCCAAGCATAATATCGACAGTGAAAACAATATGGTGGATTTTCCTGCTTTATACAGCCATAGCAATCCTCGTTTTATTCCTCTCTGGCATGCCGTGGTGGGAAGCAATAAATCATGCAATGACTGGGCTGGCAACCGGTGGTTTTTCTGTAACCGACGATAGCATGGCTTCTTATTCAACGCCCATTCAAATTTTACTCGTGCCAATTATGGTTGCAGGAGCAATAGCATTTTCAACTCACTATGAATTGCTGAAGGGAAGGATAAAAAACTTCTTCAAAGATGCGCAGACACAGGCATTGCTTTTCCTTCTTTTCATCGGCGCCCTCCTCCTTTCCTATTTCAACATGAACGACGGCATATACTCCTCCTTTACAACCTCCTTCAAATATTCCGCCTTTCAATTTGTTTCCGCCCTCACATGCACAGGTTTTGCCACAACTAACCTTGCTATCTGGAGTGGCGAATCAAAAATATTGCTCTCACTTGCAATGATTGCTGGCGGCGCCGCTGGATCCACGGCGGGAGGAATAAAACTGTTCCGCCTGATTTTACTCACGAAAGGCGTGGGCTGGAAATTGAGGCGCATTTTCCTTCCGCCAAAAAGCACCTTCCCTCACAAAGTCGGCGGGAGGGCAATGAGCAGGGAAGAGGCGATAGAGGAGCTAAGCGATGCCGCCATCGTTTCCTTCCTCTGGATGATTCTTCTGTTCATTGGTGTATTTGTCATACTTCATACCATGCATGTAAGCGTTGAAAATGCCATCTTTGAGGTATGCTCAGCTCAGGGTAATGTTGGGCTTAGTGTTGGTGTAACATCGATAGATATGAATCCTGTTGCAAAATTCATGCTAATACTCAATATGTGGGTTGGAAGGCTGGAGATAATACCCATACTTGTTTTACTCCGCGCCATCATAAAAGGAGGAAAGATATTCTAATGGAAAAGAATATAATGGCTTATTATTACTATTATTATGAAATGTCCTTATTGTGGATATGAATGGAAGCCCAGAAAACCAAATCCTGTTTCATGTCCGAGATGCAAAAGGCGACTTGATTATCCAGTAAAAGATGTATTTCATGACGTCAAAAAACTCGAGAGAGGTTTTCAAAGGAATCTGTATGTGATGGCTCTCATAATTAAGGAGGCGGAAAAGTATGGAATAAAACCAGTTATTGTGGGAGGGGCTGCAGTAGAGTTTTATACGAGAGACTGGTATTCTACGGGGGACATTGATCTTGCTGTTGATAGAACAAAAAAGAAAAAATTGGGGGAAATCATGAAGAAAATGGGCTTCAGGAAAGTAGGAAGGATGTGGATAAGAGAGGATCTGAATCTTTACATTGAAATGCCTGCAGATATAAGGGATATTGACATGAGTAAAATTACTGTTGTTGAAACACCAGCAGGAAACGCCTATGTGGTTGGCATGGAAGATATATTATTTGATAGAATACAGGCTGCTCAATTCTGGGAAAGCGAGGCAGATAAAGAGCAGGCAGTAAGGATTGCAACACTCTATTTTGATGAAATTGACTGGAATTATCTGGAAAAAAAATGCAAAAAAGCGGGATCGATAAAAATGCTTGAAATTGTGAAAAGGGAGGCTGAAAATGAGAAGAGTAAGATGGAATGAATTAAAACGCTTTAGCCATCCAAGAAAAAGATTGCCGCGAAGAAGGGCAAAGAGCAAATGGGAGATTAGAAATTCGATTCTTTTCATAAAATTGAGAGATGCTTATCTGGAGAAAAATGGTATTCTGGTGAAGGTAGGGAAAAGAAGATATAGAATGAATTTAACGAAATGAAATGCAGCAAATTATCTTTTATTTTCCACTGCTTCCGCTATGAGGCGGGATGAATCTGCTGCGCAATTTATTCCAACGCCTTTACTTTCCACGCAATCTCCAGCCAGATAAAGATTTTTTATTGGCGTTGCAACGCTTGGCTTTTCATTATCTATGGTTTTTGCCACACCATCGAGATGCCATATGGCGGCGTGGATGCACCATTCCATATTTTTTCTGTAATTGGGCATAAGTTTTTCGAGATTTTTTTCTATTATCTCAGCCAGTTTCTCCGCCTTCTTTTTATCTCTTGCCTCCTCGGGCGTGCATATTGCGTAGCTCTGCACAATGAACTTTCCTTTAGGAGCAACTCCGCTACCGTGATGCATTTTAAAGTCTATCATTCCAACGACATCGTTGCCTTCAAAACCGGTGTTTCTTTCAATGAAAACAAATGACTTGTTGAGCAATTCTTTATCTAACTCACGAAATGCATGATATGAAATAATGCTACCGGTGCCCTTCAATGAAGTGATGTATTTTACCCATTCATTTGGAAATTCTTTTTTATCTGCTATATGGAAAAGATGCTGCACTGGAATGGTGGAAACGACAGCATCATATTCTTTAAAATTTTCATCCACTTCCACGCCCTTTGCAATTCCATCTTCTATAACTATCCTTTCCACCTCTTTATTCAGAAAAATTTTCCCGCCTTTTGCATCAATATAATTTGCCATTTCTTTTGCTATTGTTCCTAAGCCACCCTGAGGGTATACAACTGGATCCCCGCCGAGCAACTCACGTTGTGCAAAAAAAGTTTCACCAGCCGAAATTTTTGAAAGGTCATTTACTGTCGTTATAAGGCGAGGGAAAAGTTCAAGCACGAGTTTCATTTTTCCTCTGCCATATCTCCTTATCATTTCATCTATGGAAATTTTCTTCATTTCTTCTATTTTTGATTTTCTCGTTAATAAAAGCTGTAAAATACGAGGCAACATCGCTATTTTATCGCCAGCCTTCAAAATAGGATAGTCTATACTTTTCCCTATAAAGCCGAGACGCGAGCCAATAAAATTGATGTTTGCATTTATTTCTCGAAGCAATCTAACGCATGCACCTCTTTTTCCTCCACCTATCAGATGAAATCCTAAATCTATTTTATACCCTTCCATGCGACGAATTTCTTCTATATCTGGTTCGCTGAAAAGCAATTTCATTTCAAATTTTCTGATCAGTTTTTCGTATTCCTCAAGCCTGCATGAAAGGGCTCTTCCTCCAATTTTTCCCTCTCTTTCATATATATCCACGTTCCATCCTCTATTGATTAGTCTAATTGCTGTAGCAAGCCCTCCGATTCCTCCCCCAATTATACACGCCCTCATTTTCACATCTCCGGCTGAAATGGCTTCATTCCAGTTAAAGGAACAAAAGCAATATACCATGCTATCGGAAGAACAACGAGTATGAAAGCAAGCTCCCCTATTTTACTCACAAGCATTATGGGAACGATGGAGTAGCGGGTAAAGGCGGCTGCCGCTATCAATCGCCTTATTTTGCTTCTATCAAATCTTTTGAGCCATAAAAGTTTTATTTCAATGAGGAGGACAAGTGAAATGAGCAGGAGCAAGAGAATAATCTGCCATATATGGTAATGAAGGCCATAAATGAAGGGAATGAAGATAAGGCATGCTGATGTAAGGCGGATACCCATACCAAAAGCTCTGAAATGCCACGGAATTTTAATACTGCCGCCTTTTACTTTAACTCCTGATGTAAGTGCAATATTCCTAACGCCCATCACAAAATCATGGTCAGCATCTTTTATACCTCCTTCCACAGCATTCATATGGAGTGTCTGATTGAAGGTGAGGAGGAAAATTATCCATGTGAGGAGTGTGGGCTTGGCAAAAGCAAGGGCGCCAAAAAGAAAAACGAGGGACATTGAAAGGGCAACCAAAAAGTCAGAGCCAGCCAGTTTTTTTCCATATAAGTTATAGGTGGTTCCAAGCAAACCAGCAAGGGTAAGAGATGTTATGGCTGCAAATTTTAATTCATCCAGCGTTTCACCCTTCCATAAAAGAAATGCGAAGAAAAAGGAGAGGAAGACGCATATTAAAGAAATAGCCACAGCATCTTTCCTTTTTATAATCCCACTCACCAAAGGTTTCCCATGCAATTCCTTCACCAGTTTATCGAGTTCAACATCTGCATAATCATTCAAAACAAAGCCAAAAATGGCACTAAAGCAACCAATGGCAAAAAGTATGGCAAGCTTATAAAAATCATATACACCAACAGAGATGGCGCCAAAAACAGGAGGAATCGCCAAGCCGCCTAAGCCAGGAAGGCGAATGAGCTTGGCATAGGCAATAAGCTTTCTCATTGAATAATGAAAATAGAAAACATATATGAAGGTTTATGTTAAAATCGAAATCAAGAATTTAAGGAAGGGAAGCTTCTCGCATATTTTTTGTATGAAAATCATGGGCAACTTAATATTTTTAGAAGTTGAAATTACCACTGGAATTATTTCATAATCGCTACTGTTATCTTTATTTATTACCTTTATCGCTCCTTCAAACGTAGAATTTTTCTCATTAGGAATAACTACACTTACTTCCACTTCTATTCCTTTACTTTCTGCCTTCAAATTTTCCATTGAAGAAGGTGAAAATTCCCATTTTCCCCATTCGGGCCATTCTACAATTTCCCAGTCAAGATTTGACAATGGTTCTCCAGCATTTTTAACAATAAAACTCGTTTTTACCCGGGAACCTGGCTTTATATCTCTGAGTTTAATGCTTCCATTACATTCTAAATCTGGCTTTGTTGGGGTAAAAGATATACCCAATCCTCTTATGCAGAAATTTGCTGAAGGATTGATAAAATGTAAATCAACCCATCTGTTCCCAAATTTCATGTAACTTTCTCCAAAATGAGCAGTTGATTTAACAATTGTGCCCCTCAACAATGAACCAAGTAAGACAGGAACTTCTGAAGTACAATCAATTGGATGGCCGCCATGGGAAAGAGAAAGATAGATATAGAAATCATCTCCTTCTGGAAACGCAACGGGTTTTTCTAAATCAATTGTGTGATATCCTGTATAGTTTATTATGCCCGATTGCTCAACAAGCAAATCCTGTAATTCCCTGTTTTCGAATCTATCATATATTCTCACCGTATATTCAACGCTGTCTGCCGCCGTGTAAAAACTTACCGATTGTAAAAGAAAATCAGAGGAGGCAACAAAAGCATTGAATGCCTCATTACAATTCTTCAATGTATCCCTCCATCCATGGTAGTCGTGATAATAAATGAAATCATATTTCATGGGTTCTACTTGCTGAAAAGATACTGCGCCCATTTCTGGATGTTTGCCACACCATTTATCATAGTAAGAAATCCAGAAATAGCCATCAATTCCCCAGTCGCTTCCCCAGCTGTTTTTGCAAAGCCACGCTCCTGGCTTTGGGGCCTGCGTTTTCTTATTATCATCCCATCCAACGATTGCGATGGCATGATTGGGCGGCGTATCATCGGTAGGTGGCTGGTAATGCGTGAAATTTCTTGCATCGATGAAAGAGCCGCTATAACACATGCAGGTTGCCACCACACCGTTTTCCATCAATTTTCTTTTTATCAAATCTATGTTGCCCAAATCATCGCCAGCAACATACCACTCTATGTGGCGGGGATAGAAACGGATATATTTATCGCTGTAGTGTTCTGGCGCCTCTTCAAACCAGTTGTAATCATATTCTGTTTCATCGTTTGCCTCCTCGCAATATACAGCTCCTTCTCTTGTTAGATATGCAGAAGCAACTCTATAATCGCCACCATAATGAACGTCCAAGCCATTGCCAGTAGGCGGATTTAAATCACCGTTGTAAAATTTATTGAAACCATTCCACCAGTCAAGATGATATTCTGCAAGATTTGGTTCCTCCTTTATCCCCAATTCCTTCCATTTTCCAGTTATTAGCAAATTTCCTTCCAAGGCGGCCATTGTTCCATGACACCAGCATGTTCCCCCACTCTGATGCTTTACGGATGTAACATAACTTGTACCATTAACATTTCTTAAATCAAAATGTTCTGGCAGATTATAAGATATGCTACTACTATATGAAATTGAAAAACTGCTTGATAGAATAGATGCAATAATGGCAATGATGAATAACTTTTTCATGAAAATAAATTTACATGCCTATAAAAATTTTTGAGTTACGGTTATGGCAATTCCTCCATTTCCTTCTCCTCGCCCATCCATGTTTTACCGAATATTCCCTCTGCTATAAGCCTATTTAAAAATTCCCTCGCTGGCACACACGCCTCCGCCGCTTTCACACCCGGAGAATTTATCTCACCCCTTGCCATCATTATGGCTGCCAGCGCCGCCGGAGTGGCGGTTGCCTCCCTCATTCTCGATATGCCCGAAAATTTGTAGATGCGAGCTTTTCCATTTTTTGTGCCTTTTACTTCCACCATCACCGCCCCTCCTTCTGGCACATCGGACATGCTTGACATTTTTTGAACTGTTGAGGAAATAAAGGAGGCAAGAAAATTGAAGAAACGAGGATAGAAAAAGCAAGTTAATTTCAGAAGTTAGATATGAAGATTTTGTTGCAGCCATTTAAGGAAGTAAAAGAATTTATGAGGAATTAAATTTGCCGGGATTTGAAAGAGCGAAAAATGATTTTAAGAAATTCATAGCAATGCAGGCAAGCATAAAGCCGCATAAGTATGTGATAGATGAAGAACTTAAGGAAAAGATATACAAGTATTTCAAGATGACTATAGAACGTTGGGGTTACGACGTTTAGGGGCTATTGTAATCAAAGAAAGTTAAATCCAGATCGTGCCAGTCATCAAAATCATTTTTGCCATGACTTCCATCTGAGTAATCAACTAAAATATAAGTATAGCGGTAGTTCATGCAGCTTTTGTAGGGGGTATATTTCCAGTAATCTAGTTTCCAAGGATAAATTGTATCTGGATTATCAACGCCTGGATTGCTTATATCCAAGCTATGTCCTGTTTCATGCATAAAAACGCTTGCATACACTATGCTTCTATCAACAAAAAACAGTTGCCTGCATTTTTGCTCAATATATTTGGAAGATATTTGCCACATATCTCTCCTTATTGCATATCCATTGAAACCTGCATCATATACAACGAGAGCATAATGGAAAATCCCGCGCCTCCAATCATTTTCACCATAATGAAGGAAATATTTGTTGTAGTAATCCTCTCTCAATTTCCTTCCACTCACCTCTGCAACAAATGGAATAATCTCGCCTCCACCCATGCAACCATCGTCGAGATGATAAACAATGTTATGTTTGTCATAAGCGGTGCGGAGAAGTTCTTTGGAGCCGTTGGGAAGCATGCTGGGCGGCTCGCCGTCGGGGCCCGCTGCCATCTGATCCAGTTCGATGAACAAATCCTTTCGGAAGGGGTCGGAGCCCCATTGGCTTGTGAGATACTCCTCGACGTTGTTTAAGCTATCGCCATCTGGGTCGAGGCTTGAATGATTTTCTGGAGTGAAAGGATCGTAAAACCATATGTCCTCGATTTCATCATTCCACCAGTGACGGAAGAAATAATGTCCCCATTTCCACTCCCATTCTATTGGCACTCCATCTCCATCAGCATCTTCTCCCCTGTTATCTTTTGTCGGGTCAGTATGATATACATTTGTTTCCACCCAGTATGGAATGCCATCTCCATCATAATCATTCTGATATATGTCAAACCATATTTCGCAATCCCTGTCATTCTGATATAGGCTGTTATCATCACATCCATTTGCTCTTCCATATCCACTTAAATCTGGATATCCCCAGTAGCCTTCGGGTGGAGAAATATAGTCATCGCCAAACCAGTGCCCCGTTTTTATGCTATACACCAAATCTAAATCATAACTTTTTGGATAATCATCTATGTTATTATCAATATCGCATAGCTTATCCACGCCAGCATCTGCATCCCATAGCTGTATCGTTATATTGACAAACTCAACATCATCTGGAACATTTAGCGTAGCCTTCCAACTTTCATATACATATTTCTGATTTTTCCATACAGGGCTTTTGAATTCCTTGCCGTTTATGAAAACCTTAACATAAAAATCAGGATCGCTATATTTGTCTATTTTATCATATGTTTTGCCAATGTATGGCATTTCGAGAGAGCGTATAGCCTTTATTTCCACAGTAACTTCAATGTCAACTAAGGGGTCGAAATCCTGTTTTATACTGGCCTCGTTTATTTTCCCTGCAAATTTTCCCTCCTTTGGAAGGAAATTGCCGGCTGGAATAGCAATAAAAAGAGCAATGATGCCCGCAAGCAAACGTTTTTTCATGCGAAGCTAAACTGTGGAGGTTTTAAAAAATTTTCTGCAAGCGTTGATGGAATTAAGTGAAAGGGAATAAAATGAATAAGAAATTGCGACAATTTTCTTTTCATAGAATTTTTGAGAGCTAAAATATTTTAAACATTCATCTTATTATCCTCTATGAAAAAAATTGCGGTGATATTTGCCTTATTCCTCCTCATTACTCCTGCATTTATTGGAACAGGAGAAAAGGAAACTCTTCCTCCATATTTTTCATGGCGAGATGTTAATGGCATCGACTATACAACGCCGATAAAAAATCAGGCTCCTGCTCCTACATGCGAGGCTTATGCCCTGGTGGCGGCTTTAGAAACGAAAATGCAGTATAAACTGGGCAGGATTTACAATCCTGATTTGTCAGAAGCACACCTTTATTTCTATGCTGGCGGAACAGTAAAGGCAGGATATGTTAATTTGGTTGATGCAGCAAACTATCTCATTGAATATGGAGTGCCTGACGAAGGCTGCTTTCCGGATCCTCATCGTCCCTATGATTTTCCTTTTGAAAGCCTGCCGGGATGGGAGAATAGAACGGTGAAAATAAAGGAGTGGGGATGGGTTGAGCATAGTCAGGAGGCGATGAAGGAGGCATTGATAGAACATGGCCCTCTAATTGTATGCATGATATTCTGGAAGGATTTTTATTATTATCACGGCGGAGTATACCGCCATAGATGGGGGCGAGTTGCAGGAGGGCATGTAATGGCAATAGTTGGCTATGATGATACGCAGCACTGCTGGATTATAAAAAACAGCTGGGGCATGGACTGGGGTGAAGAGGGATGGCTCCGCATTGATTATGATGCTCTCTGGATTGGAGAATGGTATGGAAAGGGCACAGGAGTAATGTATATAGATGGAGTATATGGAAACTTTGAACCAGATGTACCCAAAATAAGAATAGAGCAACCAGAGATATATCATACATATGTCTTTGGCGAGGCCTTCCGCACGTGGCTTCGCCGCCTTCCAGGGGTGCAGGAGGCGGCGGCGCGCATAATAGGGCCGATGTATGTTAGGGTTGAGGCAATTAATACGGAAAGGATTGAATTTTATCTGGACGGAGAGTTAAAGTATGTTGATGAAGAGCAGCCTTATGAATGGCTTTTCAGAGCAAAACCTGGCTTGCATACCATAGAAGTTCTTGCATATGATACAGACGGAGATATATCAAAGGATGTTGTGGATGTATTTGTATTTTTGTAAAATGAATAGCGGCAATGGTTAATGCAGGTTCTTTATCTGGTGGATTATTACTAATTGCCTTTCCAAAATCAAAGTCCAGATATTCTCAGCCATCAATAAATATTGACTCTAAATAGCCAGTATTGTTTTTGCTTTACCAAGTGTGGAGTAGTATGTTTCTTCCAAATAATCTGTTTAGCAATTTTTCTATCCATGTCCATAAGGTATTTTCATAGGTTTTCGGCATAGTGACAACGAGCGGCTCTGACCAATCACTTTCCAACCAATGCTCATCACGAACTTTCACTCTCACCATGTACTTCCCTCCCTTTTTCCATGTATAATTAACCGATACTGTTTCACCCGAATTCACATATTCTGTTCTTGTAATGTTGCCGTCTCCCCAATCAAAATAATACCTTATTTTATCACCGTCTGGATCAAACGCAGTTGCAGAAAATGTGTATTTCTCTCCCACCTTCCCTCTAGTAGTTCCAGAAGGTTTCTCAGGTCTTTCTGGAGGATAATTTGGACCAGTAAAGTAATAAGTATTTTTTTCAATATTGCATTCTCCATAAGCTATTCTGAACCAACCATCTTCACCCCATTCTGTTCCCCAGCTGTTTTTACAAATCCAATATCCCTCATCTTCTCCTCCCCATGTATTATCATATCCAACAATTGTAACGCAATGACCCCATATAAAATCACCATAGGTATGGCGATATACCCCGCCGGTATAATTTGGATAGAAGTCTTCATATACATCCATCGTTGTAGCTAGAGGGCCATATTTAATGAGAGCATTTTGTATCGATAATACATCTGAATTAACACGATGGTAGCCATCTATTCCTATAAGCCAATCTCTCCACTCAGGACATTTTGCATCGCACGGAATAGTATCATCGGCTTCATATGGAAAACAGGATTCTGGTATAGCTCCATTCTTTTGTATCCAATCAAGGGTGTTGAACCAATACCATCCCTCGCAACTCCCAGGAGAACATGACAACATATATTGTTCAGAAAGATCGACATCCATTTCAGGATCATTATTCCAAATTTTAATTGCAGATTCTAATGCAGCAAGTGAGCCAAATGCCCAGCAACTTCCGCATATCTCCTGATATTGGTTCCTTATTGGTGTTGTCCAATCACCGGTAATATTGTTATATGTTGCATTTCTCCAATCCCACTTAGCAGGGACCGGTCCATCTAATTTTTCTGGTTCTGTTGGATTAAATTCATTGAATAATTTCTCCCGTATAGGCGATTCCTTGGACAACTTCTCTTCTCCACCAATCCTTGCAGTGTTTGTATGTGTTAACAATAATACTCCTACCAAAATACAAAACATCACTTTCCATATTACTTTCCTCATCTTTCGCCTCCGAAAAATATTAACTTTAGTAATATTATAAATATTTCGTCCTCCAATTATCCTCATAAAGAAGTAGATAATGGCGTAAATAATATGGGGTTTCACTACAAGTACCGGGGTTCACATAAAATGAATAGCGGGGCGTGGATTTGAACCACGGATCTTCGGGTTATGAGCCCGACGGGTTTTCCTGACTACCCCACCCCGCTATGTTGCTAATAAGGGCAACATCATTTAAATTTTACTGTCAAACCATTCTGCTTACTACACCAAGACAGCTATTGTATATTATATCTATTTTATCTTTGTATTTCTCAATTACTTCCATATTCTCCGAGCCGGGCTGAAGCCAAACAACGCCCGCTTTTATCTCTATAGCTTCTTTTATTATTTCCTCTATAAATTTTGGGTTTCTGAATACATCCACGATATCTATTTTTTCCTT
>CAZTDS010000007.1:0-1664 GCA_964612535.1 uncultured Thermoplasmatales archaeon
CCTTCCCAGTGCCAATCTTCGATTATGAACCATGGTGTCCATTGCCAGGAGAAGAAGTAATGTTTGATGCCTCCGGAAGCTATGACCCAGATGGGAACATTGAAAATTACACTTGGGACTTTGGAGATGGAAGCATTGCATATGGAGAAGTTGTATATCATGTTTTTGAAGCAAGCGGAAAGTACAATGTTACACTGACAGTGGTTGATAATGACGGTGCTGAATCAAGCATAACGAAACAGATTTGTATACCAGCAATGGAAACGTTTATATTTAACCTTGAGGGAGGAAAGTGGCATCTCATAACCATTCCATTGAGAGGACCATCTGTGCCAACGACAGCAAGCGAGCTGGCAAGCATGATTCCATATTGCTACCAGATAAGTAAATGGGATGTAATGAATCAAACATGGATAAGTTACGTAGTAGGAAATGAATATTCACAAGACTTTGAAATAGAACCGGGCATCGGATACTTTATATGGGTGCAAGAGAACTCAACATTCGAAATAGAAGGATATCCAATATGCGAAGTTAATATTACCTTGCAGGCATTTGACAACGGCGAATACATAGAGGGATGGAACCTGATAGGATGGTTCAAAGATAATGAGACAAATGCAAGTGAATTGGCAAGTAAAATCGAAGGATGCTGGCAGATAAGCGTGTGGGATCCAGAAACACAAACTTATGTCTCGTATCTTCCAGATGCAATGTATTCTCCAAATCCAGTGATAAGAAAGGGCATGGGAGTATTTGTGTGGGTAGAAAGCACCACCTACTGGCATGAAATACAGGAATGCCATTGCTAATTCCCTTTTTCCTTTTTTTACAATTTTTAATTGATAAAACTTTTATGTGGTCGCACTATAATACTATTATGAGAAAAAAATATATGGGCATTTCTTTATTCATTCTTCTGCTATGCATTTTTCCTATTAATGCACAAACACCTCACACATTATATGGATACATTTTTTATTCTGCCGACACACCAGCAAATAATTTTTCCATAATAGTAATAAATCATGACAGGAATGAAACTATAACTGAAGAAAGCAAATACATATATAAAAATCAAAATTACTATCAAATTGAAGTTGGCTCCCCTGGATTATGATGGGAAAATGGAGAGATTGTTGAAGTTAAAATAGAGGGCTTAGATTATACCCCTTCATGGAAGGGAAATGCTACATTGGTCATTGACCTTCACTATCCAAATCAGCGTTTCCCAGACATTCATCTGCTTCCTCCTTCGCCTCAATCTCCTCAAAAGCCACAGGGAGCATCTGAAGGGCATATAGGGAAAATTTATAATTTCTCCACAGTAGCTAATGATCCGAGTGGTTACAATATTTCATATGGATGGGACTGGGATGGCGATGATGTGGTAGATGAGTGGAGCAATTGGCTTGCTTCCGGCAATATTTGTGCAATGGAGCATGCATGGCAGGCAGAAGGCGTATATGAAATAAAGGTGCTTGCAAAAAATGAATATAATGTAACTTCCAATTGGTCTCCCATATTAACAGTAAAAATCTCAAGAGATAGGACTCCTCCAAATACCTATATCATAAATGCTCCAGAAGGAATCATAGACTACAATACAGTTTCATTTGAATGGAGTGGGGAAGATGATGTTACACCAAAGAATAAACTCCTCT
>CAZTDS010000007.1:1764-24498 GCA_964612535.1 uncultured Thermoplasmatales archaeon
CAATGGAAATTATGTGTTTAAGGTGAGAGCAAAGGATGAGGCTGGGAATGTGGATGTGGTGCCAGCAAGCCGAGAATTTAAAATAGAAAAAGATAACAATCCACCAGACACCCATATCATAATTGCTCCTCCCTCAGATACCAAAAAAAGAGGGGTTTCATTTGAATGGAGTGGGGAAGATGATGTTACACCAAAGAATAAACTCCTCTATTCATACATCTTAGAAGGATATACAACAAACTGGTCTGAATGGACATACAATACATCTGTTACTTTTTCTTCCCTTCCCAATGGAAATTATGTGTTTAAGGTGAGAGCAAAGGATGAGGCTGGGAATGTGGATACAACGCCGGCAATATATAATTTCACTGTAAATGTCTCATCAGATGATTTTCAACCACCTATTATTCATATTTTAACTCCACTTGCTGAGGAAATATCGGGCAAAATAAAGATAGGCTGGAATGTGAGCGATACAGACAAAAATGTTAGTATCTCAATTTATTATAGCAATGATAATGGAAAGACCTGGAATCTTATAGTAGAGAATATTGTAAATACAACCTTTTACGAATGGGATACAAAAGCGATACAAGATGGAAAATACATTATCAAAATATGCGCTCAAGATACAGCTGGAAACATTGGATGTGATGAGAGGACATATACTATAAAAAATAAAAAAACACCCGCTTTTACAGCCCTTGCAGCTTTAATAGCAATAGTAGTAATCTTTTCAGAAAAATATCATCGAAGACGCAAAAACCACTAAATATATATTCCCCTTAGCAATGCAATTTTCATGATTTCTGCTTCCAGCAGAGCAAAAAACATCTCATATGCAATCAGAGAAGTTGTGGTATATGCAAAGCAGCTGGAAAAAAAGGGCATAAATGTAATTAAACTTAATATTGGCGATCCAATCGCTTATGATTTCGACACCCCTCAGCATATGAAAGATGCATTATATAGGGCAGCGTTGGACGGCTACAATGGATATGCCCCCTCAGAAGGATATGAAGAGCTAAGGGAGGAGATAGCAAAAAGAGAGAAAAGAAGGAATGGAATGGACTATGACATAGATGACATATGCATTACGACGGGCGTGACAGAAGCTTTACAGATTTTTCTTGCCGCCTCCCTGAATGGAGAGGATGAGTTGCTTGTTCCTGGTCCAACATACCCCCCCTACAATCTCATAACATCATTTCATGGTGCAAAGCCAGTTCCATATGCCACTATAGAGGAAGAAGGATGGCAGCCAGATGTTGATGACATAAGGAAAAAGATTAATGAAAAAACAAAGGCTATAATCATAATAAATCCGAATAATCCCACTGGCGCCTTATATTCTGCAAAGGTCGTTAAGGAAATTGTTGATGTGGCGGCGGAGCATAATATTATTGTTGTTTCAGATGAAATTTATGATGATATTGTTTTTGAAGGAAAGCATCATGCCACCGCCTCCTTAGCCAAAGATGTTCCAATAATAACATTTAATGGCTTCTCCAAAGTTTATCTTGTGCCCGGATGGAGAGTCGGATATGCAATCTTCAACAACCCAAATGGGGAGCTGGATGAAATAAAAGATGCTTTTATGAGAATTGCTCGCTCCAGATTATGCGCCAATTCCGTGTGCCAGCTTGCGATGGTGGAAGCGTTAAGGGGGAGCCAGAGACATATAGAAGAGATGGTGGAAAAGCTGAGGAAGAGGAGAGATTTTGCTTACAGGAGGATAAATGAGATCGAAGGTCTTTCCACAGCAAAACCGCAGGGTGCCTTTTACATATTTCCAAAAATTGAAAAGAGCGTATGGAAAAGCGATAAGGATTTTGTGCTCGATGTCTTAAATGAAACCCATGTATTGCTTGTTCACGGCTCAGGCTTTTGTCCGGTTTATGGCGTTAATCATTTCAGGGCTGTCATATTGCCGCCTATAGAAATGATGGAGGAAGCATTTAATAGGCTTGAGGCATTTATGAAAAGGAGGTTGCAGAATGAATGAGATAACGAAAGGATTGGTAGCGTTGGTTGTGATAATTGCTGCAACAGGAGGAATATACGGCTATGAACTTATGGAGAAAAATGTGCTGAAGGAAGGAGATTTTGCCGAAATTTACTATATAGGCTATTTTGAAAATGGCACAGTTTTCGCATCTTCTTTCAACGAAAATGTATCGTGGGATACTCCATTTGATTCAAGCAAATACAACTTAACGCCTCTCAAAATATATTTTGGTGAGGGATTTCCACATAAGTTTCCAGAGGGTTGGACTTATGGAGATCTGGGCACAATTGAAGGGCTTCGGATAAACGAAATTCCGGGCTTATATGAAGGGATGAAAGGGATGAAGAAGGGGGAGGAAAAAGTTTTTGTTCTTCAGCCAGAAGAAGCATTTGGAAAACCTGTTGAAAATGGCACAAAGTTCGTTACCTCCATTATTTTAGGCTTCAATACAACCTTCGAGATAATAAAGATTGGAGGAGTCACAGTTGATGTAAGATGGGTGCCAGAGGAGGGCGAGATAATAACGATGCCACAGTACTGGCAGGATATACCAATACAGCAGCCGTACTGGGTCTGGGAAAATGCAACAAAAGTTATTTCATTTAATGAGACCCATGTTGTTTTAGAAACAACGCCAAACAAGCTCGAAGGAATAACCTTATATCCGTGGTGGGAGAATGCAAGCACAGCAGGCTATAATGAAACAAAGATATGGATTGTGACAACGCCACCTCTCGGAAACTTCACAATCTCTGCATTCGGTTATGTAATTCATGGAAAAGTTGTTAATATCACGGAGGACAAAATAAAGATTGAGTACTATGTAGGAAATCAGACAATAAGCGATGAACTTAATAGAACAGAAACTTTTGACCGCCAGATAGAATTACCCCGAGTTTTCAATGGCATACAGAAGGTATATATAGAGGATGATCTCAAGAAAATGGGCTATAGCTTCCACGAACTTGCAGGAAAAAATGTTACATTCAGAATCAAACTTCTCAAAATCTATCGCGTAAGCTGATTTCTCACCTCGGCATCAAATATCTCCAGAAACCTCTCTTCCATTCCTTTTGGAATTATTCCGCCTGCCGCCGCCCTGTGTCCGCCGCCCTGCCCACCTAGCTTTTCAGTTGCATTTTTCATTGCTATGGAAAGATTGAGGCCCTTTTCGATGAGGGGATGGGGGGCACGTGCCGATACTTTTACACCTTCCTCATTTTCAGCAAACGCTACCACGGGTGAGGCAATATTATCTTCTCTGAGGAGCATGCCTGCTATTGTTCCCACAACTGTGTCGATAATTAAATTGCCACCATGGAAATAATAGATGCTCTTGTATTCATCTATCCTTCTCTTTGCGAATTCCATGTATTTGCATATTCTTTTCCTGTGCTCTTGCAAAATCTTTTCTCCATCAAATTTCCCTTCTATACACATTTCCACAGCCTTCTCGCCCTGCCCATATTTCCCCATGGAGTTGAGGAGAGTGGCATATTCTCTGGCATCTTTTCCATCTATTTCATATACCTCACCAAAAATTTTTGTGATGTATTCATATGAAAAACCTTCATGCACCATGATTTTTATTATCTCGGAAAGAATTTTTCTTTTTTCCTCCCTGCTGCAATCTCTCCAGCTTTTTTTGTAATCAATGCCCATACGCCGTAGAAAGCCGATGGCATTCCTTATCCTGCCAAAAATTCCAGGTATGAAAGGATGTGAGGCATAGGCAAGCATTTTGTAAAGTGGCTTATCCCTCCCATATATCCTTATATCTTTTTTAACCTCCACCTTCGACTTTTTGAGTATCTCTCTGTTGATGCCAACGAGCTTCCCATATCTTAAATCCTGTAAATCACCGATAGCACCTATAATGGCAAGGGAGGCATCCGGAGATGCAAGGAAGGAGGCGACAAGATATGCCAAGCCAGATGCAGATACTTCAACTTCTCCATCCATGCCAAAACTGAATGGGTTGAGAGATGCAGGATGTTCATTCATTGAATAGTGATGATCCGTTATTATGGCATTACTGTTTATTTTGGAAAGATGTCCGTTGCCCAGATCAATGAACCAAGTAAATTTATCCGTCTCTTTAACAAAATCTGAATTAATATATCTCACAATTTTCACTTCGTTTTTTATACCAATTTCATCCAATGTTTTTTTTGCTATCGCCGCTCCTGTAATTCCATCTGCATCACAATGAGCAACTATTCTAACAAAATCCTGTTTCGCAATAATATTTGCCAGTTCCATCGCTCTCTTTTCTATTCGCATCCCCCATTATGGAATAGGAGATGAATATATGAAGGTTGTGAAAAAAATTGGAGGGAAAATTCACGCCATCGAACAAATGGAGGCCATAGATTACACCAAAAAAGATGCTATTTTATCTGCAAAACTTGAAGTGGAAGCAAAAAGAAAAGGAAAAAAGGTTGTAAGAATGTGCTGTATGATTGCGGCAATGGCAATAAACAGGGGAGCCAAAATATATACTTTTAACAAAAAGCACTATCTAAATCTTGGAGTGGATTTATTTTGGAACTTTTCCTAAATTTTTTATATTCCTCTCCTATTCCTCCTCATGAAGCTGAATCCAGCTCCTCTGGGCCTGGCTGCATTTGCCCTGACAACTTTTGTGCTCTCATTAGCAAATCTCGAGATTATAGATGGCAGCGTTGCTATACCGCTCGCCTTTTTTTACGGCGGCATGGCGCAATTTGCGGCGGGAATGTGGGCATTTAAGGCGGAGAATAATTTTGCTGGGGCAGCTTTTTCCTCATATGGTGCCTTCTGGCTTGCCTTTGGCATTATGGAAGTTTTTGCCGCAAACGGACTATTTACCTTTGGTTCGAAAGAAATAGGGGCAATGCTCATTGCGTGGGGCATATTCACATTTTACATGTGGATTCCGTCAATGAAAATAGGAAGGGTTCTATCTCTTGTATTTCTCACGCTATGGCTCACTTTCTTTGCCTTGGGCTTTGCAAGCTGGTTTGATGCAAGTCATAAAATAGGAGGAGGCATCGGTTTAATCTGCGCCTTACTTGCATGGTATGTTTCAGCAGCAGAGTTGATAAATGAGGCGTATGGCAAAAAATTGCCTCTATAAAGCCCCCTGTATCCTCTCTACTATATCCTCCTTCGCAACATAACCAATTATCCTATCTCTTTCCTTTCCGTTTACAAAAATTATTAAAGTTGGAATACTCCTTATTCCATAATATTGCGCCAGCTCCATATTCTCATCAACATTTACCTTTCCAAAAGAAACATTTCCCATCTCTTTTTCCACTTCTTTCAATATAGGCTCTAATGCCCTACATGGCGAGCACCATGGAGCCCAGAAGTCAATCACAGCTATCTTATTTCCCCTTAAAAATTCCTGAAAATTATTGCTATTTAATTCCATCATACAGATGAGAATGCAGAAGAAGTATAAAAGTATTTTAATCACTTCTTTTTCCACAAAGCATGAAAATGAAAGCGAGATGTGCCCCATGCCTTCTCAACAGAGTCCTGTTTGAAAGCAAATTGGTTACAAAAGATGATGAAAAACTATCTGACATAATGCACAAAGTTCTTGTAAAAATGGCGGAGATATACAGCAGCAGGAAAAGCTCGGCGGAGATTGCAACACAAATACATGGCTATGCTTACCAGCTACTCAAAAACAACGACCCATATAAAGGGCTTAAAGAAAGGAGTAACGAAATAGCTCTTAAGCTCATGCCTAAGGTTAAGGAAATAGTTGAAAAAAGCGATGATGAACTTAAGGCGGCGATACTCTGCTCTATAGCTGCAAACTCAATAGATTTTGGGATAGCAGGCAGCGCATCCTCGCCAGAAGAAATGGCAGCAAAGTTTGAGGATTATGTGGCACAGGGTTTTGGGCACGATGATGTGGATGAAATGAGGAAGTATTTTGAAGGCGAGATTCTGTACTTCACAGATAACTGCGGTGAGGTTGTTTTTGATAAACTGGTATGCGAGATAATAAAGAAGGAGTATGACGTGCATCTCACCCTTGTATGCAAGAAATATCCAATACTAACGGATGCAACATATGAAGATGTGAAGAAACTCGGTTTTGAAGATGTTGTGGATGAAATTATCACTACAGGAAAATTTGCTGTGGGCATTGATTTCAATGGCATTTCCGAAAAATTAAAGGATAAATTGCAGAAAGCTAATCTCATCATCTGCAAAGGAATGGCAAATTATGAAGCATTTTCAGAGACCCGCTACAGGCCAATTGCATATTTAATGAGGATAAAATGCGATAGCATTGCCGAGGACATTGGGCTGCCCGCAGGAATAAACGTTGCAAAATTATACAGATAAAGATGCACATCTTCCATATTCACTCGCCTCTTGCCACAGCAAAATAGATAGATGTTGCAATCAGGGCGGCGATGGCGGATGGTGAGAATGGCAGATAGAGAGCAATAAAAAGGGCAGCGAAGCTTGCCAGCAGGGCTATTACGCCTGCCATAACAAAAACTCCCGCCACGCTCCCTGCTTTTCTGTTGGCTGCCGCTGCCGGGGCGATGAGCATGGCATATACCAATATTGCTCCCACAGCCTTCATTATTACAACTGTTGAAATTGAAATTAGGGCGAGGAGTAGGTAGTTGAGTTGCCTTGCCTTTATTCCCTGAGCCATTGCACCTTCGAGATCAAATGATATGAAGAGAAATTCTCGGGCAAATAAGATGAATAAAATCAGTGTAATGGAGGTGACGATTGCCATGAGGAATATATCATTATTTGTAAGGAGAAGAAGGTCGCCGAAAAGATAGCCCCATACCCTTGCTGCTTGCTCTCTTATGAGGGAAATGAAAAGTACGGCGAGAGCCATTGAAAAGGCAAAAGATATACCTATTGCGATATTCGCTTGCCTTGCCTTTGCTGCATAAATGGCGACGAAAACAGCAAAAATTGCAGCGCCAAAAAAAGGATTTATGTCAAGGTAGGATTCGAAGGCAATGCTCATCGCCGCCCCAGCTAAGGCAGCATGGGCGGAGCCAGCAACAAGGAACGGCACATTCTTAAATATTGTGAAAGAACCGGCTATGGATGCATTGATGGAAACAAGTAATATTGCTATGATTGCACGAATTAAAAACTCATCCAGCATGCTCATCGCCTATAAGCGGGTGGCAATATCCTTCCTCACAAACAATCATCTGGACATCTGTTCCATATGCCTTCCTAAGATTTTCCTGATTGAGTACTTCTTTTGGAGTGCCAAAAGCTATCGCCTTTTTATTAAGCAGAAGTATTTCATCGATTTCATGGAGTATGGGGTTGATGTTGTGCACAACTGCAACAATCGCCACCCCTTCCTCTCTCTTTTTCTTAAGCACTTCCACCATTTTCTCCCTGCTTGGTAAATCAACGGCATTGAAGGGTTCATCAAGAATAATCATTTTCGGATTTTTTGCGAGTGCTCTTGCAAATAAAACGCGCTGCTGCTGCCCCTGGCTGAGGGAAGAAAACTTTTCGTTCCATAGATGTAAGGAATCGATTTCCTCCAGCGCCTCCTTTGCCCTTTCTATATCTTCCTTGCTGTAAAATTTCTTGGCAGCGATTCCCATGAGGACGATATCTTTTACTTGTATGGGAATATGCTTCGCTATCGCATCTCTCTGAGGCATATAGCCTATTAAATGTCTCGCCTCCTTTGGCGACATACCAAAAACCTTTATCTCTCCTTTTTGCTGCTCGAGCAAACCCATTATAAGTTTAATGAGGGTGGTTTTCCCTGAGCCATTTGGCCCCATTATAGCCAGGAAGGCATCGCCACTACTAAATGTAACATTTTCCAAAGCAACCTTGCCATTATATGAATAGCTAACATTCCTTACTTCAATCATTCTATCCTCCAGCATTTATATAGCAGAAGGGTTTCTATAGCTACAAGTAATGCAAGAGTAATTGATAAATAAATTGCCAGTAAATTATGTTTTTCAACCATCTTCTCCCCTCCTGCAGAAAGCATTTGCACAGCATTGTAATAGAAAAGCGAGGTATAGCTGCCTCCACCTTCTGCAAATTTTACGTAGATTAGGCTTGCATTTGTTTCCATGGCAATCTGTCTCGCAACCTCACCAGCCTTGGCATATCTAAGGAATTCAGGTACAACAATCGCCACATATTCTCCTTTCCTCAACTTCTCCTTTATTTCCTCCATTTCCCCTGCATTTAAAAGAGATGTTCCTTCAGCAAACATTATTTTGTCTGCCTCCATACCAACATTCCTGCCTATATAGCATACTCCAGGCACAGCAGCAATAAATTTTTTACCCTTCAGATTTTTTTGCTCGGCAACATCATTTGCCATTCTCCATGCTTCCTTCATCCTTTCTTCAAAATTCTTGAGAGAGATATTGAAATATTCCGCTTTTTCTGGCTCAATTTCAGCGAATTTTTCAGCTATTGCTCTCGCTATGGATATGCTGTTATTAACGTAAAGCCAGTAGCCATGTGGATTTTTTTCAATGCCATCGAAATCGAAAAGTTCCACGCCTTCATAATCATTAAAATCGAGATATTCCTTATCATAACTCTCCTTTATATTTCTCTCATATGAAAGAAGGGCGGAATTCGCAAGTATTATCAGATCAGCTCCTTCTATTTCATCAACAACTTCCTTGGTTACAGAAAAACTGTGAGGATCTGCGCCTGGCGGCAAAATAACAGATACATTTACATCGTCGCCCCCTATTTCCCTGGCGATAGCCCCAAAATCCGCTATGGATACAACTACATTTATTCCCGCAGCAGATGGAAGCAGCATAAGCCAGGGCAACAAAAGCGTTATCACCCTCATTTTGGTATTTCATTGCCACATGGGCAGCATTCGTAATTGTATTTTTCCTCAATCATTTCTATTAGTTCATCGCCTGCATATGCATCTATTTTATCCGCCTCCATACATGCCTTCTCCGGAGGAAAAGAAAAAATGGTGGCAAGAAAGCTTTCTAAGAGACGATGTCTTCTCATTATCTTTCTCGCCTCTTCCATTCCCCTTTCATTCAAAACAAAACCCTTTCTCTCTATATATCTTCCAAATCCCATTCTCTCCATGTTTTTCAGCATGTGGTGGGCTGTTGATTTACTCACTCCTATAGCTCTCGCCAGATAGGTTGGTCCAACAACAGGCAATCCATTTTCATGAGCCCTGTATATCTCCTTCATATAGCGATACATGTTTTATCCCTCTAACTTTGTTATATGGTTAGAACTTATAAAATTTGCCATGGCATCAGCAAAATTTTAAATCTTCTTGTCATTATACTCACATGAAAAGTATAGCAATTCTCGTTGCAATGGCATTTTTGTTCAGCGGAATTATTGCAGGTGTTGATGTAAACGAGCCAAAATATTTTGATGAAAATAAAAATGAGGTAACGGCAAGCGAAGAGGGCTACGATTTACTCATAATATGTCCGCAACAATTCTATGATGCCCTCATTCCTTTCCAGTGGCATAAAGAGCAGTATGGAGTAAAGACAATAATTGTAACACTTGATGAGATATACAATAGCAAATATTTCCCATGCCAGGGAAGGGATGATGCAGAGAAGGTAAAATACTTCATAAAGGATGCCTACGATAACTGGCACATCAAATATGTGCTGCTTGCCGGCGGGAGGAAGCCTGGCTTAAGGGAAGAGTGGTGGGTGCCCGTAAGATATGTTTATCTCGATGACAAAAGCAACTGGGAGGCCCGCTATTTAAGTGATTTGTATTTTGCCGATATATATGATAGCGAGGGCAAATTTTCATCATGGGATACAAACGGCAACGGCATCTATGGAGAGTGGAAAGGTAGTAAGGCGGAAGATGCTCCAATCGATTTATTTCCAGATGTTTATGTGGGCAGATGGGCGGCTCGCAATGCCTTTGAGATAGAGATAGTTGTTTCAAAAACAATGGAGTATGAAACCACCGCCTATGGGGCGGAGTGGTTCAAAAGGTTTGTTTGCATAGCTGGAGATACTTATCCAGAGGTACTTAATCCGGCATGGAAAGGTTATGAGGGCGAGGAAGGAACGCAGCGCGCTATAGACTGGATGCCGGGCTTTGAGGCAATAAAATTATGGACATCGCTGGGCACATTCACAGGGCCAGAAGATGTTATCGAAGCTATAAGTCAGGGATGTGGTTTTGTTTTCTTCGATGGCCATGGCAGCCCAATGAGCTGGGCAACACATGCTCCAAATAGCACGGAATGGGTGGACGGCTTAACTGTGTGGCAAATACCGAAATTAAAAAACGATGGAATGTATCCAGTATGTGTTGTAGGAGGATGCCACAACAGCCAGTTTAACATTTCTGTATTCAACCTTCTGAAAATCTATCAGGGATTTGATAAATGGATCGAATATATCTGGAAGGGAGAAACTGCGCCCGCCTGCTGGAGCTGGTGGATGACAAAGAGGGTGGATGGAGGGAGCGTTGCCACGCTTGGATATTCAGGCTTGGGATATACAAAGGAGGATAAAAATTTCACTGGAGAAGCTTCAGAATGGCTCGACACACACTTCTTCTGGGAATATGGAATGAATGGAACAGATGTGCTCGGCGAAATATGGGGTAAGGTAATAACGGGATATCTCAAGACATACCCAATTG
Source organism: uncultured Thermoplasmatales archaeon (assembly GCA_964612535.1). Taxonomy (GTDB): domain Archaea; phylum Thermoplasmatota; class E2; order UBA202; family JdFR-43; genus JdFR-43. Next base: position 12,422 of record CAZTDS010000007.1, read on the forward strand.
ACTGGAACAGCCCTGCAGGAAGCTTCACATGCCTCGATGCAAAAACAGCTCAGGAGTGGATTCTGCTCGGCGACCCGAGCCTAAAAATAGGTGGGTATCCGAGTTAGGCAAACTTTATCTTTTCCTCCTCTTTTTCTTTCATGTTTCATAAAAGTGTTATTGAGTTAGATACGAAAGGGGAGATGGACATTATAGACATAACTCATGATGTGCAGGAAATTGTTGAGGAAAGCGGGATAGAAAATGGCATAGTGCTAATATTTTGCCCTGGCTCAACGGGAGCAATAACAACAATAGAGTATGAAGATGGTTTGTTATATGATTTGCCTCAAGCTTTGGAAAAAATAGCGCCAAAAAATGCATATTACAGACATGAGGAAAAATGGCATGATGGCAATGGTCATAGTCATGTGAGGGCGAGTATAATAGGACCAAGCCTTACCGTGCCAATAGAAAATCGACGCCTTATACTTGGAACCTGGCAACAAATTGTGTTTGTTGAATGCGATGTAAGGCCGAGGAGGCGGAAAATCATTGTTCATATTGTGGGATAAGATGCAATAGAAAGCCATTGCCTATTTTTTCCATCCCTTTTATTTCAAATTTTATCACATCTTCCTCTTTCCTTGCTCCCTCTCCTCCAGCTATGCTTGGTGCGTTACCACCTATTATTATTGGGGCAAAGAATATGAACATTTCATCTACAAGCTTATTTTTCAAAAATTCCCATATAACCGTCGAGCCTCCCTCAACGAGTAATTTTTTTATCCCTTTTTTATATAAAATCTCCATGAGTTTTTTTAAATCGACTTTATCATTTCCGCATTTTATAACTTCCACATGCCCCTCCTTAAATTCCTTGCATGTTGTAACAATGAGTGTTTTTGCATATGGCTTCATCACCTCAGCATTTTCAGGTGTGCGAAACTTGCTGTCCAATACTATCCTCAACGGTTGCCTTGCCCTGCCAACATATTTTTCTTTCACAGTTAGCTTTGGATCGTCAGCAAGAACTGTTTCTATTCCAACTAAAATGGCATCACATTCATTCCTTAGCTTATGAACTCTTGCCATATCCTCCTCGCTGGATATCTTCAATGGTTTTTTTCCAACTAAAGCAATTTTGCCATCTATGGAAGAAGCGCAATTTATGATGACATGGGGCTTTTTCATGTTCTCGCCATCGCCTCAGCCATCTCCGTCAAAACCTTTTCTTTATCCTTTGCCTTTACTACTCCGCTCGCCACCAATATACCTTCTGCTCCAAGCTCGATTGCTTTAGCAACATCTTCGCCACTCTTTATTCCGGCACCGCACAGCACCTTCACCTTTTCATTTATTTTTTTCACAGCTTCCACAGCTCCACTAACCACTTCTGGCTTTGCTTTCGTTACAGAAATATTCCCTCCTATGAGTTCAGGTGGTTCAATGGCTACATATTCTGGCATGAAGCAGGCAACAGCACTCGCAACCTCAACAACAGAGGCACATATCACCCTTTTCAATCCAATCTCACCTGCTATTTTGGCAGCAGTAAAAATATCCTCAACCTTTATTCTATGCTCCGAATGATTTATTAAAGTGCCTCTCGCTCCAGCCTCTTTAACTGCATGGGGCAAAATCCAGCCAGTATGGCTTCCATATTCTATGGCATCAATGTGCTGCGAAAATACATCTATGCTAACATCATTCGCTACTCTATAAACATCGCATGGCTGCACCGCTATAGCCATTTCTATGCCATATTCTTCGCCAACTTTTTCCATAATTTTCGCAAGCTCAACAGCATTTTTTCCAATGCCCTCCTCATATGCTTTTGTATTGACAATAATAATACCCATGATTTGAAAAGTGTTACATGTTAAATTATTTTTGTAATTTTAGGAAATAGAAGGCAGCAACCAAAATCGATATGGATGCAACAATTGTTGCTGCTATCAAAACTATATGGTTTTTACTTTCCATATAGCCACTATAATGAAATGAAATTAACTCTGTATATCCTACAAGTGTATCATTTTGATACATCTCTGTCTTTACCATATTTCCAACTCTGTCAGAAAGATAGATAATCTGGTAAAGATAGGGAATGGAATCAGTCTCATTAAATACATAATCTGCCTTTATAACATAACAGTTGAATGAACCAGCTTTTGTTGCAACTTTCTCTGTTCCTGTACATTCAATAGATAAAGTAACGGAGCTATTTTTGTAATCAACAACTGTTGCATTCCATTTTTTTCCAATAAATATTGGGTATTGAATGATTGAGGACTGTGGAGCTGCATAAACTATTTCCTCACTTTTTGTATCTCTATAAATTACTTTCTTCACAACAGCAAAGGTTTCCTCATCATAATAATTTAGTTCATCCACAATACCGCTTGTCTTAACCACTATGCAGCTATATGTGATGTTGTTGATGGTTAAATTTTCCTTATCCAAAACCTCTATCAGCAACATTTCTCCTTTTTCACTTCCAACAATTTTCATTACATATTGCCAGTAATCTCCTTCTTTCCACTGAGGCTTTTCAAGGGTGAAAGCATTGGCTGAACATAAGATAAATATTAATAGGGAAATAGCCATTGCTCTTCTTAACATTTCATTTATTTATCATTACTTTTTATTTATGATTTATGTCGGGATCGAGGTTTATTAGATATACCCCACAAACGAACCAGTAAATTTTAAGAAGATAATAATTATTTTTATCACATGAAGGTGCAAATCATCACTTTATTTATCGCATTTATACTTTTATCAGGTTTTTATGAGAAGAGTGGCGCATCCTTAGATTCTAGAGATATAAAATGGATTGTTAAACTTTCCATGCCATTTTCTATGGATGCTGGATGTGTTGTAAAACAAACTCATGATGAGGGATATATCGCCGTTGTAGTCTCTGCAAAGATTTTTACAATCCACCATACCAGTTGCATCTTGCAAATCATAAAACTTGATGAAGAAGGAAAAAGAGAATGGGAAAAATCATACACAACAAGATATTTTGATGAAAATGTAGATTTATGTATCACAAACGACGAGAGATATGTTATCCTCGCCAGAAAAGATAATGAAATGTTCATGGTGAAGCTGGATACGAATGGAAATGAAATGTGGAATAAAACATATCCCATAAATGCCTCCATTATCTCTTTTATTCAATGTGAAGATAACAAATTTTTATTTACTGCCAAGGTGAATGATTCTTATTACATGCTGATAAAAACCGATGAAAATGGAAACGAGATATGGAGAAAAAATTACACGTACAGAACAATAGTTGCAAAGTTAAAGGATGGCTACATAATTGCGGAATCACCCACAATTTATACCAGAAATTATACGATTTTAGCTAAATACAACTGGGATGATGAGTTACTATGGATTAAAAAGTTATATGGAATAACAGACATATCTGGTGTGGGTGGAACAGAGGATTTTTTTGCATTTAAGCCTCATTCATTCTTCAAATTTGATAAAGAGGGTCACCTCGAATGGAAAAAGGAGGTCAATGATTTTTCGATTTTCTCATGTATTCTCTGTATGGATGGAGGATTTCTTCTTGCTGGAGCATCTTATATTAGAGGTAAAGGTATTGCATCCATCCTTAAGCTCGATGAAAAAGGAAATGAAGAATGGAAAAAGATGTATCTCCTGCCCAGATATAGTATCGGAAATGGATTTCTTCTTTATGAGCTTTTCTTTACAGATTCAGTGGAAACAAACGATGGATTTGTTATGATGGCACAGAGAATGGCTTCTCCAAATGCACTTTTTGTAAAAATTCCAGCATTCTTCATAGTGCTAATTCTCGCGTCCTTCTGGAAAACAGATGTATTTCTTATGAAGATTTCTCCATGAATTACCTTTTCCCCATATACTCCAGCAACTTTTCATAGTTGGTTGGGTGGCTTTTGAAATATTCTCTAATGGGTTGCAAAATTTTATTTACATACTCTGCCACAGCATTTTTTAAGTCAAGGGGATGTATTTCTTTCCTCAAATAGCTTTCTTCCAGTTCATCATATGAATTGAAAGTAAGAGGAGGAGCATCTTTTCTTTCCACTTTCACCTCATCAAAATGAATGAATATTACATAGCGTGCTATTTCCATAACAGGATTTCCTTCTGTAACTCCTTCCGGACAGTAAGCTTTTCTTAATTTTTTCTGTATTGCATCATAATCATCATGAATAAAAATGGCGCTGCTTGGCTTGCTCTTCGACATTTTTGCATCCATTCTCTCCTTTGCCTGCAAGCTTGAAATGATGTGAGTGTGTAGCGCAACGGGCTTCTTCATACCCAGTTTTTTGCACACATCTCTGGCAAGCATATGAGCATGTCTTTGATCCATCCCGCCCAAGGCAACATCAACATCAAGATAAAAAATATCTGCAACCTGCATGAGAGGGTAAAAGAATTTTGAGATATCCTTTTCTGCCTCCTCCGCCTTCCTGCCCATTATGTCCATCGCCCTTCTCGCCCTCGCCAGAGATGTTTGTTTTGCGATTTTTAAAACGAGGTACCAGTAGTCAGCGTTGCTCACCATCTCACTGGCATAAACATATTTTACGCCTTTAACACCCATGGCAGCAAACGCATCTTTGATGTATTCCCCACATGTTTTTATCGCTTCCATGTCTCCGCCCAGCTTGTCATTTATCCATGCATGCCAGTCAGCGAGCAAGATAGTTGTATCAAAACCCGCATCAATCAAATCTTTAACTTTATCGCCACACATAAGCCAGCCCAAATGAACCAAGCCAGATGGCTCAAAGCCAATATATGCCTTCTTTTCTTCCTTCGCAATGATTTCCTTAAGCTCATCAATTGTTACCACTTCTCTTAAATTTCTCGTTACCAAGTCAAGCATGAATGTTTATGAGAAAAGGATATAAGAAAATTTGGTTAAATTAAGACCATCACTTCTCTCTCATCGATAGCAGCTCTCTTCATTGTGGCATCGTAAGCAATAACCTTTATCTTATGATAACCTATGTTGCCCCAGCGGAATTGCCATTCGTAAACATCTTCCCATTTTTCATCAGGTTCTGTTGAAACTTTTATAAGTTTTCCATCAACATACTTCAACTTTTTCTACTACAGTATTTGTTACAACCCATATACCGTATAGAAAATGATATGTTATAGAGCCAAAAATTATGGCAAAGGACATATTTATATCAAGATGAATATCCCTATATCCAATGTAGATGTCGCTTTCTCCAGGATGCATAATCCAGACAGATGGTTCCGATGCATCGTCACAATATACAGCATCAATTACAGGAACAAATGCTGATATGAGAAGGAGGCTCAGGAGAAGTGCTCCCCATTTCATATATTACTAATACTGTGGGCATAAAAATTATTGCAAGTGCCAAGCGGGATGAATGCAACTTTTATAAAAATTTAAAATACCCCAGTTCTTCATAAGTTATGCTCAGGATACATGCCGTAGGGGGCTACAATGAAGTGGGCAAAAATATGACATGCATTGAAGTAGATGACGAGGCAATAATACTCGATATGGGCTTATACATGGACAGATTTGTTGCGGTTCAGGAAAAAAATATTGAAATGGATTATGAAACGTTGCTTGGCGAAGATGCCATTCCAAATGATGCAGTGATAGAAAATTTAAAGAAGAAAATTAAGGCAATTATCGTTACCCATGCCCATCTCGATCATATTGGCGCCATAAGATGGATGGGGAAAAAGTATCGATGCCCTGTGGTTGCAACGCCATATACGGCAGAGGTAATAAAGAAGCATGCAAAGGGTATTGAAAATTTAATCTCGATAAACGTTAATTCTTCATATAAAATTTCGAAAAATATTGAAGTTGAATTCATAAATGTAACTCACTCCGTACCTCAATCAGCCATTCTGAATATAAGAACAAGGTATGGAAACATTGTCTATGCTCTCGATTACAAAAATGATAATCATCCAACGCTTGGAAGGAAAACGAATATAAAAAAATTGAAAAAGCTGGATGATGTTTTGCTCCTTATTGCAGATTCAACGAATGCTGACGAAGAGAGAAAAACATTTTCTGAATACATTGCAAAGGAAATGCTGCATGACATAGTAATGGGAATGGAACTGGGTGAGCATGGCTTATTTATAACAACATTTTCCTCTCATATAGCACGACTTAAAAGCATCCTTCATGTTTCAAAGTTGCTGGGAAGAAAACCTGTTTTTATTGGTCGCTCTCTCCACGATTACATAACTGCTGCAGAAAATCTTAAACTTGTAAATTTTTCTAAGGAAGGAGAAATAATTAAAAATGCAGGGAGGGCGGAAAAAAAGTTACGCACAATGAACAGAAACAAGAATGATTATGTTTTTATTGTCACAGGAAGTATGGGAGAAAAGAATGCTGTCCTTACAAAAATAGTGAATGAAGATCTCGCCCTTAAAATTTCTCCATTCGATTTCATTATATTTTCATGCGAGGTTATTCCTACGCCCGTCATTCAGGCAAACAGAAAAATTCTCGAGCAAAAACTCCACCGCAAGAAGGCGAGGATTTTTAAGGACATACATGTCTCCGGCCACGCCTCCCGTGAGGATTTGCGGGATTTAATAAAAATTTTGCAACCCCGCCATATACTGCCGGCGCATGGCGATTTGGCTAAAACCGCTTCCATGGCAGCGTTGGCTGGAGAAATGGGATATGAACTGGGAAAAAATGTTCATATACTCCAGAATGGGCAGAGTATAAAACTGGCGTAATCAGGAAAAGAATAAATAAGCGGCGAAGATTTATTGAAAAATGGAATTTGTTGAATTTGTTGAAATGGAGAATATAAAACCGCATAGAATAATGAAAAGAGATTATCAGATTAATATCTTCAATTCTGTCAAAGATAAAAATTCGCTTGTTGTTCTTCCAACTGGATTGGGTAAAACAATAATAGCAATTATGATGATTGCATATAAAATAAAGTATGGAAAAATCCTGTTCCTTGCCCCTACAAAGCCACTTTGCGAACAGCATTATGCAACGATAAAAGAACTAACAACCATAGAAGGTGTTTTTCTGGTTACTGGAGAGAAGACAAAAAAGGAGAAAAGGGAAAAAATATATCAGATGGCAAAAGTTATTGTGGCAACACCTCAAACAATAGAAAATGATCTTGATGTCATAAACTTAAAAGAATTTTCTCTGGCTATTTTTGATGAAGCTCACAGGGCTGTCGGGAATTATGCATATGTGGCGATAGCTAAGGCATGTTTGGAGCAAGGAGTGCAGATTCTCGGCTTGACTGCCTCGCCCGGCAGCGATTTCTCCCGCCTTAAAGAAGTTATAACAAATCTTGGAATAGAAAATATTGAGGTGAGGAGCGAGGAGGATGCGGATGTAAAGCCTTATATACCGGAGAGAAAGCTGAGGTGGAAAGTAATCGATATGCCCCCTGAAATAAAGGCCATAGCAAAAAGGATTGACGAGCTTATAATGGATTTTCTAATCGAACTAAACAAATATTTCAAGGTTTCTCTCTCACCAAAAAGAGTTACGAAGAAAATGCTGATTCAGCTACAAGAAAAAATACAGAAAAGGATGGCAAATGAGGGAGGAAGCTTGTATCAGGCAATAAGTGTTGTTTCTGCACTTATAAAAATATATCATCTCAAAGAAATGCTTACCAGCCAAGGCATAGAAGCAGCAAAGAATTACATCAAAAAAATTGAACTTGATACATCCAAAGCTGGGCAAAAAATAAGGCAAAATAGCAAATACAGGCAAATAAGACATGCGATTTTAAGTGTTAAGCCAAGCAATCCAAAACTTGAGATTACAAAGAAAATTCTCATGCAACATTTTGCAACTAAGCAAGATGCCCGAGCCATCGTTTTTGCCGAGTATCGGGATACCATAGATGTTTTGCATAACGAACTGAATAAACTTCCTGGCATAAGGGCGGCGAAATTCATAGGGCAGGCAAAGGGAAGCGGCGACGGCATGAGTCAGGATGAGCAGAAGAGAGTTATCAAATTATTCAAAAGCGGTTTCTACAACGTGCTCATTTCAACGAGTATTGGCGAAGAAGGCATAGATATTCCGGCTACAAGCCTCGTAATATTTTATGAGCCTGTTCCATCCGCCATACGTCATATTCAGAGGCGTGGGAGAACAGCAAGAGGAGGAATGCCGGGAGAAGTATATATCCTGATTATGAAAGGTTCGAGAGATGAAGCATACTACTGGAGCAGCAGAAGGAAGGAAAAGAAAATGATGGTTCAAATAAAAAAATTGAGAGACAGAATAAATGAAATGATTGAAAAGAGGAAAGAGGAAAAGAAAATTGTTGTCGATGCTAAAGGGCAGGCAAAGCTTGATAGTTGGCTGTAATCATGGTGGCTTTTCTTCCAAAAGCATGTAAAAGTTGAAATAGTGATATGGAGTATCGAAAGCAATTTTATCCCTTTCTGCAAAACTCACCACCATATCGCCATTCTCCGGGCAGGCCACCCACATATTCCAAGCCCTGTTGAAACTTGTTCCCTCAGCAAGTTTTATGATAATCTTCAAAAGAATATCTGTATCTCCTCTATATACATGTTGCATGAGTTCCATTGTTCCATTTAAGTTTAGCTTGCCATAATTTGCTTCTATCGCCTCACTCACTGCCTTATAACTGCGCCATATGGCAAAAAATGGGTCTTTCTCCCTAAGAAGCCTTATAAAGCCCATAATTCCAGACGGATCATAATGGCTGCGCTGTGTGGCGGCGAGTTCTGGAGATATAAAGAAGTTTGTCCTCCTGACAACATTTTCTATTGTCCAGAATGGAGGAGTAGATTCAACGGGATTATCAAAGCTTCCTACATAGGAAAGATTTGCAGTTGTTTCGATGGCACAGGCGGCAGGAATCTTGTAATCAGAAACAATAAAATTCCATCCAGCGGTTTTATTCGTTATCAAATATTTTATTGCCTCATCAATACTTGCAGCATAGTCAAGCACCATCTGCACACGGAAAACAGCGGGTATGCCGCGAATCGTAACATCTCTGCTCCAGCATGTCTGCATGCCAATGGCTATACCCTTCTCATTGAAACCTCCGCCGCCATGCAGCGAGCCAGCCACCGACGCTGTAATGGATGCATAGCCATCTTCAGGCTTTCTCACTATAAGCACAGCGTTTTCATGAACATACTTGCCAGTTACTGGGTCGCGTATATTCATGGGCAGATCAAAGCTCCTGAAGTGGTAAAGTTTTCCATCTTCCGTGGCACTATTCCAGGCAGCAAAGCCAAAGCAACTCATACCCCACGTCATCACTGCCATGTAAGAGGCGGCGATATCCTCGAATTTTATTCCAGCACCATCTGCAAGTCCATGCATCTCCTCTATATATTGCGGTGGAATGTATTCTTTCGTGATGTTCCACATATTCAAAAGTTCATCATAAGGATATGAATTGCTCAGGAAAGCCCTTACATTTTCTCTCGTCTCATTTTTTAAAAGAAAGCCATGCTGATACCCCATATCATAATGAGAGCCGCTTACATGCAGAATTTTTATGCCATCCTGCTCCTCAAGCCAGCCTCCCGAAAGAGCTTCTATTTTTATTGCTTCCGATGCATTGCTGAAATGCTCTCTTTCCATGCTCGCAATTGGCATTGAAATAAGGAGAAGGATGATAAAAACTCCCATCGCCTCTTTCATCATTTTGGGTAGATGTATCTAATATAAAAGATTTCCTTTTTGATGCCCTCCTGATAGTAAAAGATTAATATGCGTGTGTTATGATAGAATTGATAAGATGACAGAAGTGGTACTAAGGGTCGCAGAAGGGCTGAGTCAGGACGTAGGCGCAGGAAGAGCACGCCTCGATGCTGAGACGCGCCTCCAGCTTGGAGTTTCGCCGGGAGATGTTGTTGAAATAGAGGGAGGGAGGAAAACTGGAGCCATTGTATGGAGGGCTCGCCCGGTTGATGAGGGCAAGGGAATAATAAGAATAGATAATCTTACCAGGAAAAATGCCAGGGTGGGAATAGGAGATAAGGTTATTGTTCGCAAGGCTGAGCCGCATATAGCAGAGAAAGTTGTTATAGCCCCTGCCATCTCACAGAGTCAGCGCATTCAGTTTGGGCATGGAATAGAAAATTTGGTAAAAAGAGGGCTTTTGAAAAGACCCGTTACTGCTGGAGATACCATCGTCATTCCTGGCATCGCTTTATTTGGAAATTCCCTTCCTTTCGGTGTTGTAAAAACGGAGCCAAAAGGAATTGTTTTGATAGGAGAGGAAACGCAGATTGTTGTCAGGGAGGAGCCGATAAAGGAGGAAATGCTCAAGTTACCACAGGTGAGTTATGAGGATATTGGCGGGCTGCATGAAGAAATAATGAAAATAAGGGAAATGATAGAGCTGCCATTAAAACATCCAGAACTTTTCGAAAGGCTTGGCATTGATCCTCCAAAGGGTGTATTGCTTTATGGCCCGCCGGGCACAGGAAAAACCTTAATAGCCAGAGCTGTAGCAAATGAGTCAGGGGCAAGCTTTTTCACGATAAATGGGCCGGAGATAATGAGTAAATTTTATGGACAAAGCGAGGAGAATTTAAGGAGGGCTTTTGAGGAAGCGGAGAAAAATGCTCCTTCAATCATTTTCATTGATGAAATAGATGCCATTGCTCCAAAGCGCGAGGAAGTGCATGGAGAGGTGGAAAGGAGAGTTGTTTCTCAACTCCTAACTTTAATGGATGGACTTAAAGGAAGGGGGAAAGTAATAGTTATAGGGGCAACGAATCGTCCCGATTCACTCGACCCTGCTTTAAGAAGACCGGGAAGATTTGATAGGGAAATAGAAATAGGTGTGCCAGATAGAAATGGAAGAAAGGAAATCCTGCAGATACATACACGAGGCATGCCACTCGCAGATGATGTGGATTTAGATTATCTGGCTGATGTAACCCATGGATTTGTTGGCGCCGACTTGGCTGCTCTTGCCAGGGAGGCAGCAATGAGTGCGCTGCGCCGCTATTTGCCAGAGATAGATCTGGATAAACCTATTCCGACGGAAGTGCTTCGGAAAATGGTTGTGACAATGAAGGATTTCAAAGAAGCGCTTAAAAACATAGAGCCCTCTGCATTGAGGGAAGTGATGGTGGAAATTCCAAAGGTAAGATGGGACGATATTGGTGGCCTGCATGAGGTAAAGCAGCGCCTCAGGGAAGCGGTGGAGTGGCCGCTGAAAAACCCAAAGGTTTTCAAGAGAATGGGCATCCGTCCGCCAAAGGGCATATTGCTTTACGGCCCGCCAGGCACAGGAAAAACTTTACTCGCCAAAGCTGTGGCTACGGAAAGTGAGGCAAACTTCCTCTCAATAAAAGGACCGGAAATATTCAGCAAGTGGGTGGGTGAAAGTGAGAAGGCGATAAGAGAACTTTTCAAGAAGGCAAAGCAAACGGCTCCATCTATCATATTCCTTGATGAGCTCGATGCCCTCGCACCGAGAAGAGGAAGTTATGAGGGCACGAGAGTTACAGAAACAGTCGTTAATCAACTCCTGACATCTATCGATGGCTTGGAGCAGTTAAATGATGTTGTAGTTATAGGCGCAACTAACAGACCAGATATTATCGATCCATCTCTTCTTCGCCCTGGACGATTTGATGAACTTATTTTGGTAGGGCCTCCGGACAAGGAAGCAAGAAAAGAAATATTCAAAATACATACCCGCAAGATGCCCCTCGCAGATGATGTGGATTTGGATGAACTTGCTGAGCTAACGGAAGGATATGCCGGTGCGGATATTGAAGGCATATGCAGGGAAGCAGGAATGATTGCTCTCCGCGAAAACATGAATGCAAATGTTGTCAAAATGGAACACTTTATAAAAGCATTGAAAGAAGTTCATCCATCAATAGATGAGGAAATGATGGATTACTACAGGGAAATGGAGAAGAAACTGGGCAAGGGCGTTTCAAAGAAAGAGATAAAGAGGGGCGTAGAGGTAATGTGAGTTTAGCAAGGAGTCAACTTTAACACGTAGTTTCTCCTCAAACAAACAAACCACAAATTTAAAAAGCTTGAGGGCATATCGTTATGA
>CAZTDS010000008.1:0-6966 GCA_964612535.1 uncultured Thermoplasmatales archaeon
AAAATACATAGAAATGAATATGAAAGCTTTTGAAATGGGAAAAGAAGAAATGAGGAAATAAAAATAGTGCTCCCGCCGGGATTTGAACCCGGGTCTTCGGCTCGAGAGGCCGAAATGATTGGCCGGGCTACACTACGGGAGCTTAGGCATATATGCAAAACAATTTTTAACTATTTTGCTTCTCAAAAGATAAAAAAAGGTTAGAGGGTGTAGTAATCCGGGTTGTCTGCATCCATTGTAGAGTCGTAAGTATATGTTGCATGTGTTATGTCTGTAACCTTTGCTTCATACTCTCCGGATGGTAGCTTGAATACACTGAATGTTACCTGTCCGCTGGCATCTGTAACATCTGAAAAGCTCCAAGTATCGCCAGTATCAAGATTCGTAAGCGTTGCATCTACAGTTGCATCACTCCTTCTTGAAATGCAACGCTACCAGCCAAGATTACAAATCGGAGGAAACATATATAAGGAAATCTTTCATCTCCCCTCCATGAAAATGCAGGAGAACGTGTTTGACATAAAATATGAGCCACTGGCAGGGGCGTATCTTCCAAATCTTTTACGAATCTTTGCCCAGAATAAATTTCTCTTTTCTCCCCGTTATTTCCCGAAGGTGGCATATTCATTCCTCATAAGCAGCATAATGTATCCCTTCTGCATTTCTGAAAAAGTAAAATATGACAGGAAAATAGAAAATACAGAGATAAAGCAACCGCCGATATTTCTCGTGGGGCACTGGAGAAGCGGAACAACATATCTCCACAATCTTTTTTCCCAGGATAAAAGCATGGGTTATTTCACCACATTTCATTCAACCGTGGCAGGGGCATTTATAACAGGCGAAAGGTTCTTCAAGCCTTTGGTGGAGGCGAGCATCCCCGAAAAAAGACCCATGGATGATGTGCCCATGAGCGCCGACCTGCCGCAGGAGGAGGAATATGCCATGGGCTGCCTCACGCCTTATGCCTATTACAACGGATGGTGCTTTCCCCGAAACATGAAGTTTTACAACAAGTTTGTTTGCATGGAAGGAATGCCCGGAGAGGTAATAGAGGAATGGAAGAGAACCTATCTCTACCTCCTAAAAAAGGGAACATTTTACTGGAAGGGAAGGCGACTCGTGCTGAAAAATCCTGCCAACACCGGAAGAATAAAGATTCTTCTCGATATGTTTCCTGAGGCAAAATTTGTGCATATTTTTCGCAACCCCTATGAAGTGTATTTTTCCATGATGAAATTTCTCCGCATAGTTCTGCCCCGTTATACATATCAAAGGCCCGATGAAGAAAAAATAGAGGAGAACATGATGGAATTGTATGTTAAAATGTACCGTAAATTTCTCAAAGAAAAGGAGGAGATACCTGATGGCAACTTTTCTGAGGTAAGATACGAGAATTTAATAAAAAGGCCTATTCAGGAACTGAAGAGAGTCTATAAAGAACTCGGACTGAAAACATTCGAGCAATATAATGGGGCATTTCGTAAATATGTTGAGAAATATGGTCATATCAAAACAAGCAAATACCAGATGGATGAGGAAACCAAGAGCAAGATATATAAAAAATGGGCCTTCGCATTCGATGCCTTCGGTTACGAACCATAGATAAATTGTGCAACAGTGGATACCACCACGCTTATATATAACTTCCATATTCCAATTTTGCCTATGATAGGAGGCGATTTAAATGCCGATGTATGTGAAATTTGAAATGCCTGAGGACCTGGTAAAAAAGGTTTACGAAGCAGTGGAAAAGGCAAGGGATAGCGGTAAAGTCAGGAAGGGTACTAATGAAACAACGAAGGCAGTGGAGCGAGGAGAAGCAAAACTTGTTGTAATGGCAACAGATGTTTCACCAGAAGAAATTCTTGCCCACATGCCTTATCTGTGCGATGAAAAGGGAGTACCTTACGCCTATGTGCCATCCAAGGAAGAACTTGGCAGGGCGGCTGGCTTGGAGGTTGCCGCTGCTTCCGTGGCGATAGTTGAAGAGGGAGATGCGAAGGCAATTGTGGAGGAAATTGTTAAAAAGGTGCAGGAAATAAAGGGATGAGATGGCAGAGGAAAGTATTCCAGCAGAGGTTGTGGAAATAATCGGCAGGACAGGCATGTGCGGGGAAGTGATACAGGTTAGAGTGAAGATTCTTGAGGGCAAGGATAAAAATAGAGTGATAACACGCAATGTGATGGGGCCAGTAAAGAAAGGCGATATTTTAATGCTTCGTGAAGCAGAAAGAGAGGCTAAAAGATTGAGCGTGAAATAATGGCGAAGAAATGCAATTTCTGCGGGAATGAAATTGAGCCTGGAACGGGACTCATGTATGTAAAAAAAGATGGCACAATCTACTATTTCTGCTCCAGCAAATGCAGGAAAAACATGCTTGAATTGGGAAGAGACCCCAAGAAAGTCAGATGGACAAAGTTCTATCGTAAGAGAACATGATGGAGAGAACTTTTGTGATGATAAAGCCCGACGGCGTGCAGCGCCGCTTCATTGGCAGAGTTATACAGCGTTTTGAAGAAGCGGGTTTAAAAATTGTTGCAATGAAATTCATGGCTGTATCAAAGGAACTCGCAGAAAAGCATTATGAGGTGCATAAGGGCAAGCCTTTTTATGAAGGACTCATAAAATATATTACGTCCGGCCCTGTAGTTGCGATGGTTATTGAAGGTATGAATGCAATAGAGAGGGTAAGAAATATGGTTGGAGCAACTGACCCACAAAAAGCTATGCCGGGCACAATCCGAGGAGATTTTTCACAGCATATTGGAAGAAACATCATTCATGCAAGTGATGGAGAGGAAACGGCGAAAAAGGAAATTGCTCTGTGGTTCAGCGATGACGAAATAGTTGATTACAAAATGGATGATGAAAAATGGATATATGAATAGCCTTTCTCACTAAATTTTCTTTTAAGTTAATTATTTATCACCCACCATGCTTCATTTCATGGAAAATGAGATTATAAGGTGCATTAAAGAGCGGAGAAGCATTAGAAATTATCTGGATAAGGAGTTGCCCAAGGAAATCATAGAGAAAATTATCGAGGCGGGAAGATACGCTCCATCTGCGGAGAACAGGCAGCCATGGCGTTTTATTGTAATTACAGATAAAGCATACATAAATGAATTAAGTGAGGGGGTTAAAAAGCAGATTCGAAATATCTTAAAAAGGAAGTGGAAATGGAAGAAAAAATATCCTGAATTAAATGAAAGAGAGACCCTTCTATTTCTTAATGCAATTGCAAACTCAAGCAGGGATGTGATATTTCACAATGCCCCCGCCGTTGTATTTATAATTACGGAAAACAAAGCGTTTTATGATGAATCATGCGCATGCGCCGCCCAGAACATGATGCTTGCTGCATGGAGTCTGGGCGTAGGGAGTTGCTGGATTGGTTTTGCAAAATTTCTGGAGATGGATAAAGAAGCGATGAAAGCGCTCGGCGTACCACCTGACTATCACATAGCCGCCTGCCTCACGCTCGGCTATCCAGCGAAGGTGCCGAAGGCGCCCATGCGGAATCCAATGGCTGGCATAATGAAGTGGATTTAGAAAGATTTATAAAGAAATATTTTTTCCAGTAAGGGGGATGGGAACATTAGGGAAATGGAGATAATCCTGGATAACATTCCTGTTGGCATCATTTTTATTGATAATAGGGGTGAGGTGAGCTATCGCAATAAATTTGCGGCTGAACTGGATGAAGAGATTATAAGAAAAATGGTTAATGGCGAGGAAACCCTGCATAAGGTTGGAAAAAGATATTACAAAGTGAGAAAAATTGTAGTCAGAAAGGGCGGTATAATAACATTTGAAGATGTTACCGAAAAAATAATGGCTGAAGATGCCTTAAAAGCATCTGAAGAAAGATATAGGGCTGTATGTGAAAATTCTCTTGTCGGAATGGTTGTTACGAAGGGTAAAAAGGTGCTGTATGTAAATAAAAAAATGGAGGAGATACTTGGTTATAGCGGGAAGGAACTTAAGGAGATTTTCTTCAACCTTGTTCATCCTGATGATGAGGGGCTTATAAATGAAATATTTGAGGGAAAAATACCCCAGATAAAGTTTTTCGATAAGGACGGAAATATAAAATGGCTTGAAATGGGTGGATGTAAAATAAAATATGATGGTAATTCTTATCTAATAAATGCTATAGATATTACGAAACGCAAGGAAATGGAAGAAAAATTAAAGGAGGCAAATGAAAAGATGCAGAAAGCACTTGAAAGAGAGAGGAAATTTTTGGAAGAGATCTCTCATTATTTCTTTAATCCTCTATGCATAGCTAAAGGATATCTCGATTTATCCATACCAAATGCGGACCCATCATTGAGGAGAAAACTTGAGATAACCAAGCAGGCGGTAACGAGAGTGGAAAATGTTGTGAAACATATTGTTACCGAAGGAAAAATTTATGAATAATTTCTGCTGCTTTTTTCTGCTGTTATAGCATAATAGCCAGATGTTTTACTCAATCCCATTATGGGAGCAAGGATGGCAACAGCAAGATAGAAATCTGGATCTTCCGATGCATTATATCTTTCTCCCATAAGCATTTTTTTAAACAAAACAGAAAATACGTATGGTATTGATATAAGCGTTGCCCTCACTTCCGACCATACTATATTTTTCGATAAATCTTTTACTTTTATATTCATAAAGCCATTCCCTTTAAGATATTCTAAAAGGCGGGAAAGCACTGGAAAGGAATATGGATTCCCTCTCCCATCATGATACCACCTATATATTTTTTCAAGTACTGGATTTATCTTTTCCTTCCTCATAGCAGGACATATTACCACCAGCTTCCCGCCTGGCTTTAAAATGCGGTGCATCTCCTTAACAAATCCTCTCTTGCATGGGGCATAGCTTATGGATTCAAGGGCAAAAATGTCATCGAAATAATTGCGTGGAAACGCTGTTTTCATATAATCCATGACAAAGAAACTTGTGTTTTTGTTGAAATTCCTCTCTCTGGCAAATCTTTTTGCAAGTTCAACCTGTTTTCTGCTTATCGTTATGCCTATAAATTTTGCTCTCGGAAATTTATTCCCCAAATATATGCTTGTGCCCCCTACTCCGCAACCAGCATCTAGTATTATCATTTCCCGGTCTTTTTCCAAGCCGAGCAATTTTGCCACAAAATCATTCATATTTAAAAGGGCATCTTTAAAGCTCCTCACTCCTTTTTCATGAAGCCCGTCATGAAGGGCTAGGGTTTCGTAACCTTTCCACCATTTTATAAAGCCAGGCTCCCAGTGCTCCTCATACCAGTATATTATCTTTTTCTTAGCATTCATTTTTTGAACGTTAAAAAAGTGGATGTTTATAAAAGTTTCGTTAAGTTTGAGAATCCTTCACTTATTTCGTATATCGAAATTTTTTAATAAATGACTCAATTTAAACATAAGATGGAAATTGATATTGTGGCACTTGAAGAACAGAGAAAAGAATTAAAGAAAAAGATGCAGGAGGCAAAGGAGACAAGAGAGAAGCTTAATAAAATTACAAATGAATTAAGGAGAAAAAAGAAAGAGCTTATAGAGGAAATAAATAAGTACAGAAAGGAGGGGATACTCCACAGGGAAAAGAGAGATGAAATAAACAGGAATGTCGCAAGAGCGAAAAAAAGAAGAAGCGAGTTAAATGAAGAGTATGAGAAGGTAAAGAAAAAGGTGGAGGAACTCAAGAAAAAATATTTTCCTGATGGACCTCCCCTTGAGGCTCTCAAAAGGAAAAGAGATGCTCTCGAATTTAAACAGATGACCCAGCAGTTAAGCAAGCAGGAGGAAGAAGAGTTAATTGAACAGCTTGCAAAAATAAATAAAGAAATAAAGGAAAGAGAAAAAATCCTTGAGAGCAATGAGGAGCTGAGAGAATATGTTAAAAAAGAGGAGGATTTGAAGGCTAAAAGCGATAAAGAACATAGGAAGGTGAGAGAACTCGCAGAAAAGGCGCAGAAGGAGCACATGGAAATGGTTGAATGCTTCAAAAAAGTAAATCGACTCCGAAAAGAGCTAAAGAAAATAGAAAGAGAATACATAATGAATCGACTCAATGCAGATAGAGCCCACAGAGACTTTGTGGCATATATAAAGAAAATAAGGGAGATAGAGGAACAGATAAAACAAATAAGACGGAAGGAGAAATTGATGGAAAAAGAGAAAGAAAAAGACAGTCTCATGAAAAAGGCCGATGAAATATACCAGAGATTTAAAAAGGGAGAAAAACTATCTACGGAGGATTTACTCCTCCTTCAGAAAGCGGGCTTACTCTAATCATCTCTCCCACGGATACTTTTCGCAGAAAAACTCTTCCCAGTATTCTTTAAATTTAATTAAATCTTTGCCTCCACAAATCTTCATCTCTGCTTTCATTTCGTTGAGATTTTTGCCAAAATTTATTTCATCGAATTTTTCCTCCAAAAGATGAAAAGCATTGGTATATTTTCTCTTTATTTTTACCCAGACCCTCCCTTTTTCAAAAAATGGCTCGCTTACCGCCTCCTCCGCCTCCTTCCACTTGTCTATGAAGGATTTTACATGTTTTTTTTCGTGGAGGGGCGGCCCCATATGAAGTTTTGTTTCTTCTATAGTGATGCTTTCAAGCTCTACGGCAAAGAAGGCATATTTGTTTGCATGCCATGCCTTTCTTAGTGGCTTAAAATCATATTGCTGGAGGAGAGTTGCAACATTATTTGCTGCTTTTCTGAGCTGAGGATATAGTATGTCGTCTGCCATTGAAGGCTTTTTAAAGCAGACGCCAACAAAGTTGGAGAGTTTTTTAAGAAGTTCTTCAGAAGGAATCGGAGGAGGAGGATTTGGAAAGAAAAATTTTATACTCGGCTTTCTCAAAAATTGGGAGGAGGCGAATATAAATAATTGCAATTTTTCCGGAGATAAAGCTGCAGCAACATTTCTGTTTTCATCGACTGGATCAACAAAAACAAAATTTTCTGG
>CAZTDS010000008.1:6976-23919 GCA_964612535.1 uncultured Thermoplasmatales archaeon
GCCATGAAGTGAGAGAATAACTTTCCCCTTCCAGTTTTGTGCCTCCTTTAACACATTTAAAAAACTTCCAAATTTTATAATAAGAAGTTCGGCAAGATATCCAGAAAATCCTCCTGTTTTAGCCTCCGCTCCATAGCAGCCGATGCCTTTTAGAAACTGTTTCAGAAGCCTTACTTCATTCTTTGCCTTCTTTCCTAAATGCTCAATAACATATTTTGTGTGGAATGGTGTTCTATCAACGGCACTTAATTTCTCGCTCGCTCTCTTTACCTTATAACACGGGACAATATCCACCTCATATCCAGCATAATATCCTCTGATATAAGGGTGCTCGGCATACTGAACAATGGCATCTTTTAATATTTCTTTTCCAATAGACATAACATTTTCAGCCATTTCTTCCTTAGTATATGACGGAGGAAAAAGAAGAAAAAAATCTATATCAAGCGAATTTTTAAGCCATGTACCTTTAGCTACCGAACCAACGAGCATGCTTTCTGCGGCAGAGGGCTTTCTTTCATCTATCTCTCTTTTTATCTCTTCCACAATTTCTTTAAGTTTCTTTTCCTCTTCTGGAGTGGGAATAATTCTCTTCAGCACTTCATCAATTACTTCCTTCATAATTTTACTACCTCTATATCTTCATATATAGGCCCTTTTGGAGTTAATGTGCTTCTCTTTAATTTAATTTCTCTGCATTCAATTTCACCAAAAATCGTATCTTTATATTCATCAATTATTTCAAGAACTTTATCTCTTTTTTCACCGCTTTTCATTCTTGCTATTGTAACATGGGGCTTGTAACTCTTATCTCTTTTAAAACCTAAAATCGAGAGTTTTTCATCTATGTGGCGTGCCATCTTTTCTGTTTGGCCATCATCAGCGAATCCAATCCATATCACCCTTATGTTGCCTCTGCCGGGAAAAACTCCTGTGCCCTGTAATTTAGCCACAAATGGCTGCACATCTGCTGCAACTTCCTCCATATATCTCTTTATCTTCTCCACCATTTCACCATTTATCTCTCCCAGAAATTTAAGGGTAAGATGAATATTCTGCGGCTCAACCATCTTTAATTTTGCTCCGGTTTTCCTTAATTTTTCATATACTTCGCCCATTTTCCCTTTCATTCCAATATCAATTGCGATGAATGCCCTCATTAATTTCTATATTGATGCACCCTATTTCTTTTTTGCTAACAACAATGTTTTATACTCAAATGATATCTTTTTTCATGAGAAGATTTGTTATTGCCTTTTCCGTTGCCCTTCTCCTGCTGCCTTTTCCGCTTTCATTATCAGAAAAAACCAGCGTCGATTATATTGGAGAGATAATGAATGCGATCGATGAAAATATGATAAGCGAATATATACAGACCCTCCAGAATTTCGGCCCTCGAGTTACAGGAAGCACAGCATGCTGGGAGGCTGGCAACTACATATACAACGAATTTATAAGCTACGGCTATTCCACCCATTTCATCAACTGGAGCTATGCTGGCTATGAGGATAGAAATGTGGAAGCCATTTTGCAGGGAGAAAGCAATGCAAGCATAATAATATGCGCCCATTATGACAGCGTGCCGGGCTCGCCAGGCGCCGATGACAATGGCAGCGGGACGGCGGCGGTGCTTGCAGCAGCTAAAGCGATCGCAAGTTATAGAGAAAAATTGCATCTTGCATACACCATTCGTTTCATAACTTTTTCTGGAGAGGAACAGGGTTTGCTTGGCAGTTATTATTATGCGGAGCAGGCAAGAAACAATGGAATGGCAATTGCTGCCGTAATTAATGCTGATATGATTGGATATGTCAGGGATGATATCGGGAAGAACAAAGTAAAAATATATGATGTGGAGAGATCAAAATGGATTGCTGATGTTGCAAGAGAAATATCTTCAAATTACTCTCTGAATTTAAGCATATATGAAAGAAATGCGGGAGCGAGCAGCGACCACTGGTTTTTCATAGAAAATGGTTATGATGCTGTCTTTTTCCACGAGTATCAATTTAACGATTATTATCATTCATCAAATGATACCATCGACAAAATGGATTTGGAATATGCTACAAGGGTTACACGTCTCATTGTTGGAACTCTTCTTAAGATAGCTGAAGGAGAGATAACAGATGAAGAACCACCATATGTGGCCATAGAAAAACCTGGCAACTTTCTCTATATAATGGATAAAGAAATTATGGCGACAAAGGAAACAATAATAATTGGAAAAATAACCCTTGTTTTTGATGCAATGGATGGCCTTTCAGGCATAGCAGGAATTATGGTATATGTGGATGATGAAAAGAAAGCGGAAATTAAAACAAAGCCATATGAATGGGTATGGGACGAACCAGCATTCTTTACTCATGAGATAAAGGTTGTTGCCCGCGATAACGCAGGAAATGAGGCTGAAGCGAGTAAAGAGGTTACAATCTTCAACATATGATAGAAGCTTTGTTAAAACTGCTGAAAGATTATCTATATGATGTGGATATTGTATGGAAGAAAAGTTATGAGGAGATAAAGGAGCTGCAATTGAAAAGGCTAAGGCGAATGATAAAATATGCATATGATGTGCCTCTTTATCATAAAAAGTACAGAGAGGCGGGAATAAAGCCAGACGATATAAAAAGCATGGAGGACATTAAAAAGCTTCCTCCAATAACGAAGGATGACATAAGGAGAAATTTTCCACACGGAATTATTCCATCAAATTTCACTTCAAAAGCTATAAAACTCGCTACATCGGGTTCGACAGGGAAACCCGTCGTTATATATTCTGATTACTCCACCGTAATGAAAAATATAATCGCGTATATTCGCATACTTAAGGCTTATGGAGCCAAATGGAATAAAACAAGGATTACAGTTATTGGAGATTTGGCATACGGAACGGCTGGCTACGCCGCCTTTGCCTCCCCGCTACCCTCGTTTATAATGAAAGTCCTCCTGCTAAAGAATTTGCAGTTGATTAGCATTGATGAAGAGGTGACGGAAATGGCTGAGAAAATAGCCGAGTTTGAGCCTGAATTTCTGAATGGATATCCGGGAATACTCCACATACTTGCAATGCTGAAGGTGGAAAAGGGTATAGGTAAAAATATCTCGCCATCATACATTTCATCATCTGGAGGTGTGCTTGATGATGCAACGAGGAGGTATATAGAGGATGCTTTCAATGCAAGAGTTTTCGATGTGTATGAGGCGACTGAATCCGGCTCAGTTGCATTTGAGTGCAAAGAAGGAGGCTACCATATTCATTCTGATATGGTTTATGTGGAGGTTGTTGATGAAAATATGGAGGATGTTGCACCCGGTGAGATAGGCAGGGCAATTATTACAAGGCTTTATGGCAAAGGAACACCTATAATAAGATACACTGGAATGGACGATTATATCAGGGCTTCAGAAAGATGCTTATGCGGAATAAATACAGATTGTATAGGAAGAGTTGAGGGAAGGCGAGCACATGCCATTGTTACACCAGCCGGGAAAATAATTCCTCCTCTTTCATTTACATATATTCCAAGTGAGGTGATGCAGGAAGAGAATTTTTACGGGATAAAGCAGTTCCAGATTGTTCAGGAAAGTGTGGATAAAGTTGTAATCTATGTTGTACCTAAGGAGAGAAATAAAAGGCTGGATAAAATTTATGAAAAAATAAAGAAAAGATATGAGGAAAGATTTGAGGGAATTAGAATTGAAATAAAGGAGACAGATAAAATTTCCAGCTACGGATATTTACTCCCGCCGGTGGTTATATCGAAAGTGATAAAATCACATTAGAACGGGTATACCATCCTTTATTTCATATTCCTTTCCACATTTTTTGCATATGAACTTGCCATCTATTATTTCATTTTCATTTTCCTTCTCAATTTTAATCTCAAACTCTCCATGACAGTATGGGCAGCACAGGATGGATATGTATTCCTTCTTCACGAATTAAATATATGCAAGAGTATTTAACTTATGCGAGTTGCCATAAAAGTTGGTTATGATGGCAGCCATTTCAGTGGTTTTGCCATGCAGCCGGGAAAGAAAACAGTGGAGGGGGAAATAATAAAAAGACTGAAAAAAACGAATATCATAAAAGGGAGGAAAGAAGCAAAATTCCAGTATGCTGCAAGAACGGATAAAGGTGTGAGTGCCTTTGGAAATGTAATAGCGTTCAACTGTAGAGGAAATGCAATCAGGGTTATGAAGGGATTGAAAAATATATGGGTTTTTGGGTATGCTGAAGTTGATGAAAAATTTAATCCCAGATATTGCAGAACAAAAATATACAGATATTATCTTCCAGCAAAAAAAATCGATATTCGAAGGATGAAGGAGGCGGCAGGGCTTTTCGTTGGCGAGCACGATTTTTCATACTTTGCAAGGGTAGATGCAAGAAATCCTGTGAGGAGGATGGATAGGATAGATGTAATAAAAAAAGGAGATGTCATAAAAATTGACTTTGAAGCACCGTCTTTTCTCTGGAATCAAATACGCAGGATTGTTGCAGCCATGACAAGATATGCGGAGGGAAAAATCAACATCGATGATATAGTTGACGCTCTTGAAAAGAAAAAAAGGGCAAACTTCGGTGTGGCGCCGGCAGAAAACCTCGTATTATTAGATATTAAATATGATTTTGAGTTCATGCCTTTGCTCCCCGAGGAGATAGTAATAAAAAGGGAAATTTTTATGGATGCTCCAACCATCCATCGAAATAAATAAATATTGAGTAGCGTATTCATATTTAGGTGGGACAAAATGAGATGGGGGACTAAGTTAGCGGCGGTATTGCTTGTTGTTGCTTTTGTATCGACACCATTTGCAGCAAGTGCAGGATATGAGGGCAAGAAGATAGCTGTGACGGCAAACGTTATTACACCTCTTGGCAAGGAAGTTAGAGTAATAGAATTATCAGAAAAGAAAGTTACCGAACTAGAGAAGGAAGCTATTAAGGTTGAGGATGCTCTTAAAGTTCTTACTGATCCAAACAGCGATGATGATGAGAAGAGTGTGGCAATGGAGATAATTGAGGCATTCGTTAAGAAACTCCAAGAACTCGGTCTTATACCAGTTGGCTTTCCAATAATGAAGATTCTCACCAAACTGATGAACCCAAAGATTGATTTCCTGCTTCCAATTGTGAGCTTTGGAAGGGGATGTTCATGGATTCCATTATATCCTGGCGAGGCATTCATCGGATTCATGTTCCGTCCAATAATAATGCAATATTTCCTATTCGGATACACGGGTACAGTCAACGTAAATCTCCTGCCACCTCGCCTTGAATACTGGGACATGGTTGGCACTCATACATTGATGGTCTGCGGATTCGTCGGCATATACATTGATTTTGGCAAGATAGGATACGGAATACCAAAACTCCAGTTCCTGATGGGAGAAGCGTTGCTTGCTGGAGGCATTGACTGGTTCTAAATCTTTTAACCCTCTTTTTTCTATTTTTGAACCACAATATTTAAAACAATAGTTTTATTGTTCTATATGGGTTTTATGAAGTGGAGAGCATGGTTTATGCTCGTGAGACCATTCACTCTTATTGCACCATTCCTTGCAGTCATGTTTGGTAGCTTGTTCCAGCTCGCAATATATAATGAACTCCAGCTTTTCTGGCAGAATTTTTATATCGTTTTTCTAGCATCAATTGCCCTTGCCTCTGCTCAGGCAGTGGGGCAAGTAATGAATCAGGTCGAAGATGTTGAAATAGACAGAGCAAATGGCAAGACGTATCGCCCCATAGCAAGCGGCGAAATAAGCGAGGAGAAGGCGCTTGCTGTGGCATGGTTTTTTTCCATAATCTCAATACTTATCGGTTTCTCCATCAATATCTACTATGGCTTTTTCATAGTGGCATTTTTACTGGCTGGAGTTCTCTATAACATTGAGCCATTCCGCCTTAAGAAGAGACTATGGTTAAATACAACCTCCCTTGCCATATCGCGAGGATTACTGCCGATGCCCGCCGCCTGGAGCATTTTTGGGAATGTAGGAGATGCAATTCCATGGCTCGTGGGGAGTGTTATGGCAGTGTGGGTGCTTGCATGGCAGAATACAAAAGATATAAATGATGTTGAGGGAGATAGAAAATTTGGAATAATGACACCCGCCGTATATCACGGATTGGAGAAACTGGCGAAAATAATAGCCATCCTTTCCTTTTTCAGTTTTTTCCTTCTCGCCATATATATAAAGGCTGGTCTGCTCCCCGCAGAAATGACCGCCCTATTCATTCTTTTAATTCCAACGATGTGGATGCTGTATAAGCTCTTTAAAATGGATTTCTCACGAATAAGCTTGGAAAATAATGAATTATGGGCAGCATTTTATTTAACACTCGCTGGCTTTTACATAATTGCGGCAGCAGTATATCTGATACATCCATATATTTCACTATTCAGCTAAATCCTTTGCCATATAAATGCCATAGTCGTAATAATCCAGCTTTCTGTAGTATGGTTTTGCTCCCACTCCACTTAAAACAAGGAGTCTCTCTTTTTTATACTTCATGGCTATTCTTTCAGCCTCTTCCATAAGAATTTTTCCATAGCCCCGATGCTGCCATTTGCTATCGTCTCTTTTACCTATCTCCACCATTGCACCATGCACCTTAAGCTCCCTAACAACAGCAGCATTTTCCATTTCAAAACGATGCGGATTGAATGGAATCCTGAGGCGGCAGTAGGCAACTATGGTTTCATCATTTTCAATAGAGAGAAATATCTCTTTTCCGCTGCTCGCTATATATTCTCTCTTTTTAAGCTCGAAATCATCATTTTTTGTTGCTTTATGTCCTATTTCCCTGCATCTTATGCATCTGCACTCCTCCCCCATTTCCCTAAGCTTTTCATGAACAAGCTGCCTTAAATTGCTCTTTTTTATACCCTCTTCGATTAAATACGATGGAATGTCTCTTTCAATACGCTGTATTCTAACCCACTCCGGCACATATTTTTTCATCTCAGCTATCAGTTCAACAGCCTCTTCTTCAGTAAGAGGCTTATACTCTCCTCTTCTCCACATTTCATATAGCAATGAGGGCTTCACAACAAGTGTTGGATATATCTTGAGCATATCCGGACGGAAACGCTGATCTCTAAACATCTTTTGAAAGCATTTCAAATCATTTTCATAATCACTTCCCGGCAAACCAGGCATTATATGATAACATATCTTGAGACCAGCATCTTTGGCTAACTGTGTCGCCAGAATGGTGTCATGGGTTGTATGCCCTCGCTGCATCTTTTCGAGCACGCTATCATCGAGAATTTGAGCGCCAATTTCAACTCTCGTCGCACCCAACTCAAGCATTTTGTCAATATGCTGAATCCTGCACCAGTCGGGGCGGGTTTCTATCGTAAGCCCTATGCATCTATGCATCGCCTCTTCGTTAAACCTTTTTGCTTCCTCAAGAGTTTTTGCCTCCCTCATGTTTAGGGCATCGTAACATCTTTTTATAAACCATTCCTGATAAAGAAAATCTCTTGCTGGAAACGTCCCTCCCATCACAATCATATCTATCTTATCAGTTGGATGCCCTATTAGCTGCAATTGCTTTATTCTGTCTTTTACCTGTAAATAAGGATCAAATTTATTTCTCGCCGCCCTCAAAGCAGCAGGCTCCTTGCCGGTGTAGCTCTGCGGCGTATATGGGGGGCCGCCGGGACACGGAATACATCTTCCATGGGGACATTCATGTGGGGAAGTCATTACAGCTACTATAGCCACTCCAGAAATTGTCCTCACTGGCTTCCGCTGCAACACCCCTATTACTCTTTCTCTCCTTTCCTTATTATCTATCTGAGCAAGAATTTCTGCATCAGATGGTATCCTCTTCAGTTTGTAAATTCTTGATAAAAATTTTTTGTATTTAAGCAAATCCTGCTTGTTTTTTATATTGCCCTTCTCTATTTCCCGAGCAATCCTCTCCGCTACTTCACGTATATGCAACGGTAAAGTCGTCATTATCCCTGAAATATTTCTTCAACACATTCTCACTTTCATCCATAAATGTTTCTTTTAGCCTGTTTATACATCCCTTCAATTCCTCATCCTCAATTTTCATTTCCTTGTACAATCGACTTATTAATTTGACGAGGTCAGCAAAAATTGGAAATAATGATTCCTGAGTTTCATAAATCTCTTCGAGCATGGCTTCATTGTAGCGAAGAGCTTCTTCCAACTCCTCCAATTTCTTTTTCAAATCGTCCCGTTTTGCCTTTGTTTTCTTGTCGTCTTTTTTCATTGCCTTAGACATTACAACACCAATATATATACTTACTTAAATTTTTTCAATCGCCTTGTTGTCATTGCAACAATAGCCAATGCAATAAATATGGCAATGATGCCGAAGCCAGGTGTCTCCTTTTCAACCACTTTCACCTTCATGCTGTAATTCGCTTTTGCTCCTTCATTGTCCTTCACATATAATGTTACTGTGTATTCTCCAGCCTCGTTATATTTATGACTCACATCCTTTCCATAAACAATAGTTCCATCTCCAAAATCCCATCTCCATTCAACTATCTCTCCATCAAGATCCGAGGATAAATCGGTGAAGTTTATTTCCTCGCCAACCTTTGCTTCTTCAGGAGTAAATATGAAGGTTACCTCAGGTGGTCTGTTCTCCACTTCAATAATTTTTTCTATAGCTCCCTCCTGACCCTCATTATCTGTAACTTTAAGTATCACTTTATATGTTCCTGCTTTCGCATATTTATGCGTCACAACTTCTCCATATGCGACACTTCCATCTCCAAAATCCCATGTGTAGTTGGTAATAAAGCCATCTAAATCATAGCTGCCGGAAGCATTGAAATCGATGAGTGTGTATGATAAAGGCTGCTGTGGTTGCCATGTGAAATTGACTATTGGAGGATTATTTGCGATGATAATCTGTTTTGTGATACTGCTATTTGCTCCAGCTTTATCTGTTATGGTAAGCGTTACATTATACATCCCAGCCTTTTCATAAACATGTTTTGGATTCTTATCATGGCTGATATTTCCGTCTCCAAAATCCCAGAGCCACGCAACTATATCGCTGTATCCATTCTCATCGTAGGATGTATCTATAAATGTAATTTCCTCAAGTGAGTAGGGTGAGGATGGATAGAAATAAAAGTCTGCAATAGGTACTTCGTTGGGTATGGTGGCTGCATTCGTGGCGTAATCCATGAGAGGATAGTAGTCAAAGCCACCATATATTTCATGAGGTATGTCTCCTATTCCATCGCTCCCGCTCTCATTCTGCCTTTTCCCCATGTAATGGTCCTCTCCTGCATAATCGAACCAGTAATTTCCTCCTATTGGATAGGATATGTTCCAGATGTTCTCTCCGTAATCAATGGCATTTTCCACGTTATAGACGAAATTGTTATGATATATGGTATTGTCCTCTCCGTAAGCAACCACACCGTATAAATTCTTCCAGAATGATGAATTTATTACCTCATTTTCCTCGCCTTCTATAATTACAGCTTTTCCGTTATGATGGAACAGGATTTCATTTATTGAATTATTGTTGCCATATACTTCTATGGCTACGCTGTTGTTGTAATATACGCCGCCCTCAATTTTACACAAGGAAGAAGATAGCGTTACACCATGGTTGTTTTCATATACTGTTGCATTTACTATATTAGCCTTAGAGGAGTTTATATAAATGCCACACTCGTTTGAAGAGAAGAGACCATTTAAAATACTTCCATTGCCCTTTTCCATATAAATGCCATATTCATTATCGGTGAATTTACTTTTATTTACGATGGCATATCCTGTGGAACATTTAACAGCATAGTCGTTTTTCATAAATGTGGTATTGAAAATATGGATGGTGCAGTTTTCTATCGATATAGCCTGCTGGGCGTATATAAATGTGCTGTTAAATATCTCAACGAAAGAATTTTTGCCCGCTATTCCTGTTGCGGAGCCATTTATTGTGATGCTATTTAAATAAGCATTGGATGAAAATAACTGAATACCTACATTGGAAAGGAACAGCATGTTGTTTATCACAATATTTCCATATACCGCATCTATTCCCAGTGAATCGTTTGATACACATCCATTTATTTCAACTTCTGCATTAAATATTCGCATTGCTTTTTCATTATTTGTAAAACTGGTGTTTTCAATTTCAAGGCCCATGAGATTCTCCACATTAATGCCGAGCTGATTGTTGGAAAGTGTGCTTCCGCTTATCGCCCCCTCTGCCTGCTCCTTTTCCATGTAGAAAAGATTTATTGCCCTTGAATTCCCGCTGAATGATGAATTCTTTATGCTTATCCTGTGAGACGATTTGAACGATACACCGTCATTATTTTCTGAGGCTGCAACATTTTCAAGATTTATATTTTCTGCATTTAACACATATGCCCCATCTATATTCTTGGAGAAAGAGCAATTTATACAGGTTATATTCCGGGAGAAAACAATCAATATGCCTTCTCCATTGTAAGAGATATCAATATTTGTAACAATGATATTGCTGCAGTTTATAAGGGCGAGATAGCCATATCCGCCATTTATTTCAAAATCAGATGAATTTATCAAATACAGCATTTCTTTGCCATTTATCATATTGCTCGTATCTATTTGCTGATAGAAATGCTCAATTTGGCTGCCCTCTATATCAAAATTATATGTGTTGTTTTCCATGTAATTTTCAGCCATAATGTTATTGGATGCAAACATTATTCTTATGCCATATGTATTATTCTCTATCATATTATTCCTGATACTGTTATGCTGGCTTTCTATAAGGATGGCAAAATCGTTGCCAGTAAGCACATTACCATAAATGATGCAGCTTCCTTCCTTAACATCTATTCCAATCTCATTTTTGGCAAATGTGCTATTTATTACGCTGCCAGTCTCCATGCACAACACACCGTATCCATTTTCTTCAAATGTAGAATTATATGTGGCAAAGTTAAGCGATTTAATTCCCCACTGATTTCTTACAAAAGAGGAATTTATTATTGTTGCATTTACTGCAACACCAACACCATTTTCTTCAAATATGCCTCCCATTATTTCCGCTACGCCCCCGCCGCCTATGCCCTCGTTGCAGCCCCTTATTGTAATATTCTGGAGCGAAACATTTTGGGTAACATCTACGCCTGTATCAGCTCCCTCAATGATGCTATCTTTTATCATTCCTTTATCGATGCTTAATCCTTTTTCTCCGCCATATATGAGGATGTTGTATGCCTCTACTTCTCCAGAAATGCCTATCTGGTTGTTGAGGAAATATGAGCTATCGATTGTGAATGAAACTGATGATTTTATGCCATATGTGTTATCAATAAATTTGTTGTAGTATAGGATGAAATTCGTTGCTGAATATAATCCGAAGGAACATCCTTCTATTGTATTGTTTTCTATTAAACTTTCCTTCGCAACATATATTCCATAGATGCTATTCGTCACATAATTGTTGTAAATACTGTTTTCCTCCTCGCCGACATATACACCATATAAGCCAGAAAATGCGGAAAATGTAATTTCATTATATTTTCCCTTCAATTTACAACCATATAAGTTGCCATGGAAACTGCCGTTTCCTACTGCATTTTCCTCCCCATTTATTATAAGAGATGCATTCGATGCCATCGCTACCACCTCTTCGAGTATATTTGAGCTACCGTTTATTGTGATTGCTATTTCATGGTTCTTGAACGAACAATTTAGAATGTGTGCATCGTTGCCTTCTATAACGATTCCCCTCACAGCATTTTCAACAGCAAAATTCTCAATGATAACGTCATCGGCCAAAATCAGGAAGGAAATATTTTCTCCAATTAATTTTGCCCCATCTGCCAGCAATCGAACGCTTTTATCCACAACCACGTCTTCATAATATGTGCCTTTCCTTACAAATATGAGGGCACCATCTGTGGCATTATCTATTGCATCCTGAATTTTATTCCAGGTGTGGTTGGCTGGGTCATAAACATTTTCATCAACATAAAAATCGGCTATAAAGAGGGTTTTTGTTACATTTGTTTTCGCCCCATCATCATCTGTGACTGTAAGCGTAACATTGTAAAAACCATTTCCAGAATATGAATGATTAACAATCATGCCCTCTGAAACGCTTCCGTCTCCAAAATCCCACTGCCATACAACAATATCTCCATCCAGATCATAGCTCAGGCTTGCATTAAATGTGATATTCTTTCCCGGAAATGGATAGAGGGGTTCCCAGGTGAAATTTGCTACAGGAGGAACATTTCTTACATGGATTGTTTCTTGTGTGGCATTAAATGCTCCTTCATTATCTATTGCCCAGAGCCATACAGTATAGTGGCCATCATCGCTATAACGATGCACTTCCGTTTCATTATAGCCCTTGCTTCCATCTCCAAAATCCCACGTGTAATTCACTATGCTGCCATCAGAATCATAACATTTGCTCTTGAATGTTATATTATCCAAATCTGTTGGTTCAGAGGGAGTATATTCAAATTCCATCACAGGAAGTTTGTTATAACTATGAATCTGCCTCGTAAAGGTGGCGATGCCGCCATCATCATCTATTACGGTGAGAGTGACATTATATAATTTATCAGCAACGTATTCATGCTCTACCCATGAACCATAGCCCTTGCTCCCGTCTCCAAAATCCCACGTATAATTCACTATGCTACCATCTGGATCATATGATGGATCATATGGGTAGTTGGCATGGAATCTTATTATATTCTCTTCCCTTGTCCAGTAGAATTTTGCCACAGGTTCTCTATTTCTCACGATAACCTGTTTAGTTACATGAGATGCCTCAAAATCATTATCTACAACTGTAAGCGTAACATTGTATTTTCCAGCTTTTGTGAAAACATGCGTGGGATTTCTTTCATAGCTTATGCTTCCATCTCCAAAATCCCATGTCCAGTTTATTATATCTCCATCACTATCTGAAGAATTATCGAAGAAAAAGATGGTCACCAACGTATATGGATATTCAGGTGAGTAATAAAAATCGGCAGTTGGAGGAATGTTATCGGTGGTTATATTTTGTGTATATGTTTCAATATCATCTCCTTTTTTAACAGTTAATTTTACAGTGTAGATACCAGGTGAAGCATAAATATGGCTCACATATTTTCCATATGCAACTGTTCCATCTCCAAAATCCCACGTATAATTAGATGCATCAATGAGGGCTGTAAAATTCATTATGTCCTCTTTTTCTTCATACATGAATGCAACTTTTACTCCTGTTTCAGCCCCGGAAGATAATATGTTTATATTTACCATAAAACAGAATATTATCGCCACTACAAATGCGAGTTTCTTGCCTACCATGACCATTCACCTTGAGAGTATAATTGTTTGTTTATTTATAAATTATTACCTAAATCTTACTGTCTCAAGATTTTTTATGGCGAGAGTACTTATCCCGTATTTCTTGTGAATACTCGAAGCCAGATCAAGACATTTGGACTCTTCTCCATGATTCACAATTATTTTCTTGGGCTTCGGTGAGAGATTGCGAACATAGTTCATGAGCTGTTTTCTGTCTGAATGCCCAGAAAATCCCTCGCATGTTTCAATATTCATCTCTATTTTGATAACTTTATCTCCAATCATAACTTCTTTCCATCCCTTCTGTATTTTTCTACCAAGAGTTCCCTCTGCCTGATAGCCCACAAATACAAGAGTATTTCTCTCCCCTTCAGCCCATGCTTTGAAATATTCCATGACAGGGCCACCATTAAGCATACCGCTTGTAGCCAGAACAACACAGGGATCCTTATCATCTATTATTTCCCGCCTTTTATCATAGCTATCCACTCTTTCAAATATATCCGCCATAAGCGGATTTTCCCCTTCCTGAAATATTTTCTTTCTTAAATCGGCATTGAGATATTCAGGATATACCGTATGGATGGCGGTTGCCTCCCATATCATTCCATCCAGATATACTGGCACCTCCGGTATCTCCTTCTCCCTCATTAAATGCTCGAGAACAATCATAACTTCTTGGGAACGTCCAATGGCAAACACAGGTATAAGAACCTTGCCTTTACTTTCAAGTGTTTTCTTAACAATCTCCTTAAGCTGCTCCGTAGCCTTTTTGCGTGATGGCTGGATGTCGTTTTTTCCTCCATAGGTGGCTTCGAGCACCAAAGCTTCAAGGCGTGGAAAATGGGTGGCAGCCGCACTAAAAAGCCACGTCTTCTCATATTTTATATCTCCTGAAAAGGCAATGTTATACAGGCCGTCGCCAATATGGAAATGACATATTGCCGAGCCGAGTATGTGGCCGGCACGATGCATTGTAAGGCGAATATCGGGGGCAATATCTGTTGTATCTCCATAATTAAGCGGGATTGTATTAACAATTTCCTTTCTTATATGTTCCGAGCTATAAGGCGGCTTTTTGGCTTCGTCGGCACATACACGCAGATAGTCCATCTGAAGCAAAACCATTACATCCCTGGTTGGATACGTGGTATAGACTGGGCCATCATAACCATATTTAAATAGCAATGGCACAAGCCCACAATGATCTAGGTGGGCATGGGTAACGACTACGCCGTCTATACTATCCAGAGGAAGAACTTCTGGCAGATGAAGATATGGAGAGCCGTTATCTGGTGATGAAACATCTATTCCGCAGTCAATGAGTATTTTGCTGTCGGGTGTGGAAAGAAGCGTGCAACTCCTGCCAACCTCCCTATAGCCGCCCAGCGATGTTATCCTGATCCATTTTTCTCCCTCACTTGTGCCGCGATGCAGCCGCCTGCCGAGGCGGCGGAGGAAATTTATTCTTTCGTCGGCTACCATACGGAGGTAGCGGCGGATATCCTGCACGGTCTTCGATGGCATTGGAGGAGCCCTTATAACCTTTGGAGTCCAGCCAATCGCCTTTCTTATTTCATTCAGGAGTGCTCCTTTTTTACCTATGGCCACACCTGGTTTTTCAACTTCTATTGTAACCTCTCCAACATCTGGCTCAAAATATATGTTGACAATCTTTGCTTCTTCTGGCACCAATTCTCTTATTTTCTTCTCTGCCGTTTCTATGTCTTCAAGCACTGCAGGATCCGCCCTTACAACTATTCTCTTCTGCAGTTTTTTGGCTAGCTGTTTTATGAGGTCGCTTTTCTCAGCTATCTTCTCTGGATCTTTCGTATATATTACAAGCTCTGCTCCTTCAAACTCTATATCCGTTATCCTTATGTCTGCTGGAATTGTTGCTTTAATTTCCTCTTCTATTTTCCTCAAAAGGTCTTCTGCTGGCATGAATATAACTTATAATCCCAACTTTTCTTTTCTTTCTTCAATTTCCTCATCGCTTAACTCCCTATATCCTTTCTTTGTAATCACAACAACATCCATTCCATCGCCTGAGGCAGCATCTCTCTTCATCGCCGCAGTCATGGCACGGATAGCCAAATCTATCGCCTCTTCCTCTGTCATGTCCTTTCTGTAATTATCCTCCAATACTCCAAATACATAAGGTGAGCCTGAACCGGTTGTTGTATATATATCCTCGATAGCTCCTCCCGCTGCGTCGAGCGAGAATATATGCGGGCCAGTATTATCAACGCCTGCTATTATAAGCTGAACATAATACGGATAAAATTTTCGCTGATTGAGTATATTCGCCATTAGGGTTGCTGCACCCCTCACAGGCATTGGCCCCTCTCTTTCAAGCTTGTAAAGCTCGGCTTCCACTCTCAGAAACCTCGCCAGCAGCTGGGCGTCGCCAACCAAGCCGGCGGTGGTGAGGAGCATATGCTCATCTATTTTGAATATTTTCTTCGCTACCTTATGGGCGATGAGAGTGCCCATGGTAGCACGATGTTCGGCAGCAGCTACTATGCCATCTTTAAACACAAGCCCTAAGGTCGTTGTGCCCTTTTTGTTTTCCATTTCCATAAACCACACCCCAAAAGAGCAATTTCTAATATCTCAGGGGGTATATATATTTTTCTTGGTGTTTCGAGGGCGTGTTGAGTACGGATATTTTTTCGTCTATTTAATTTTATTTCTTTTTCTTTCATTTTATCTCTCCATCATTCCCATGAATAAGCCTAATAAATTTTCAGGAGGAAGCTTTCTTATGAATGCTTCCTTTGGTTTCTCTCCAATTTCCAGCCATAAGGCACCATGTATCCTTGCATTGTACCAATCAATGAATTGCTGTATATCTTCAAAAGAAGATCTATGTTTATCATATTCATACCAAAACCTCTCTAACTTTCCGTTTGTTTGAGGATTGCTTTTACGAGAAGGAATATATCTTATTCCTTGCTCCTTCAAATATTCCTCAAATTTTGAAGGCTTATCCTTAGTTGAGTAAAATTGTACTCCTCTATCAGTATTCACCTCACATATTGTTGCATTAAATTGCCTTGCTTTCTCTTGAGCCTCTTGTAATGTTTGGATAGAATATTCTGTTGTAGCTTCATCATCTAACCATACAATAGCATATAGATCATCAATACTTCTTCTATGCCAGTCCCCGTGTATCAAACTGCATGAAAATTTCCTTTCATACCTGCATCTTTTCCTTCTCTTTTGTTTCTTAGGATTTGGAATTGTTCTTCCTGTTTCCTTAAGATATGAATGTATTTTATTATGAGGGATTTTGTAACCTCTCCTCCTTATCTCATAATATAACAATCTTGCTCCAACTTTCATTTCATTCCATACCTCATCTATTATTTTCTTCTGTTCTTCGGTCAAATAAGTTTTTGGTCTTCTATTTTTATTTAATGTTGGTACCCTACCTTTATCTCTATATTCTTTCACCAACTGCTGCACTCTCCTTATAGACACATTATATGTATCTGCTGCTTGCCTAGTTGTGATATCTCCATTTTCCACATGCTTCACTATCCATTTTATTTTTGCATTTGTCAATTTCACCATACTGTTTGGTAAAACAGCAGGGCGAAATAATTTCCGTACTC
>CAZTDS010000009.1:0-22991 GCA_964612535.1 uncultured Thermoplasmatales archaeon
CTCTTAGAGAGATGGACTCCTCATAAAAAGAAAGATAATAAGGTATGCCTCCAAAGACAAAATACACCTCCAATGCTTTCTCAATATCTTTTATTATATTGTATATGGTTTTGAAATCGAATGGTTGAACTTTCCATATGTTTATTCTTCTTCCATATAAAGGGCTTCTATATCCAATAACATCCTGCTCCATCATGGAGAGAGAAGAGCCACACAAAATAAGCATAACATTGGTTTTTGATAGAATCTCATCAACTATCTTTTGAAATGTTGACAAAATTCCAGGATTTATTTCCATAAGGAAAGGAAATTCGTCGAGTATGATAACAAATCTTTTCTTTCCAAATTTCACGAATTTAAAGAGATCATAAAGATTTTCAACTTCAAGCTTTCTTATATATTCCTCTTGCAAAGCATCTGCCAATGCATCTTTTATATATTTTATATTTTCTCTCATAGACTCATTGGTTAAAAGGATGTATGCTCCTCTCTTTCCTTCAAGAAACTTTTTCAATAATTCAGTTTTTCCCACCCTCCTCCTTCCATATAGAATAACAAGTCGGAAGGCATTTTCCTCCCATATTCCGTTTAGGTATTCAAGTTCCCTTTCTCTATCAACAAATTGTATCATTATTAGTCTAATATTTTTACAATATTAAAACGTTGCCATAGTGAATAATCGATTTCTTTTTATTCTCTTTCCTTATTACATTTCATGAAAAACTGGATGAAGGATGCAATCTTCATATTTTATGTTGTCATTGTGCTGCCTGTCATTTCCCTGATATATTTCGGCTATGCATTCACAAATTTTAATGGCATCGTTGCTATCATTGGCGGAATAATCATGTGGCTTATTTTGATACCATATCCAGTTCGCTGGTATCTGAGGAATAGAATTTTTATACAGGAATGAATTTATCACCATGGATAGGAGCGAACTCCTTGGACTTCACACGGGTATAGGAGATGTAATAGAGAATGGCAAACGCCTTGGAGAATGCATTTTTGATTTGGAAATTGTTATGATGCCAACTGGAAAAATAGAGGCAGAAGGAGTTATTGTTGAAGTAACCGACGGCGAGATAAATTTTGAGGGAAAGGAAGCGACGTTTAAAATTTCTGGAG
The DNA here is from genome assembly GCA_964612535.1 of uncultured Thermoplasmatales archaeon. Lineage (GTDB taxonomy): Archaea > Thermoplasmatota > E2 > UBA202 > JdFR-43 > JdFR-43. The sequence continues at coordinate 1,129 of CAZTDS010000009.1, forward strand.
TGATAAGCAGGGAAAGCGTCGCATATGCCACCCAATTCAAATGCAAAATTTCTCCAGCCACATATCCAAAATTCGTTGTTATAGACGTAGAAGAACTCTTCAACACACTCCAGCCAATAGAAGAAGATTAAATTCTAATTTTGAGGAAATCCGCCCTCCCCTTTTTACGGGGCATTTTAAAATACAACACGAATTTCATTCCCTTCCCAGCGCCTGTTTCAACCTCCACCTTCCCGCCATATCTCACCATAAGCTTCTTCACAATATAAAGTCCCAAACCGCTCCCGCTCCCGCCAAGCCGCCAGCCCTCCTCGAAGATTTTATCGCGGTATTTTTCATCGATGCCCTTTCCATTATCCTCATAATAAATTTTGTAGAACTCGCCTTCCTTTTCACCATGTATTTTTATAGTGCTGCATTCTGCATGTTGAATTGAATTTTTTATGAGATTTGAAAATATCTCGCCCAGAAATTCGTCGGCGATTACCTCCACATCATCAACGCTGCATTCAATTTCGATTCCATATTTCTTTGCCTCTTCCTCATAGGTCTTGCATATTTTTTCAACAACACGCCACACATTTACATTTTTCAACTCTCCTTTTGCCTTCCTTATTTCCTCGGCCCTTCTCACATTTTCAATGAGTTTATTTGCATCTCCAATAACTTCCTTTATCTTCTGTATATATGCCTTCTGCTTTTTGGTGAGATTGGTTTTTTCCAGCAAGCCAAGATAGCCGAGGGCAATCTCATTTTTATTGAATATGTCATGGCGAAGCACTGAATTATAAAATTCTGCCTCCCTTTCCTTTTCTTTTTCATATGTTACATCTTCAAGTATGGCTACAGTCTCTCCATTCACCTTCCTTGCACATTCCTTCGCAATTATTTCCTTCCCCTTTCCTTTCCATTTTGCAATAAAATTCTCAACATATCCTTTCTCAAGCTCTTTCATGAATTCTTCTCTTTTTTCTGCAAAATTTGCAATGTCTTTATTGATTATCTCCTCCGCCTTATAACCTGTTACTTCTTCAAATTTCTCATTCACATAAATTATTCGCCCATCATCATTTATCTTGTAAATTGCAAAGTCCTGCAAAATTGCATTTATATTTTCAAGTCCCTCGATAGCTTTAGATGCAACCATCGAAAGGAATTGCAGCGTCTGGCGTTGCAAATCATTGATTTCTTCAAATACCTCAATTTCTCCCACAACCTCGCTTCTTTTCAAAATATTGAATGAATGAAACGCCTCTCCCTTTCCCCCAGCCTCCATATCAAAAAGCCTCAGATAATATTCTATGCCTATATAATCCATGACTTTTTTTATCCTCTCAAAAATTTCTCCAATGTTTTTAGAATCTAATATTTCTTCGAGGAGCCGGTAAATGTCCTCTTCAATGAAAAACTCCAGCCATTGAGTGGCTTTTATCCTTATTTTTGCTTTCCTTTCATTTATTGATACGTTACCCTCATATTCTCCTGCCTCAATGGCTGTCTTTATTGCATTCATGAAACTTTCTCTGTCCTCAACAACATCAAATAAATTTTTCCCATCTAGCGCTTTCCACTCCTCTCCTGCATATATAACGTTGCCGAGAAAATCTGTTATGAAAGATGGCTTTTCCTTCCTTATCTCCTTTGCTATAACATAAATGCTATCCTCTATTTTAAGAAATCTAAAATCAAAAATCTGATATGAATCATTTTTTCTCAGCCTTATTATTCCCTCTGCCTTTCCAGTTTGAATGGCATCGATGAAAAGTTTTGCTGCTCTTTTTCTATCCTCTTCGCTGACAATATTTAAAAGCGTTTCTCCCCCAACTTCCTCCTCAAAATTATATGCTTCCTCAATGATGCCCTTTCTGTCGAGTTTGAAGATGGCGTATTCTGTCAGCGCCCTGAGAATTTCCTCCACAGAAATATTAATATAACATATATAAACATTGAGGTGCAGGTGTAGCCAAACATCTTCACCCCCCTTTATTTCCACTGCAATTGATGGATGATGCATCAATGATGCACATATAGAACACTTCAGTATTTGGCCAATTAAGGCAGGAGATGAATGAAGTAAAGCAGGAGCGGTTGTCCGCATCCACATCCACAAAAATTTAAAATATACCTTCCTCATACCTTAGCAATGATTGAAGGACGATGCATCACCTGCGGGCGGGGGCTGGCGGAAGAGGGTTGTGTTCAGTTCCCCTGTCCGGAATGCGGCTATATCATAAAGAGATGCAATATTTGCAGGAGTCAATCTGCAGAATATAAATGTCCGGAATGTGGATTTGAGGGGCCGTGATAAAATGGGAAAGGTTGGAATGAAATTAAGGGTAATGCCAAACGATGCGGGAATTGATATGGAAGAATTTAAAGGAAAGGTAACGGGTGTGCTGCCAGAATATGCTCAGCTCGTAAATGCTGAAATAAAGCCCATTGCATTTGGGCTGAAGGCGCTTGTTTTACAAATAATAATACCTGATCAGAGTCCAGATGAACTCATTGAAAAAATAAAGGGCGTTGAGGGCGTGGAAAACGTTGAGGTGGAGGATTTAAGTTTGATATAGCAAATCAATTTTTTATTCAAATAGCCATTTCAGCACAGCCATCTGGGCCCATAGTCTGTTTTCTGCCTCATCAAATATTACTGATTGATTACTGTAAGCTACTTCTTTCGTTACCTCATATCCATAGTATGCAGGCAGGCAGTGCATAAAAATTGCATCCGGTTTTGCCTGGGCCATTATTTTCTCATCAACTGTATATCCCTTAAAAATCTTCAATCTCTCCTCCTTTTCAGCCTCATCACCCATTGAAACCCATGTATCTGTTACAATCACATCCGCCTCACGTGCAGCATCCTCGCCTATCTCTTCTATCTCAACCTCTCCTCCAAGCTCCTTAGCTTTTTCCACATAATATTCCCTGGGCCAGAATTTTTTGGGGGCAACAATGCGCATCCTCATTCCAGCAATTGCACATCCAAGGAGAAGGGAATGAGCCATGTTGTTATCCCCATCTCCAAAATAAACAAGCGTGAGGCCGGCAAGCCTTCCCTTCTTTTCCTTTATGGTCATCAAATCAGCTATAACCTGGCAAGGATGCTCTTCATCATCCAGACCATTTATCACTGGCACACTTGCATGTCTTGCAAGTTCCTTCATATTTTCATGGCTGAAAGCACGATACATTATCACATCAACATATCTGCTGAGTACCTTCGCAGTATCTTCTATTGTCTCTCCTCTACCAAGCTGTATATCATTTTTGCTGAGAAATATTGCATGTCCGCCAAGTTTCTCCATTGCAACCTCAAAGGATACCCTCGTTCTCGTACTCGATTTTTCGAAAATCATTGCCATTGTTTTCCCTTCCATGAATTTTTCATAGTTGCCCTTCTTCATTTCTATGCCATGCTCTATAATTTTTTCTAAGTCCTCCCTCACATCCAGCATTGAAATTAAATCTTTTTTCATGTTTCTGGAATGGCAAAGATATATAAAATTCTATTTCCAGATTTTTATTCCCTCTTTTGCCATATTAACAATATATGCCTTTCCTCCCCTGCTTTCTATTACCTCCGCCACCCTTTTAGCATCATCTGCTATGGCTACGATGCTCCCTCCGCCTCCTGCGCCCGTGAGTTTTGCTCCATATGCACCCGCTTTTATAGCTGCATCGCAGAGTTTTTCTATTTCTTTGGAACTTGCCCCCAGTGTATGAAGAATTTTCTGATTTTTATTCATTATTTCTCCAAGCCGCACCATGTCATTTCTCTCGAGCGATTTTTTGCCTTCGAGCACCAATGCCTCCATTTCTTCAATAAGTTCCTTTCCAAAAGATGAATGCTCGACAAATTTTCTCACCTTTTTTATGAGGAGAGGTGTCTTCGATTTTACGCCCGTATGCCCTATAACAAGTTTCATTTCTCTGGCCTCAACAGGATATACAAACCATTTTCTGCCCTCCTTTTCAATCTTCCAGAGATATCCGTTCATCTCCTTCTCCCACGTAAGAATGGCTTTTCCATGTGTGCAGGCTGAAGTGTCGTTAGGACTTGCCCCATTCTGCACCTCATACTCCACTTCAAAACTTTTCCTCGCCACCTCCTCTTGGCTATCGATGCCCTTCATCGCCAGCAACGCCGCCACGCATGCAGTTGTGATGGCAGCGGAGGAGCCCAATCCACTGGCAGAAGGAATCTGGGAAAAAGTGGAAAATGAAACAGGCTTATCCAGCCCCACCACATCTATCGCCTTCTTTATGTATGAATGCTTTTTTTCATCGAGAGGCATGTCATTTACCATGTATTCTCTACTGCTTTCAACATTTACCGCCGCCTTTAAAGAAATAGCTACAGTAAGACATGGCTTGCCATACACTACTCCATGCTCACCAAGAAGTATAACCTTGCCTGGAGAAATGGCAACGATCATTCTATTTTTATCTTCTTTCCTTTTCTTCCTTCCCTTTTTGGCAGTGTAATTTCCAGCACTCCGTTCCTGAATTTTGCCTTTGCCTCTCCTTCCTTTACATCTACGGGCAATTCAATGAATCTGTAGAAATTCCTTATTCTCTCCTGAAGCATGTAATTTTTACTTTCTTTTTCCTTCCTCTCAGCCCTCACCTTAACATATTTTTCCCCTATTTCCACATCAATATCATTCTTTTTAAAGCCGGGTAAATCGATTAGCACGGTAATTTTATCCCCTTCATCAATTATGTCGCATGCTGGCTTCTTTTTTATAGCAACCATTCCCATTGCTCTTCTCAACTCATCAAGTTCTCTTTCAATTCTACTCATAATATCATACAACCTCATGATACTATATAATAAATCCATTTATGAGTTTTTACTTGGGAAGCAGGCTGTAAAAGAAAATTTTTAAAAATTGCTAGAATATAATGGGTAATGGGGATAGAAGAAATAATCAGCGGGTATGATAAAAATAACATTTCAATAGCAACAGCCTGCTCGCATTCGAGCCTTCAAATTTTTAATGGAGCAAGAAAGGAGGGATTCAGGAGTATAGGCATAGCAATAAAAGAGCGGCCTGCCTTTTATGATGCCTTTCCTCTCGCCAAACCAGATGAATTCATAATTGTTGATAGCTATAAAAGAATAAATGAGTATGCCGAAAAGCTATATGAAAAAAATGCCATAATTGTGCCTCATGGCTCCTTCGTTGAATACATGGGTGCGGACAATTTTTTGAAACTGAAGATACCGACTTTCGGGAATAAAGCTGTGCTTGAATGGGAATCTGATAGAGAAAAGGAGAGGCAATGGCTTGAAGGAGCCGGTTTAAAAATGCCAGAGATTATTGAAGATGCGAAAGATATAAACAAGCCAGTCATAGTGAAATATTACGGGGCTAAAGGAGGAAAAGGGTTTTTCATCGCAAAAAGTTATCAGGATTTTAAACGTAAAATAGATACCACAAAGCCATATATAATTCAGGAATTTCTGATAGGCACACGCTATTACATCCATTATTTTTACTCCCCCATCAAAAAAGATGGATACAGAGTGGCCAAAGGCAGTCTGGAGGTTCTTTCTATAGACAGGAGAGATGAGGCAAATATTGATGAGGCTCATCGTCTCGGCTCAATATCTGAACTGGAGGAAATGGGCATACAGCCATCCTTTGTTGTTACGGGAAATATACCCATTGTAATAAGAGAATCTTTGCTACCAAAAGTATTTGAAATGGGTAAAAAAGTTGTTGAGAAATCTTTGGAGCTTTTCGGAGGAATAATCGGGCCTTTTTGTCTTGAGACAGTTGTGACAGATGAGCTTGAAATAAAAGTTTTCGAGATTTCTGCAAGGATAGTTGCGGGAACAAATTTGTACATTTCGGGCAGCCCCTATGCAGATTTAATACAGCCCGGCCTATCAACTGGCCAGAGAATTGCACAGGAGATAAAACTTGCCATACAGGAAGATGCTCTGGAAGAGATAATAACATGATGCATCTTGTGCTTGCAGATGCCGAGCTTGAGTTAGTTCCAGCAAAAATAAGGAGGCATGCAGCTGTGAGGAAGAGCAAAAGCATGCTCCTCGACGCCTCCCTCCACCACACAGCCATGCGTGGCATAGAAAACTGGCAGAGGAGAGGGAGGCCGGATATAGTGCATGTTTTTCTTTTAATAGCCCATGATTCTATACTCAACAAGGAGGGAATGCTTCGCACCTATGTTCATACGAGGAATGATGAAGTCATATATATTAAGCCTGAAACAAGGATAATAAAGAATTACAACAGATTTAAAGGATTAATGGAGCAGTTGTTTCGGCATCGAAGAGTTCCGCCAGATAATGAGCCATTGATGGAAATGAAAAATGAAAAGCTGGAGGATTTACTGAAAAAGCTCGATGGCAAAAAAATTCTTTTTAGCGAGAAAGGGAAAAAGGTGAAACTGGATGAAGTGATGGAGGAGGAAATGGTATGCATAATAGGCGGCTTTCCTCATGGTGATTTTTTATCTCCCGTCGATGAAATGGTTGATGAAATTGTGAAAATATACGATGCCCCTCTTCCAGCATGGACAGTGGAAATGGAAGCAATAGTGGCATATGAAAATAAATTTATAGTTTCCCGCCTTTAAATCTGTGGAAAAAGAGGCAAAATTCTGGAAGGAGGAGGATGGAAAAATAAGGTGTTTGCTCTGCCCTCATCACTGTCTGCTGGCTGAGGGGCAACGTGGCTTGTGCGGGGTGAGAGAAAATAAAGGAGGAAAGCTATATACACTTATTTATGCCTCATGCTCTTCAGCATATCCTGACCCCATAGAGAAAAAGCCGCTCTTCCATTTTTATCCGGGCAGCGCGGTCTTTTCTCTTGGCACAGTGGGATGCAATTTTAAATGCCTTCACTGCCAGAATTACACGATAAGCCAGGCAAAGCCCGAAAATTACCCGCTGGCAGAAATATTGCCGGAGGAGGCGGTGGAGAGGGCAAAAAAATGCTGCGAAGGCATAGCCTTCACATATAATGAGCCAACAATATGGTTTGAATATGCCCATGATGTTGCAAGGGAGGCAAAGAAAAAAGGCTTATATACTGTATTTGTAACAAACGGATATATAAATGAAGAACCCCTCAATGAAATATCCCGCTACCTCGATGCTGCAAACATTGATGTAAAATCAATGAGTAATGAATTTTACAGGCATATATGCAAGGGGAGCGTTGAGCCGGTGCTTGAAGCATGCAAAATGTATAAAAAAAGAGGGGTTCATATTGAACTAACCTATCTTGTGATACCCACAAAAAATGATGATGCCATGGAAATTAAAAATTTCTGCAGATGGGTTATTGAGGAACTTGGAGAAATGCAACCCATCCATTTTACAGCCTTCTATCCACAATACAAAATGCTTAATTTGCCACCCACACCTTTCAAAAAATTAATGGAAGCATATGCCATTGCGAAAAAGGAAGGACTGTATTATGTTTATCTTGGCAATGTTGCTCATGGCGATTATGAAAATACATACTGCCATAATTGCGGTAAATTGCTCATAGAAAGATATGGATTTTCTGCAAAGATAGTTGGTCTCGATGGCAGAAAATGTAGCAAATGTGGGGAGGAAATTCCCGTGGTGATATAATCATATTGTTTTTCGACTGCATGTGATGCACATACCGGATGCGAAATCATAATGCTCGGAGCAAACATTTTTACCGCAGAGCCTGCAGGAAAACATTTTCCCTGCTTTCCCGCAAATGCTGCATAAACCATAGAGTTCCATGATTATTATTCATGCTCTCTTTTTATTTTTTCTCTAAGCTGACATGCCATACATACTGGCTCTGAAGAAGGCTGCCCGCATTTGATACATGGGTTGAGTTTTGCCGCCTCATATTTTTCATGCAAACAATCTTCTATTTCGAGGAAGCTTTTTAATATGCTGTGCCTGCTGCCCGGATGCTTTTCCTCAAGTTGCATTATGAAGTCGCGATATATACCACGCATTGCTCTTATGGCATAGGGACATTCATCTTCGCTCACCTCAAATCCTTTTAGATAGGCATACAGCGTTGTTTCCTTCTCTGGAATTGTTCTCAATGGCAATATCCTTGGAATTAAGCCGGGCTGAATTTTTTTGTGAGGAGCCATTCTTGCCATTCTTTCCACATCTCCTCTAACAAAATTCATGAGAATTGTCTGAGCAACATCATCCAGATTGTGTCCCATGGCAATAGCCTTTGCATTTATTTCTTTAGCAACTTTATTAAGACAGTATCTTCTCCACACTCCGCAATATGTACATTCTGCAAGCTCACCCCTCTTAACGCTTACTTCATCTAATGTGAAACCAAATTCTTCCTTAAATGAAATAATATGATGAGGTATTTCATGCTCCTTGCAAAATCTCCTGGCTATTTTTATTGTTGCATCTCTGTAGCCCTTTATCCCTTCATCAACAGTTATTGCATGAATTTCCCTGCTCCTATCCTTTTTTGCTATCTTCCACAGCATGTAGCAGGCAACTATACTATCTTTCCCGCCGGATAAAGCGACGGCTACAACGCCCTTCGGCAAACTCTGCTTCCTTATTTCTTTCCTCACCCTTTTTTCAACAAATTCAATGAAATGCTGTCTGCATAGATAGGTGCCATTATACCTTATGAATGTCACTGCTTCATTGCCACATTTACTGCACTGCATGAGAAGCAATATGACTAAAGTTATATTTTTTTGGCTGTTATTTGATGCAGCATGACTGAAGGGCCAACAGCTCGCCTTCATGCTATCCGAATAGAAAGAAAATTTAAGGGAGAGGTGCTGAAAGATATTTTTGTTAGGAGTAAAAAGCTGCATGTTGATGCCCGTTGCCTAATAAATAAAAAGCTCACAAAGGCAACAAGCTTTGGTAAAAATATCCTCTTATACTTTAACGGCTATCTTATAAGAATACATCTCATGATGTATGGAAGTATAAGGTTTGAGAAAGAATACTCCAAACCATTTAGCCACGTGAGATTAACTCTATTCTTTGCCAGAGATAATATCATTGTATATAATGCACCCATAATTGAAATTGGAAAGGCTGAGGAAATTGAAAATATTTTATATTCCTCATATGGCATCGATCCCCTAACAAACTGGGATAAAAACAGGCTCAGAAAAATGATTCTTGAGGAAAGAGAAAGAAAAATTGGTGATTTGCTGCTTGATCAACACATATTCAATGGCATAGGAAATATACTGCGAAATGAAATTTTATTCAGAGCCATGATAAATCCTGAAAGAAAGGTTAAGGAGCTATCTGATGAAGAAATAGAAAGACTCATGGAAAACACACGATATTTATGCAAAAAATTTCTGGAATTGAAATTGAAGAGCAGAGGAATAAAGCCCATCCTCCTAATATATAACCAAAAAATATGCAAAAGATGCGGAGGCAATATCATTTTCTACAGGCAGGAGCCAAACGGAAGGAAAACTTTTTACTGCCCTTCCTGCCAGAAATGATTTCTGATTATAATTTCTATCTCCCTTCCCTCTCCCCCCTTTAAACATGAAAGCATGGCGAGCGTAGTTCTGTAAAACATTTCCTCCACAAATCTGTTAAGAGGCAATTCCTTTCCATCAATGAAAATGGATATTCTTTTCCTGCTTTTTTCTATCTCTTTCGCTATTTCCTCTATAACTTTCTCATGTTCCATAGCCTCCACATCAATTACCCTGCAGCCAAGTGATTCAACTTTTTTATAACCTTCAACAACTATTAAATCTGGCATAAATTTTCTCGCAAATTCTATCGCTTCATTGAGCCTCATGCTATTGAGGAAAATGGCCGCTTCTTTTTCAGCCAATATTATCGCCGCCTCCGCCCCCGCCTCCCTATAGCGAGAGGTATCTTTTCCCTGTATATCTACGGTAGCATGTTCGCTGCTTTTAATTACCACAATTTTGTAGTCGTGAAGCCTCTCAATGAGCTTTTCAATAAATGAGGTTTTTCCGGAATTTTTTTCTCCTCTAACTGCTATGAGCATGAAGTATATTGTTTTTCCAGTATTATTTTATTTCTATTGGGCATTAACGTTCTAAAAGTTTTTATCTCCATTCTCCTTTTCTCATGATGATTTCTCTGGCAGACCTTGAAGAAGGCGAGAAGGCAAGGATTGTATCAATTCGGGGTGGCTTTGGATTCGTTCGAAATTTGAGGGCGAGAGGAATAAGAGAGGAGAAAATCGTTGAAATTGTTGCAAAACATCCTTTACGAGGGCCAGTAGTTATATCAATTGATGGAAGAGAGATGTCGATTGGCAGGGGCATGGCTGAAAAAATTTTTGTTGAGAGAATTTAAATCTCTTCCCATTCTTTGAGTATTGTTTCCCACTCAAACCATTCTATGCCTCTAACCTTCTCCAGAGCCCTTATTATCCTCTCATATCCTTTACCGAGAGTTCTCATTCTTGCCTTAGCAATCAAATCGTATCTTCCAGCAACAACTGCAACACTTGTTATGCCCTTCACACTCCATATATTATTCAGCAATTCATTTATTGGATGGCCTGTCCTGGCTTTTATGAATATATAAGCCTTCACTTCAGTAAGAGCGAAAGATATTACGCCCATTACAACAAGTATTATTCCCATTATTTTTATTATGAGTTGAGGAATGGATTCGTAAAAGGTTATTGGAACAAAATTTGATGCTAATATGGTAAAAGGGATTGCAAATATTATGGTGAAAGCTTTTACTGCCTGTGTAACGCTTGCTTTTCCCAGGCCGAGGGCACGTATGTAAAGCACATATGAAAAGAATGTTATACCCATTGAAATGAAGAAGAGATACCAGTATTTCAGAATATCAATTGCACCAAAGAAATTTTCTTTATCGACGAAATAAACGAGGATGGCTGTAAAGAATGTTGTGAAAACCAAATTCCAGAATCTTATATTTATTGCATCATTGTAACAGCCATTTATCTTCATTATCTTCAACTTTCTCTGATATATGGAAAATACAACCCATGCGGGATTGAGAACAAGGAAAACAATCAATAGGCCGAGCAGATTTATCTCGCCTTCGAAGGAAAATGATGCCATTATTGCACCAAATGTAACAATTACCGATGCTTGCACCTCCGCCATCGTGGGAGCATTTTTTTCTGCTATTGATTCCATCATCAAAAGATAGAGGATGACAACTTCAGAGAAGGCAAGTATGGTGGATGGCTCCTGATATATTGAGATTATCAGGAAATAGCCCACTGTTGCCACAGCATTTCCTATGCCTGCAAGTAAATGATGTTTCAATTCTTCTTTTTTTAGCATTCTCAACCTTTTAAAGGAGGGGTCTATTCTTGCCCCAATGCTTTTTCCTCTCAATGGAATGGAAAGGATGAGGGAGAGGAAAAATGTTATAACAAGACCCGCAATGAAAATAGCGAGACACAAACTCCATGGATTGAACTTATATTCTATGGAGATATAGGTATCGATTACAGTAACAACTGCTCCTATGAAGGAGGAAAGGATGGCAAGTACATAAAACAGATATTTTTTCCTTATCCTCATGCTTCAATCTCTTTCTCTATAACCTGTGTATTCGTTCTTTTAACTCCCTTTATGGAATGTATTTGATCAGTTAATTCCATTAGTTCTTCTAAATTATTCACTCTGGCTTTTACTATGATGTCATAATCTCCTGCCACCACAGCTATACTCTCCACATCCCTCAATTTCCTCATTTCATCAAGCACAGCCTTGATATTGCCAACGTAAGTTTTAATGAGAATGTAGGCCTTAATCATTGAAGAATATTTCACAGGAAATTATAAATTTTTGCAAATATTTCATGCTTGCATGCTAATCATAGTACTTGCACTCGCAATATTTGCTGGTTTATATATGGCATGGAATATAGGTGCAAACGATGTCGCAAATTCCATGTCAACCGCTGTTGGTGCAAAGGCAATCACGCTTCGCCAAGCCCTCATTATTGCCGCTATTTTGAACTTCCTTGGCGCTGTTCTCGTTGGCAAACATGTTACAGATACAATAAAGGGCAAGATAGTCGATATTTCTTCAATGAGTAGCCATGATGCAATGCTCGGCTTCCTCGCCGCCTTACTCGCCGCCTCAATTTTTGTTACACTTTCAACATGGAAAGAGCTCCCGGTTTCAACAACTCATGCCATCATTGGCGGCGTCGCCGGCTTCGGTCTCGCCCAGGGCGGCATAGAAGCGGTGAAATGGGCGACGCTCGGCAAGGTGGCGGCGTCATGGGTTATCTCGCCGCTGGCTGGAGCAGGTCTTGCCTTCGTAATGTTTGTGATAATAAAGAGGTTTATTTTTGATGCGAAGGAGCCATTTGCCGCCGCCAAGAAGTTGAGTCCTCTTTTTATTTCGCTGACCCTCTTCATAATCTTCCTGTCTGTTTTTATGAAAACAAGAGTTGGCACAATGCTTGGATATGGAGCGAAAGAATATATTTTGTTGTCTTTAATCCTCTCAATTTTTCTGGGCATGATTGGCTATTTCATCCTGATAAGGCGAGAAGGAGTTAAAAAGAGAGTGTATGAAATGGTTGAAGGACTTTTCAGACGCCTCCAGATAATGACATCATGCTACGTTGCCTTCTCTCATGGCGCCAATGATGTGGCGAATGCTGTTGGGCCTGTGGCGGTTATAATTGCGTTTGCATGGAAGGAGGTTGATACCCTTTATCTTCTTGCATTTGGAGGTATAGGACTTGCAATAGGAATAACAACATGGGGATATAAAGTTATAAGAACTGTTGGAGGAAGAATAACAGCATTGACAAATACCAGAGGCTTTAGCGTTGATTTTGGAGCAGCTACAGTTGTGCTGGTTGCATCAAAACTTGGTCTGCCAATTTCAACAAGCCATACGGTGGTGGGAGCGGTTATAGGTGTGGGGCTTGCAAGAGGTTTGGATGCCGTTGATTTAGGAGTTATTAAAAACATAATTTACTCATGGCTCCTCACCCTGCCATTTACAGCCATAGTATCGATATTAATTTATATGGGGTTGAGAATAATATTCTGATGCCAAGAGTAGCTGTAGGCAAAGTATATAGAAAAAAATCACCATTTGATGGTTTGCTTCAGCATATGAATAAAGTAAAGGAGTGCGTTGAGTTGTTAAAGGAAGGTTTTTTTAAATATGCAGATGGAAATTTCGAAGAGTTTGCTGAGGTTGCAAAAAAAGTATCTGATTTGGAACATGAAGCTGATTTGATAAAGGGTAATATTCGCGCTCATCTTCCTCGCTCAATTTTGATGCCTGTGGATAAAAGAAATTTTTTATGGCTTCTAAGAGAGCAGGATGCAATTCTTGACCATGCTGAAAATCTCGCCCAGCTCCTTGATTTGAGACATACTAAAATACCAGAGGAAATAAAGGAGGATTTCAAAAAGCATATGGAGAAAGTGGTGGAAACAATTGGAGAGATGGAGAAGGCGGTGGGAAATTTAAGAGATTTGACTGAAACAGGATTTGGGAATAAGGAGAGAGAGGAAACAAAAGAATACATTCATAGGGTACATAAAAGAGAATGGGAGGCTGATCAAATAAGATACGAGATTACCAAAAAAATTTATGAGATAGAGGACAAACTTTCTCCAATGGATGAATATCATTTGCTTAAAATAGTGGACTGGATAGACGATATGGCTGACCACGCCGAAAATGTTGCTGATTGGTTACGTGCCATGATTGCAAAATGAAGGCTTTAGAAGAATTTGCCGCCACTTTTAAAAGAGATGTGCCCAAAAAGGTAAAGAAGCCGAGAATATGGAAGGAAAAGGATGTTCTGGATGGCAAAATTGTTGATGCATTTGTTGTTATTTTGCGAACAGTTGGTTGCAAATGGGCTCACGAGTCTGGCTGCCTCATGTGTGGATATTTTAAGGAAACATATGATGCTGGCAAAGAAGAAATTTTAAAGCAGGTGGAAGAGGCGTATAGCCACTACAATGGCGAGGAAATCGTGAAAATATTTACTTCAGGTAGTTTTTTGGATAGCGAAGAAATTCCTCTGGAATTGCAGGAATTTATACTAAACAAATTTGCGAGAGCAAAAAAAATAATAGTTGAGAGCAGACCAGAATTCATAGAAAATCTTGAAAGAATAAAAGCAAAGGCGAGGCTTGAAGTGGCAATGGGACTTGAATCAGCCAATGATAGAGTGCTCGAATATTCCATAAACAAGGGCTTTACGTTCGCTGAATGGCGGAAGGCAGCGGAGAAAGTAAAGGAATATGGAAAGGAATTGAAAGTGTATATTTTGATTAAACCACCTTTCCTGACAGAAAAGGATGCCATCGAAGATGCGGTGAGGAGTGTGGAAAAGGTAAAAGATATTGCAGATACAATATCCTTCAATCCAGTTGCAATACACAGCAAAACCTTAGTCGAGCTTTTATGGAGAAAAAAACTATACTCTCCTCCATGGCTCTGGAGCGTGGTGAAGGTAATTGAGGAGGCAACGGAAATTTATGATGGTTTGATAAAATGTGACGTTGTTGCGGGTGGAAAGGCAAGGGGAGCGCACAATTGTGGAAAATGCGATGCTGCATTCATCAAAGCAATAAGAGATTTTTCACTAAGTCAAAAAATCGATGCACTCAAAAAATTGGAATGTGAATGCAGGGAAGAGTGGCTTGATTTGCTGGAAATAGAGGAGTTTCTCAAGGGTTAGAATTTTCTGAGTTTTCTTCTGTCTATTTTCACGCCAGTTGGGGTTATTATGAAATGGTTTCTGTCAAGGCCTGCAATATCTCCATTTATATCCTTTGCAATTCTTTTTAGCTCATTTGTTACTCTCTCAAGCTCTATGTCGTCAACTGAAAGTGGGGTTACATCCAGTATAAGCAAGTTACCTTCATAAACATATTTTGCGAATTCCTTTAAATCATCGTATTTTTGCAATTCTGCCACCTTAACATACATTTTTGCTTCTGGCAGCTCCTCCTCTCCTATATCCTCCAGGTCAATATACTCCTCCTTTCTCTTTCCAAATATCATCTTAATCATTTTAGAAATGCATTGCATTTATAAAAACTTTTCAAAATTTGTAAAATGAGAGAAAAATGTAGAGAGCCATAACAAACCACACTATGCTGCCCACATACAGCCATACATTGTATATTTCCGCCATAGCCCCTCCTATCATGAGAAGCCAGGGCAACACGAATGCTATTACTGCATACACTATGTTTTTCAGATTCATTGAAGGTGTATGTGTTTTCAGAATAAAAATCTTAGGATTTTTTAGCTTTACACGCCAAACATGGAATCGCAAATATTTAAAAAATAATTTCTTTACATTGTAAGGGCGCGTGGCCTAGCCTGGATAGGGCGCTGGCCTTCTAAGCCAGTAGTCGCGGGTTCGAATCCCGTCGCGCCCGCTTTATTCATTTACCATAGCCCAAATTCCTGCAATTTCTTTTTCTGTCTCTCTTTTTCAAGGAAACGATATACCGTGCTATGATTTGCTCCTTCAAGAAGCATCTCTATAGCCTGCTTTGCCATCTGCAGCTCATCTATTCTGCCTATGATGGCAACAGTATGACCATATACGGAGATATAAGCACCTGTCATTTCTTCTATTAATCTTCTCGCCTTCCCCTCCTTCCCTATTATTCTACCAGCAATTCTTTTCACATGCTCTTTTTTCTTTCCCACCCAGTCGCGCATATCGAGCAACTCAAAATAATATTCGTCGTTGAAGAGAAGAAGGGCTTTATCCGGAGAAAATCCTCGTGCTATAGCTCTTACGACATTTTCTGCTTCCATTTCTCGAAGGGAATCTTCTCCTTCTATTTTCACATCGCCTGTAGAAGAATCTATTTCAAGCTTTACGCCATACTGCTCTATTTTTTCCTTTACCTCTCCATTTTTCCCTATGAGAACAGCAATCCTCTCCATCGGTATCCTAACATATCTCATTTTAACCCTCCAGAATATATTTCAAAACTTCCTGCTCATCAACTTCGATATATTTCTTAAAAAATCTCACAATATTTTTCACATCCCTTTGCAAAAATTCCATGGCCATCGGATTATCTCTACTTACCGTTTGACCAACATCTATTATAACTGGCTCTCCCTCATGCATCAAAACATTATATTCCGAAAAGTCAGCATGAACCAACTCCGCCTTATGAAACATGAGTTGGAGATATTTTTTTATCTTTTCAAAAACTTCCTCTGCATTTTCCAGAGGTGCATCTTTCAGCAGTGGCGCCGGCTGCTCCTCCGTGCCTATATATTCCATGACTATCACGTTGCCTTCTCTTGCGATTGGCTCCGGCACCCTTACGCCTGCATTGTATAGTTTTTTTAGATTGTTGAATTCTTTGAGAGCCCATGCGAATATTATGCTTCTCCTATCCTTTTTTACTTTTTGAGGGGGTTCATACATGAGATATTTTGAAATACTCCTGAATGTGGCTGTGTTTATACGATATATCTTTACTGCTATAAGCTCATCTTTTCTTCTTGCCCTGAAAACATTTCCTTCCTTGCCAGTGGATATAGGAAATTCGAAAGTATCTATGTAGCCATTATTCATCAATTTCCACAATGATTGGAGAGTTGCTTTTTCAAAAACCTCTCCTTCAGTAATACTCATTAATTTTTCTACTTCAGCTTCCCAACTCATATAAATCCGCTCAGGCTTTCAGGTATTAAATTTCTCCTAGCCAGATTTGCCACCTGTGTTGGAGTGTAACGATATATAACGTCTGCCTTCTCCTCCTGAAAATCCCATGGCTTTATTATTAATAAATCGCCAACTTTAATCCACTTTCTCTTTCTTATTTTACCAGGTATCCTTGCAAGTCTTGCTTTTCCATCCTCACAAATTATCCGCAACCTTCCTCCCCCCATATGCTGCTCAACAATAGCCATCATCTCTCCCTGCTGTCTATTGGGTAAAGGAACTCGCTGTTCCACTTCCTCTTCCATTATATGGTTAATTTACATCAGGTATAAGAATATATCGGAAAGAATTAGAGAAAATAAAGGATAGCGCGGGGAGCGAGATTTGAACTCGCGCGGGCATTCGCCCACAGGATTAGCAATCCTGCGCCGTACCAGGCTGGGCCATCCCCGCTCGAAAGAGAAATTAGGTAGCATTAAAAAATTTTTTCTATGAAGGATGACAATTGAAGCCCATGCCAAGCTGCCAACACCTGCCTTCTGATAGCCATTGTAATTATTTTCCATGCAGAAGTTTTTCATGAAATTTCTGTAATTTTTGGTAAATCTCCTGTATTGCAATTTTTCTCCTCAATCTTCGCCATCAATAGTGTATCTGGATTCCTTAAATTTATCATTCGTTTCTCCATTTCCTCAAGTTTTGTTATTGCCACTTTTACAATGTTCCTTTCTTCTCTTTCATCAGGAAATAAAATTCTGTATATTTCTCTTCCCAGCTTGCATTCCTGTATGTTTATCAAAAAAAGACCCTGAGGTAAGAGCATGAAGGGATATATTCTGCAGACGATAGGGCGTATCTCATATATCTCGCATTTTCCTTCGACAAAAAAGGGACATGCTCCATTTTCATTAAACATCTCGGCATATTTTCCCAGCCTTTTCATATCTTCTGGCAGTAAAGGAGGAGATTTACAGCATTTTCCACATCTCTCGCACGCATCTATCTTTTCCGTTATTTCTTCACACAGTCTAAGGACTTTATCCACTAAAGCCCTCATTTCAAAAATGCGGAAATATTTCTGCAATAAAAGTTTTACTGTACCTCCGCCCCGTCAAGGTGAATCACTGTTCCTCACCTCTCCGCAGGCGGAGGCATTCAAAAATTTGTATGAGAAATTTATCCCTTTCGATTTATGTAATAAAGGTCAGAAGGCTTGCTATTCATCATCAAATCAGCCCTAGCAAGCTTCATCATCCAATAAAATGATGTGGAAGGACATTATAATCTTTTGTGGCAGATTAAAGTATTATTGGCGGCTCTGCAAAGAATTTCTTTTCAAAGAATGCTGGGTCTATGGTTGCCCAGTCGTTGAAATCTCCTGGCCCGTGACTTCCATCTGAATAATCAATGAGACTCCAAGCATAGCGATAATTCATGCAGCTTTTGTAGTTGGCGTATTTATCCCATCCGTCATACCATGGTCGTGTGGATGTAATATTATCACAACCATGATAAGTATGCCAGAAAATACCAAGGGTATGACCAAGTTCATGCATGAAAAGGCTAGCCATTGCAGTTTCTCTGGCGAGAGGAGTGAAGCGATAATTTTTTATTACTCTTGTGCCGATAACAAAACAGTTGAAAATATCCTCGTTGGTTGGCCAATAGGAATACCCTGCCACATCTTTCTTTGACGGAAATGTGTATTGAGCGAACACACAGTATCTAAATATTCCTCGCCTCCATTCATTTTGGCCGTCATGCAAGAAATATTTCTTGTAATAATACGAGAGCTTTTCAGGAGTGTAAAATTTCTCATATGGCAGGATTTCGCCGCCTCCGCCCATAATGCCGTCGTCGATATGGAGCATGAAATTGTGCTTTGTGAAGGCGGAGATGACCTTTTCCTTTGAATATTCTGGGAAAGTAGTGTGGCCGAAGAATCTATTCTTCATGAAATCTACTTCAACGAATATATCTGGGCGGAAAGGATCAGCATGCCACTCAGCCATCATATATTCCTCGATATTCTGTATTCCATCCCCATCCACATCAATTTCAGAGTGATTTTCTGGCTTGAAGGGATTGTAGCCCCATTTATCTTCCCACTCTATTGGCACACCATCTCCGTCATAATCAATGCCTGCATCACTTATATTTGGATCCGTTCCGTATACAAAAACTTCCTCATACCATGTGAGGCGATCTCCATCTGCATCTGTCTGATAGATGTCAAACCATATTTCATAATCATTTTCATCATAATTCCCATCTTCATGTCCTCCTGCATGTCCGTAACCGCTTTCATCGCCCAGCGAATCATCACCATGCCATGAACCATTTTTGAGAGAGTATGTTAATTTGATTGCATATCCTCCATATTTTCCAGTTGCTGGAGAAATGTCGCATGGTATTTTTTCATTGCCTGCAATCTCAAAAAGTTTTATTTCTATACTCACATTTTCCTTGCTATCATTTACATCCTGTATGTGCCTCCATCTGGGATATACATCGATGCCTTTCCAGTATCCCACTTCAAAAGCATTTCCATCTATGCTTATCTCCATGGCAATCATCGGTGATTCTCCTCTTTCGAATTCTATCTTTCTTATTCTGTCTATTCTGAAAATTACTTCTAAGTCGGTGGTAGGATCATAATCGTGTATGGAGATTTCTTTTGCCTCTGCCACCCCTCCTTTCTTCCTGCTCTCATTGTAAATTATAATGCCCGAAAAAATGATGAGGGTAGCGATAATGAAGGCGATGTAGCCCCGTCTTTCCATATGCCTAATGAGGGCAACATTTATAAATTTTGCATCATTTGTTTATTGTAAGCATGTGGAAGACTATCATGCATCATGATAGTTTTCCTTATTAAAACGGGCGAGGCGGAAAAATAAGGCCTACCTCGCGGGCGTTAGGGGTGGAGGCGAGATGAGAAAAAGATTATTGGCTTTATTTACGGCTCTGCTCTTTGTATTTGGAAGTTTAACAATTAGCACAGAAGTTAAAAACGTGAATATAAAAGATGGAACGGTAAATGCAAAAATAACATATAGAAGCAATAATGTAACGACAGCCACGCTCCAGCCTATAGTTGTAATAACTCAGCCAGAAGATGGTGCAGTTGTTACTGATCCGCATTTAGTCGTTTTGGGCTACGCCATGGATGAAGCTGGAATGAATTACTGGGAATGGGAATGGCACTGGAAAGGTGGTTCATACAGCAATTCATCATACTTTGAAACTGCCGAATACGTTGAATTTAGAATAGACATATACGGATTACACGAAGGATGGAATCTGGTTATAGTTAGGTTCAAGAACATATATGGTGCAATGGGTGAAGATTCAGTAAATGTTACATATAATCCTCCAAATAATCCTCCAAATAAGCCTTCCAAGCCTGAGGGACCAACTGAAGGAAAAGTTAAAACAACCCTATATTATAATACTGTTACAACAGACCCAGATGGAGATTCACTGGAATATTTAATTGATTGGGGGGATGGAACAGATACAGGTTGGATGGGTCCAATTGCATCTGGTTATCCTTTTGAGACATTTCATTCTTGGGATGAACCAGGAACTTATGAAGTAAGGGCAAAAGCAAGAGATATTCCATATTATGAAGAAAGTGAGTGGAGTGAGCCATTAATAGTAACAATAACAGGAGAAGAAAATGATACAGAGCCACCTGTTGTTGTTAAAGAATATCCTCCCGATGGAGCAACTTTTACAGAGCCAAATATAACTGCTTGGGGATATGCCACGGATAATGTTGGAGTTGTTTCATTTGGCTACACCCATGAATGGGAAGGCGGAGGAACAGGAAGCAGTTGGCCATTAGAAGAGCCAACAGCCAATTATTCTTTTGAAATTCCATTAACATTGCATGAAGGATGGAATAGGATAAGAATAGAAGCTTGGGATGCAGCAGGAAACTATGGATATGATGAGGAAACGGTATTTTTTGTAAAACCTCTACCTGTTAATGCAACAATGGTTTCATTTGCGGGTCCACATATATTGGATATCCAACTTGCTCGGTTAATCAATATGCACATAAAGAATTATCAAAACATGATTCTTATTTTCACTTGTTGTTATGCTGGTGACTTCGTAGATGATTTTGCTGGAAAACCGAACACAGCTGTGTTAGCAGGAAATCAGCCCTGTCAATGCACATGGGACGGATGGTATGATTTAGGAGTTGCAAATGCATTGAAAATGGGCAAAAATGTAACTGATATTCATCAAGCTGGTAAAAATAATAAGCATCCAGGGGAGAATCCTTTCTGGGTGGGACCCAATCTAAAGGTTGGTGGTAAGAGTAGTACACACATATTAATATGGGCGGGCAATCCAGGTAGAGGGGATTGGAATGAAATTAACAAGATAAAGAATAACTTTGCAGGGCAACCGGGTGTAACCATAACTGTTCTAGCTGGAAATGGTGGAGGTGCAGATGGTCCCGCCACTCTTCAAAGTCTTGTCAATACATTAAAAGCAATTGGGCAAAAAATGACTGAAAACGAGCAATTCATATTATATGTAGCGGATCATGGTGATAAAGATATTGGAAGAAGGGAAACCATTTCACCGCAATATAGTTATACCTTGGAAGTACCACCGTCTTATCATGAGGATCTTGAAAGAGAAAATTACAACCAACCTGCTGTTTCCATATATACCAGTCAGCCCCTAGATAGTGAAAAAATATTGGTTTCTTTCAATGGAATTAGGCTTCCGGAACCCGTTGAATATCAACTTGATTTAAATGGAAACGGTATAATGGATGAGGATGAAGAATATAAATATACTTTCCCCCTTGACGAATCTTTAATAAGAGTTGGAGAGAATGTTATAACAATAACTCATGAGATGGAGCCTTTCCAAGCTGGGATATATCTCGAAAGTGGGGCAATATCACAGTATAACTACTCTGTTGAAGATACCACACCTCCGACCCTCAAAAAGACCAAACCAGTAAATGGAGTTTATGTAAATGATAGAAAAATAATACCCTTTATATTTCCAATAATAATTGGAAGCATAACAATCGAAGTAGATGTAATAGATAATGAGACAGGTGTTAAAAAGGTTGATTTTTACATAGATGATGAATTAAAAGCTACGGATACGATAGAACCTTATGCATGGAAATGGGGAGGGACTTACTTTGGACTGCATACAATAAAGATAGTTG
>CAZTDS010000010.1:0-20836 GCA_964612535.1 uncultured Thermoplasmatales archaeon
GCAATTCATCCATCCATGAATCTGGGGCTATGATAAGCAAATCATATTCATCCTTCGTAAATAATGGTTTTTTCGGTGGTTCATATTTTATCGTAACATCTATTTTGTCTGTGTAAAGAAGCTTATTCTCTGCTGGAATATATTTACACGGATACAGGAATAGTGATAATGTAACCACTCTCTCACCATTATAAAGCCCCACTGTTATACGGGGTTCAATCCAGTTTTCTGGATAAGAGGCGGCGGTGGCATAAATTTTGCCCTCCCTCATTTCTATTCTTCCCTGTGTTGTAAGGAGTGTGTACATTGGATACGGCTTTATTTTGGCGGGCAATTCCATTTCCATCGTTTTAATAGCTCCCATCTCTATCTCCAGTTTTGTTCCCGCCGGAAATCTCATCACATCAACCTTATATGGCATGGTTGGCATTCCTTCTTGCATTGTCGTCTTGGTTCCGTCAAGAGAGAGAATCACATAGTTACCATCTTCCCTCACCACTGGCTTCTCAAACTCGTATGTGCGCTGAATAACATTATCCGTACTTGGTGCTGTTTCTTCTGTTACATTATTAACTCCTGCTATAGCTGCCCCAAATAAAAACACACCCATTACCACAGCTGCAATTATCTTCTTCATTTTATCCTCCCTCTTGAATTACCTCATCCTTAATAAATCTATCGACGGTTTTCCCCTTTAAAGAATAGGGCAATAATTACAATATGATGAAGAATGGCTGTTATTGCAAGAGCCTCAAATGGATGAGCCAAAATGGCTCCAATAAAAATTATGAAAAGGCGAAAATCTCTCCTGCCGAAATACTCTATTTTGCTGGTTGGCAATTCTTTACCATAGCGAATAACATACTCTTTTCTGGAGTAACTTGACAGAATAAAACCAGAGATTGCCAATACACCTATAATCCATGCAACTACATTTCCATAAATAGATGAATAGGAATACGAAATTGCGCCAGCTATAGCAACATCCGCATATCTGTCCAGCACTGTATCGAGCCATGCCCCAAATGGACTTGATTGAAATTTTAATCTCGCTATTTCACCATCGCACCCATCAATTATAGATGATGCTTGTGTAATTATTCCTGCAAGAGCAATGTAAATATAATCTGTCATGAGAAACAGAAAAGCTGCAACAATGGAAAGGAGGAAACTTATAAATGAGATTGCATTTGGAGTAATTGGTGTATTGCACAGTCTTTTTGAAATTAGAAGAGAAATTTTTCTGTTTATATATTTCGAGATAACGCCATCCTGTGGCTTTATTAAGCTTTTGAGAAGTAAATTTTCAGCAATTCGAAGATTTTCCTGTGTATCTGCATCTATCCAGTATTCTCCTTTCGCCTCTATTCCCTTTATTTTCTTTTCCTTCGCCAGATTTTTGACCCCTTCGATAAGGGAGGCGTCGCCTTCTTCCACCGCCTTTTTCATCGCTTCTTTGGCGTATGGATGAAAAAAGAAAATGCCTGTATCGACTGCATCAAAATTTTTCAGCTCTTTTCCTATATCCTCTATGAATTTTCCTTTGAGTTTGACTTTGGTGGCTTCCTCTATGTCATATACTCTCTCAATTTTTTTGTCTATGCCAAGTACACAATATTTCTCCTTTGCTGCATCTTTAACAAAATTTTTTATTATTTCAACATCGAATATGTGGTCGCACATCAGGACAAAAAATGGTGTGGAAAGGTGTTGTAATGCAGCCAATACGGAAGTTCCATTTCCTTTTTTCCAGTTTTTATTTTCTATAACCTCCACATCAACTCCATGTTTTTTTCTTATTTCTTCAACATGCCTAATAACTTTCTCCTTTTCATAACCAACAACAACATAAAATTTCTCTATTCCTGCCTCTCTGCAACCCATTATGGCTCTTTCCAGCATAGTTAAGCCTAAAAGTTTTACGAGAGGCTTCGGCATATCCGCTTTCATTCGCCTGCCTGCTCCTGCGGCAAGTATAACAGCAGGGAAACTTTCAGCCTTCATTTTCAAATTTGAAGAATAAGTAAGGTTATAATTTTCTTCGGGCTATTTATTTTTTCTGGTGCTTTTTAAGCCACTCTTTTCTCACTTCATCTGCAAGTTTTCCATCCTCTATGATAAATGCCCCTATGTATCCACACTCCTTGCATCTCCATTTACTCCATGTCTGTGGTAAAACCCACTCTATGTTGGCTGAGCCGCATCTCGGACAATACTTAACCATGAAATTAATTTATACACCTTATATATCTCTATGGATTATCTCTCCTTTATACTAACTGTGCTTTTGGTTTCGCTGAGCGGTGTTCTGATGCCAGGGCCAGTTTTCGCCACAGCAATAGCGGAGGGAAGGAAAAACAGACATGCTGGTCTTTTTATAGCCACAGGGCATGCAATCATTGAGGTGCCAATAATAATAGCACTTTTTTTCATTGGAGCTTTTCAGCTTAATGCATTGGTTAGAGGAGCAATAGGAATAGCTGGAGGAATGGTGCTCATATATTTTGCTATATCATCAATTAAAGAGGGCAAAGAAGATGCAAAAAAATTGCGTGGTGTAATTGCTGGAATAGCGCTAAGTTCTCTCAATCCTTATTTTATAATGTGGTGGATTACGGTGGGGCTTGTTCTGGCGATTAAAGCAACATTCTTTGGCTTCATTGGCCTTGTTTCGCTCATATTCTTCCATGAAATTTGTGATTTTACATGGTATGAATTTGTCACATTGTTATCAAATAAAGGAGCAGGTTTCAGTAAAGTGGAGAAACTGCTTTCAATTGTGTCTTTTATTCTCATGATGTTCTTCGGAATATATTTCCTTTACGATGGCATAAAGGTTATAATATAGCATATGATTATGTTCTGCTGAGAAATGATGAAAGGGTCAGAATCTGATGAAAAGATGATGATACGATATTATAAAATAAGGCAAATATTATACAGAATGTGATAAAAGAGTATCTAAAGTTATCCCGCTCATTTAATGCAGGTCTTACAGCAATAGCTCCTGTGCTTGGAGCATTGAGCTGTGGAGAGGAAAGATTGCTAAATCTTTTCCTCTTTTTTCTTGTTGGCTTTTTTGGCCATTGCTATGGTTTTGCACTAAATGACATAGTGGATTATAAAATAGACAGACTTTCTGATGAACTAAGAGATAGACCACTTGTGAGTGGCAAAATAAGTTTGCGAAATGCATGGATTTTCACCATTGCCATGCTTTTCATGTCAATCGCAACAGCGATTTATATTGCAATCCTATATTCCAATTACCTCTCCATCATTCTGCTGATTACCTCTGCCATATCAATAACCATATACGATTTTATAAGTAAAAGATTTCCAGCAATGGACATTTTTGTGGCAACTGGTATTTTGCTTCTTATTCTTTATGGCGCCTATACTGTTGGAAAACCTATCGAGCTTACGGCCATAGTCGCATCACTTGGCACGTTACAGGTATTATTCATGCAATTTATTGCGGGAGGACTCAAAGATGCAGAGCATGATTACAAAGGAAATGCTCGTACCCTTGCTATAAAACTTGGAGTGAGAGTGGAAAATAAAAGATTATTTGTTCCTGCAAAATTCAAACTCTTAGCATATACTCTGCAGGCAATATATCTCATTCTGCTATTTTACCCATTTTATGCCTTTGATGAATTTAAAGGGAAATATTTTCAGATTGCTCTTCTTTCCGTTCTTGCTCTTATTATGCTTTACGCGAGTCATCGCCTCCTTTCAATGAAAATGTTTGTAAGAAATGTGGCGAGAAAGTATATTGGGTTGCATTATTACATAAATTTCTCTCTCGTTCCTATAATGCTAACTGTAGTGAATCCATTCATAGGGCTTATAGCATTTATACCTCCTGCAGCATTTATTCTTTCCAATTTAACACTCCATGGAAGTCTTCTTCCAAAAACAATGTGATAACATGTTGCGGATAGTAAAAAATAGGGAAGACGGGATTCGTATCTTAAAAAAAATAGGTGTGCATGAAAAAGCAATAGACATAATGCTACCAAAAATGTTTCATTTCAACATAAAATTTAAAAATATTGTTCCGCAGGATGCAATAATACTGAAGCAGGAAATGCTTTCTATTGGAGGAGAGGTTGCTATCTCAGAAAAAACTCTTCCACCATATTCTGAAAATACAGACGTTTTAATCATGGGAAATGAAAAGCAGCTGCTTAAACTTGCCAGAAAACTACAGTCGCAATATAGCCGCCTTGTGCTTCTCGGCAAAAAAATTGAGGAAATACTGGGCAATGTAAATAAAAAAATGGAGATGAAAATAGGTAACAGGCGATTTAGTTTCGGGGAGAGAACATACATAATGGGCATCCTAAATGTAACACCTGATTCATTTTATGACGGGGGCAAGTATGAAGGTGTTGAAAAGGCGGTAGAGAGAGCAAAGGAAATGGAAAAGGAGGGGGCGGATATAATAGATGTAGGAGGGGAATCAACGCGCCCTTTTTCATCACCTGTTAGCGAAGAGGAGGAAATGAGGAGAGTGTTGCCTGTAATTGAGGCTTTAAAGGAGGAGATAGAAATACCAATTTCCATAGATACATACAAGCCAACAGTGGCAGAAAAAGCGATAGAAGCAGGAGCGGAGATGATAAATGATATTAAAGCTTTGAGGAGTGACGGAATGGTTGAAATCGCAAAGGAATATGATGTTCCTGTGTGCATAATGCATATGAAGGGAGAACCCAAAAACATGCAAATTAATCCAAGATATGATGATGTTGTGGAAGAGATATATGAGTTTCTGGAGGAGAGAATAGAATTTGCTGTTTCCAAAGGATTTGATGAGGGCAAGATAATAATTGATCCCGGCATAGGATTTGGAAAAAGAACTGGAGAAGGAATTGAAGATAATTGCGAAATCATATCCCGCCTTTTGGAGTTAAAGGCACTGGGTAAGCCACTCCTCATTGGTATTTCCAGAAAGTCGTTCATAGGAAATATAGCGGGCGGAAATGTGAATGAAAGGCTTGATGGAAGTTTGGGGGCGGAGGCGATAGCAATAGCAAATGGTGCAGACATAATAAGATGCCACGATGTTATGGCAACAAAAAAGATGGCAATGGTTGTGGATGCAATAGTGAGAGATTTGTAATATGCGACGCCAACATTTTAAATCTTTCCTTATTTTCTATCATGGAAGTGGATATTGTCGAAATACTTAAAAAGGAATATCCAGATGTTAAAGGAACAGCTTTGCATTATAGTAATCCGTTGGAGCTTCTAATTGCCACCATTCTATCTGCTCAGACAACAGATGAAATGGTTAACAGGGTTACGGAGAGCCTTTTCAAAAAATACAGGACAGCGAAAGATTATGCAAACGCAAGTTTGGAAGAACTTCAAAATGACATAAAAAGTATTAATTTTTACAGGAATAAAGCAAAATATATCAAAGAATGCTGCAGGATAATAGTTGAGGAGTATGGAGGTGAGGTGCCTGATTCAATGGAAGAGTTAATTAAATTGCCGGGCGTGAGCAGAAAAACGGCAAATGTTGTTCTCTCCAATGCTTTTAGAAAGGATGAGGGGATTGTTGTCGATACCCACGTGATGCGCCTGAGTCAGCGACTCGGCCTGACAAAAGAAAAAAATAGAGAGAAAATAGAGCGGGATTTGATGAGGAAGTTTCCGAAAGAGAAGTGGTTTGACCTTGCAAATTTACTCATAGCTCACGGGCGAAGGATATGCAAAGCAAGAAATCCAAAATGCGAGGAATGTGTTTTGCGAGGTTTCTGCCCCTTTTATTTTAAAAACGCTAAAAAGCAGCATGCATAATTTTATTTATTGCTTTCCTTATTTTATCGGAAATGGGCATAGAAGAAGAGATAGAAAGGCTGGAAGAGGAGATAAAAAACACACCATACAATAAAGCTACAGAACACCATATCGGCAAACTAAAAGCCAAACTCGCCCGCCTCAAGGAGGAAGCAAAGAAAAGAAAAGCACCAAAGGGTCATGGCTTTTTCGTAAAAAAAGCAGGGGATGCAAGCGTTGCCATAATAGGTCCTCCTTCTGTAGGAAAATCCACACTTTTAAATAAACTTACAAATGCCAAAAGCAAGGTTGGCAGCTATGGCTTCACAACAACCCAGATTATACCGGGAATGATGGAATTCGAGGGTTGCCAAATACAGCTTCTTGACTTACCCGGCATAATATATGGTGCGTCTGAAGGAAAGGGAAGGGGGAGGGAAATTATTGCGATGGCAAGGGTTGTTGATCTCCTCCTTATAATGGTGGATGTTTTTACAGTTAATGAGATAGACTATATTGTGAGGGAACTAAAAAACGCTGGTATAAGGATAAATGAAAAGCCGCCAGATGTTATAATAAAAAAGAGAGATAGGGGTGGCATAAACATTGAATTTGCCAAAAAATGCAGCAAGTTAAGCTATGAAACGGCAAAAGCCATTATTCTTGAGTATATGAGCAATGCCGATGTGATAATAAGAGATGACATAACAGATGAGCAACTTATAGATGCCATACTTGGAAATCGTGTTTATTTGCCTGCAATAGTGGCAGTGAATAAGGTAGATGTAAATAGAGATGTAAAGGTGGATGTGGATATAGATACCATATACATATCTGCCGAGAGAGGCGAGGGGCTTGAGGAGTTAAAAAGAAAAATTTTTGAAAAGCTTGAATTGGTAAGAGTTTATCTAAAGCCAGAGGGAGGGAAAGTTGAAGAAAAGCCGATGGTGCTTAGGAAAGGAGCGACGATAAAAGATGTATGCCTTAATCTTCATAGAGATTTTGTCAAGAATTTCAGATACGCCATTGTAACTGGACCTTCCGCCTCCTTCCCGGGGCAGCGTGTGGGGCTTGGGCATGAAGTCATGGATGGAGATGTTGTAACAATTATTTCTCGTTAGTTTTGCTCCTTATTTCATCAATCATCTCATATGCATATCTTATATGTGGAATGGTTATTGAGCCGCCGACAATCATTGCCACATCAAGAGCTTCATATAATTCCTCGTTACTGTATCCAAGTTTTATGCATCTATCAAGATGGTAAAGGATGCAGTCATTGCATCGGAGCACCACAGAAGCCACCAAGCCGAGCAATTCCTTTGTTTTTGCTTGAAGAGAGCCATCTTTATAAACTCCACTGTCTAGAGCGAAGAATCTTCTGGTTATTAAACTTCCTTCCTTTAGAATTTTCTCATTTATCCTCTGCCTGTATTCTTTGAATTCTTCATACCTCATATAGTTAATCTCTCGAAAGTTTTATATCTTTTATCTTTGGAGAATCACCAATCTTTATATTGATGGTGCCTTCATAGGAATATGTTATTGTTTCATTGCCAATCACTTCTTTATAATCTGCGATGATGCTATATTTCGATGGATATAGCATGATGTCATATGTTCCATTCTCATCAGTTATTGCAGATGTATTTCTTGCATTTTTATCAATGGCATCAACGAGGACAAATTTTACCTTAGCCCCAGATAATGTTTCATTTTCATCCATTTTTCCATTTCCATTTCCGTCATACCATACTTTACCACTTACTTTAACTCTCGAGGGTTTCAATGAAATATTGTGCCATACCGTTTTTTCTGGAGAAACATCAACATCTTCTCTGGAAGCATCATATCCACTTTTTATTGCTGTAACTTCATATACTCCTGGCAGTAAATCCTTGAGCGAATACTTTCCATTTGAATCTGTTGAAATTTCCTTTTCCCCTATTCTTACCCTCGCTTTTACTGGCACATCAACACTTGAATTATATTCTCCATCTCCATCTTTATCCCAGAAAACTATTCCCTTAATTGCTCCCTTTTCTATATTAACCACACCAATATCGCGATGCCATTTTGCAACTCTCGTCGCCTCCTCCTCACTTATTGGTGCAAATACTCCTGTACCATTAAATGTGATTTCTTTCAGCAACACATCGCCGGAATAGAAGGATAGAGTTATATTGCCAGCTGGCACAATGACGCTGAATCTTCCTTCATCATCCGTAACATCAACATCATGTGGTATCTTCTCTATAGTCCTCCTCAATACCTGCCCACCATACTTTAACTCAATCGTTTGTCTAAAATCATCTCTTACAACAACCCTAACATCACTCATCGGCTTACCCTCGCTTTTAACAACTCCTTCTATTTTT
The DNA here is from genome assembly GCA_964612535.1 of uncultured Thermoplasmatales archaeon. Taxonomy (GTDB): domain Archaea; phylum Thermoplasmatota; class E2; order UBA202; family JdFR-43; genus JdFR-43. The sequence goes on from CAZTDS010000010.1 coordinate 8,172, forward strand.
GCCCCTTCATAATATTTTGCAATAACAACTGCTGGCATCCCGGCACAAAGCGTCGCCCTTAAAAACATATAAGATTCGTTGAGATTCAAAGGAGAGAGATACTCAATTACGAAATGTTTGAGATATGCTGTCGGATTGTAATAATAATTTCCTTCTCCAAGTGGATTTGCCTGATTATCTGTCCAGAAAGGTATTAATCCACTTCTTGAAAGATTCTCGAAAATATTTCTGGGAACATTTCCCAGATATACCCTATACACCATGCTGTTGTAGAATTTACCTTTCCTCTCCACATAAGGCGTGAATTTACCATACAAGTCTTGTATATCCTGCTGTGTCATGCTCTCTGTAATATTTCTTACCTCATCAGGTGTGAATTTCTGCCCTGTTTTTTCAGATATATACCATAGTTTGAAATAGTCATCTTCTGTGGTTTCATATCCATAAACACCCTTATCTGCAAGAAATGTGAAGACATTGAAAATGTTTATATCATAACCCTCAACTCCATAATACCTTATGCTCTTTCCCGTTACATTCTGCAAATCTCTATAAAGCATCACTATGCCCTCTTCATCCAAAGTGGCAAGGAGGAGATTTGTGGCATCGTGGTAGCGAGCGTGTTCCAATCTAACTCTATATTTCTTTCCGCCATATTCCTCCCCAATTATAGTATTATAACTCGTATTTTCATATTTTGTTGGGTTTTCAAGTATCTCTATCATATCTGCCGCTTTATCACCCAAATACTTTTCATAAACCTGCTTCACTTCTTCACTCAGCTTCCCGTTATTTTCAGCCATATCTCCTTCAGCGAGCCGTGTTATTAAAACAGTAATTGCCTCCTCCTCGCTTTGAGATGTCTGGAAGTTGGCGGCGGCGGGTATACCCTCTTGGAAGTTATCGGCAACTGTCGGATTTTTAGCTACTGCAACGCAGTAGAAACCGTAGTCCCACCATGAAAGGAAAGCGGGTTTTTCTGTATCATTAATGCCTTTATTTTGCTCCCTTAACCATTGAAGGGCATGCTGCCAGTACTTTTCTGTGGACACAGATAAGCCAAAAGCCCCTAACTTATCTGTATCAAACTTCCCCTTCATTGTGGAGGGTATGGAAGCATCAAATGCAAGCCATCCATTCGGCAGTAAAAGGAATAGAGCAATAATAAGAGCCCCAGCAACATGTCTTGCCTTTATCGCCTTTTTCACACCATAAAAGCTTCCTCCCACACTTCGCAGCGTTTTCATCATTCCTGCAAAATCTATCCTTTTTATTGCAAGCCAGATAGGATATGCTGCAAGAATAGCCATTAAAGGCACAAGGTCATTAAGAAATCTTCCTGCTATTGAGAGCAGCCATACCTCCACTCCAAACCATGCTATAACAACCATATATTCCTTGCTCAAGTTCTTCTTGTAATAGCGGTAGAGGAGGAGAAGGAAACCAAACCATGCAAGAAGATATATGGCTGGACCAAAAGACATTACAGTCCTGCTTATATCAAAAGTGCTTGCCTCAGCAATTGTAAGCGATACTTTATTGCCATAGATACCTGAGCCAAATATTATATTGGATATGCTCACCAGCGGCCTGAGCCAGGCGGCGGTGGAATTTCTTATGAAGTAAAGGAAAGCCAGAACCACGCCACCAAGAGCAAAAAGAGATGGCACAGAAATAATCCACGGTACTTTCAATTTTCCAATCCATAGATAAATGGCGCTGAATATCGCCACGCCAAGAGATATTATTAAATGTACTGTCGGAGTGAAGCCAGATTTTACCCATAGAACTGGAAATGCCAAGAAATAGCCAACGAAAAGAGCAATTAAAACACTTCTCACAATATGAATATTTATTTTCCCGGTTATGATATCAATAATCATTTGTGCAATAGCAAAAATGGCTATGATTGCGTAAATGTACTGCGATGAAACCCATGTCATTGTTATGGCGGCTACGCCTACTCCCGCCAGGGCGGCGAGTATCATTGATTTTTTAACATTTTTTTCTCGCAAACTCATCATTAAAAAGGCAAGCGTTGATGCCGTAAGGAGAAGAATGAATGAGTCGTGGTCAAAAAGTGAGAATGCCGAACCATGGCCGGAGGAGAGATGTATTGGTATAAGTGGTATGATCCACGCAGCAATTATACCTGTTTTCCTTCCAAAAAGCATCGTTGCCATATAATAAACAGGAATAGCGAGTAAAGCTCCATACAGAGCGGGTAAAAACTGCATTGCATAACCAAGCCCATCAACCTCTCCCATAAAAATGGAGAGAAAACTACCCAAACCTATAGCAAGCATATTGAAAAGTGGAGGTCTTCCTCCTGTACCACCTAATGGATAATTGAGTAGGGGATCAAGTCCGCCGTGTTCGCCTCCCATAAAGGGATATTTGCCAGTATTGATTGTTGTTTGCACCAATCGCATGTTATAATATGGGTCTGGACCAGCAAGATAAAATTTATCTTCAAGTTCCTTTCCCTCTTTATTTATTGCCACGCCGCTCGTTAAATTAAAATATGTGTTAAGAAACAATACCATCAGAATTGCCGCTCCAATCAACAGGGCATCTATCTTTTTCATGTTAATCAGGATTGGATAAAGAACTGCAAATAAATATTTTGTGGTAAAGCAAAGATTGCTCATAGAAATTTATTTATATATCGCCATATCTTGGCATCAGATGAATGAGCCAAAGATTAACATAGGAAAGGGAGAAATATATCGAGGGAAAATAGAATGCACCGAATTAGAAGATGGAACACCCGTCATCCTGCCATATTTTGTAATGAGAGGTGTCAGGAAAAGACCTGTTCTTCTTTTGAATGCTGCTCTTCATGGGGATGAGCTTAACGGCATAGAGGTAATATCCAGATTATTTGAGAAATTAAATCCATTCAAGCTGCATGGCACAATTTTAGCAGTTCCTGTGGTAAATACTCTCGCTTTTAGGGCAAGGAGCCGGGTTGACCCGGTGGATGGAAAAAATTTAAACAGACTATTTCCTGGCAAAAAAGATGGGAGTGTTTCTGAAAGAATAGCATATCATTTCTTTCACAAATTTGTTAAAAAAGCCGATTTTGGAATAGATTTGCATACTGGAATGAAGGGACATCTCCTTGTTCCTCATCCAAGAATAAGAGTGCTGCCTGATTTCATTCCATCTCTCGAACATGCAAGAACACTTGGAACAGAAATTATATTCTACCATGAAGGGCATCCAGGCATGCTAAATATTGCTGCTGGAAAGGAAGGAATACCTATAGTGTGTTTTGAAATAGGAGAGGCAGGAAGAATAGATGAAAAATTTATTGAGGCGGGAATGAAGGGAGTAATAAATTTCATGAAATATTTCGGAATGCTCGAAGGTGAACCAGAAATACCTGAAAAACAAATCCTACTCAAAGACTATATAGAAATTCCCTCACCTATTGGAGGAATATTTCATCCAAAAGTAAATGCTGGAGATGTGATAAAAAAAGGCCAAGTAATAGGTGTAATAAAATCCCCTTTTACTGGGGAGAAGCGATTTGTTAAATCTCCAAAAAATGGCGTAATATTGGGCATAAGGAGCCAGCCCCTCGTCAGGCCCGGCACCACCGCCGCCTGGCTCATGAGTTTTGAGCAGGGAATCATACTGCCTCCTCTGAAAAAGCATATTAAAGAGGTAGCATCGAAGACATTCTCAATAACAAAGGAAAAGGGCATAGAAATTAAATGATGCACTTGTTCTTTCGTGTATGCTCCCATATCCTATTAACCAAATATGCTATCCTCTCCTCCTCACTATCTCCTCTTTTGAACCATCTCTTGACGACGTCTGCACTTGTCTTCCTTTTTTCCACCCTCCTTTTTAATATGTGGAGATAGCGAGGCTGTATATCAAATGCTCTTATTCCCTTTTCTGCTTTTTCTATACTGCTTAACAAATACTCTTTTGCCCCCACAGATTTCCCACTCCATATAAATTTCCCTCTAATGGAATTTTTTATTGCTTCGATTCTGTTTATTTCGATTTCCTTTAAAGAAGGGAATGCTTGCCTGCTCCATCTTTGTGCATACTTTAGCCTTCCTATGATATACTCAATGAGAGCCATATTCTCTCTTATTGTGCATTGAGTTGCACAAACTCTGTTCTCCACCCTAAAAGGAATTTCGAATCTTATTCTGTTATCTTCATGCCTTTCCTTTATCATTTCCGTTAGTGTTTTTGCAAGAATCGGCTTAAATGAGGCAACATACTCTCCATATCCAATGAAATCTATCGGATACTTTTTCAATTTTGGCAAGCCCGCATTTCCTCCATCTGCCATTTCATATAGCAGTAATCTTGCCTCAGCATAATCTACAACTTCCCCGTCTATTACAGGGCTGTTTGCAGCGAGGGCGATGTGCTCTGGAACCATGTAAAGTAGGCGATTAAATTTGTCTGCCACATCCTGCGGTCCTTTCCCCTGTATGTGAATATGTATCGACTGGATAGCGAGGGCGATGTGTTTTGGGCTTATAACCCGATTTGCTATTCTTATATCTGGAAATTGTGACCTCCATTCAGCCATTTTCCTTGCCCTCTCACTATCAGAAATCCATTTATCAGATAACACTTCTGGATGAGGATTGGCTCCGAGAAGTAAAAAAATTGCCTCTGTTTTATGCACTCTTTCTGCTATTTCCACTATATCCTCAATTGCATCCATCAAATATTCTTCTTTCTCCCGTAACATTTCAGAAGAAAAACTGCGGGGCGGGCTTCTTATCTCGAGCTGGCATGCTCCCGCTTCCCCCCCAAAATCGAAATCTTGATAAATTCTGTTAAGCTGGGGTATAATTTCCTTAACTGCAAGAGGTTTTCCTTCTTTATCTACAAGTGCTCCTTCAATCTCGATGCCAAAAATGTAATCTTCTGGGTGATGTCTGTATTTTTCAAGCTTCTCAAGATATTTTTTTAAATCATCAACTGTCCTGAATTCCATGAATGTTATGCAATGAGTGTTTTTTAATCTATTGCAGCCTCCACGTCTATTCTTGCTTCCTTCTCAATGGTTTCAAGCTTTTCTTTTTCATCTGGCAAAAGCACAGGCTGAATATTTTCAACAAGTTTGGCAATGCTGTAGGTATCGGGGCGAACAGAGAGCAGAGGAATATTTTTCTCATTTGCCTTGGCAAGTATATTGGCAGAGGGCACAATATTATTTGTGAGGACTATGCCAGATGTTCCATTTTCTATGCAGGCAGCAATTACATCGCTTCTGTCGCCACCAGTTATTATAAGTTTCTTTTCCTTCTTAAAATCAGGGTGTCTTCTTATTTCTGGAGCTGAAAGAGCGGCTATGAAAACATTTTCAACATATTTATCCAAGCCATTCTCGCCAGCAACCACCTTCGCAAATAGTTTTTCAGCAATATATCCAACCCTCATTGTTTTGAGTTTCTTTATACGCGGGATATAGCCAAGATAATTCAATCCAAAGTTTTCTATCTGCTCCCTCAGCTTCTCAGCATCCTCCTCATTAACATTATTCAGGATAATGCCTTTAATTCTCGCTTTCTCTTTAAAACTGTTTATGTAGTAAATCTCATCAAGCATCTCATGGTAGTCGCCGGAAATAACAAAAATTATATCTGCATTTGCCTCTTTTGCTATTGATAGACCATCCAGCCCTATGGATGCTCCTTTCCACAAAAATTCTCCTGCCTCTATTATAAACAGCTCCTTATCTTTAGAAAACTCTTCATATCTTCTTCTGAATTCCTCTACAGGCTTATCATAAAAATGGAGTATTTTTGAGTGATGCATTCCTAAGCAGAGCATTTCAGCATCCTCTTTTAATGAGAAAATTTCCTTGAAAAGAATTGCATCATAATCCAAGAGTTTCTTCTCTTTATAAACAACATTGTCTCCCACAGGCTTCATGTAGCCAACTTTTTTATTCGCAAGCTTAGCAATTGCATATGCAACAGTAGTCTTGCCGGATTTTTCATCCATTGCCGCTATCACAATACTCTTCATTTTCTCACCTTTATACTCATTCTTGCATCCGCAACTTTTGCACCCTTTTCATATACAATGAGAGGATTTATATCTAACTCCAAAATTTCCTCAAATTTTGTTACAAGCATTCCAACTCTATATATTGTATCTACGATGGCCCCTATATCTTTACTTTTCTCCCCTCTCACTCCCGCAAGTATGGGATATGATTCTATTTCCCTCACCATCCTCCTTATTTCTTTTTTCGCCACCGGGGCAACACGAAATGTAACATCCTTCATAACTTCCACATATATGCCGCCCAAGCCAAACATGACAACTTTTCCAAATGAAGCATCGGTTGTAGCCCCTATTATAGTTTCCACACCTTTTGGCAGCATTTTGGTTACTTCTACACCCGCTATTCTCGCCTTTGGCACATTTCTCTTACAGTTCTCAATAATTGCCTCATATGCCTCCGCTGCCTCCCTTTCATTCTCTATGTTGAGCACCACCCCACCCACATCTGTCTTATGTATTATGTCCTCTGAAACCACTTTCATAACAACTGGATACCCTATCTTATTCGCCGCCTCAACAGCCTCCTCTATATTGCGGACAAGATAAAACGGCGGCACATCTACGCCTGCTGCTTGAAGTATGCCCTTTGCCTCATGGGCGAGTAGCTTTCTTCTTCCTTCTTTAATTGCTCCCTCTATTATCTTTCTAATTCTTTCCTCATCCATTTCTATTTCCTCAAGTTCTCCCTCATCCTTTCTTTCATTCACTTTATAAAGAGCATATAGAGATGAGACGGCATCCTCCACATCACTGAATGCTGGAATACCTTCTCTTTTAAGGGCAGTTATTATTGAAGTTGCACCTTCTCCTCCAAATACTGTATATAATGCTGGCTTATCCCCATATTTTTTATGCACTTCTATGAAAGCATTTTTTATCTCCTCGAGCTCAGCATCACCTCTATCACAATATAAAGCTAGGATGGCATGTATATTTGGCTCCTTAAATGCTCTCTCAAGCGCAGCCTTATACTCCTTTCCTCCAGCCTGTCCGGTGATATCCACAGGATTCTTATAAGAACCAAACTCTGGCATCACATCCTGAAATGTTTTCCGAAGCACTTCCATGTCATCGAACAAATGCAGCCCATATTTCTCGCAGGCATCAGCCGCTATAACCCCTAGCCCTCCGCCATTGGTTACAATAACAACATTTTTACCTTTTGGAGGTGGTGAAAGAGCGACAGTGGTAACCCAATTTAACCCATCTTCAAGGCTGTCAGCCCTCAATATTCCTACCTGCCTGAATGCCGCATCGAATATTGCATCGCTCCCTGCAAGACTGCCAGTGTGGCTTGCTACTGCCCTTGCTCCTGCCTTGCTTCTCCCTGCTTTTAGCACTATTATCGACTTATTTGGTGGTCTTTTTCTTATTATATCGAGGAATTCCCTGCCATTTTCGAGCCCTTCTATATAAAGGAAAACAACTCTTGTTAAATCATCCTGGAAAAGATATGAAAGAATTTCCACTTCTGTTAAATCGGCTTTGTTGCCTATGGATACAATGGCAGATAGTCCCATATTTTCCTCAGCGGCTTTTCCTATCATTGCTATACCAAGAGCTCCCGATTGAGAAACGACAGCAACATTTCCAGCCTTTATTTTTGATGGACCAAAGGTGGCATTTATAGGTGGTTTTGCAGAGTATATGCCAAAAACATTTGGCCCCAAAACACGTGCTCCATGTTTTCTTGCTGTCTCAACAATTTTTTTCTCTCCTTCTATATTCCCCACTTCGGAAAAGCCAGATGTTATAACAATAATGTGTTTTGCTTTTTTCGCAACATCTCCTATTATGTTTTCTGCAACCTTAGCGGGTACAACAATTATTGCAACATCAACCTTTTCCTCTATTTCGAAAATATTCTTATATACTTTGAGACCGAGAATTTCTCCTCCTTTGGGATTCACCGGATAAATTCTTCCTTTGTATCCGGATTCAACTATGTTCTTGACAACCGTATGACCTATTTTTCCCTCATGATGTGATGCCCCAACTATGGCAACGCTTTCTGGGTTAAACAATGGTTCAAGATAATGCACATTTTGTATAGTTCATCATCTTATAAGATTTTGGGGAGATGAATAATTCATTCTACTACAATGGCAATGTGATCCTTGGCATATGGAGCAAGCTTGATAGCCTCTTTTATGTTAAAATGCTTTCCTATTTCCTTTTTAACTCTCTCGAAAACCCTATTTGGCTTCATTGAGATATCGATGCTTCTTGCCTTAACCATTATTATGCCATGTTGTGGCTCAAATTTATCCATATTTTTAAGGAAAATTTCCACCTGATTTTTCTGTGCTATGTCCTGATACAGAACGCCTGCATCCTCAACTATTGCTTCATACATTTCTGGTTTATTTGCATCTGCCAAAACAGGCAGCATATTTTTTCTTTCCTCACATAGTTTAATGAAATTCTTCATTGGCTTGAAGGATACTTCAACCCCATATATTATTCCTCCCTTTCCTATTATGTCAGAAAAATGGCTTGCGGTTGTTCCACTTGCCACTCCAAGATAGAGTATCTTCTCTCCCTTTTTTATGGGAAAATTCTTTAAACCCTTTAATATGGCTGCAGCCATTTTGCTGCGATATGGATTCCATGAGCGATATTCCACGCCTCCCTTTTTCAGCAACCTCTCATTATATACTTTCCTTCCTGGTATGAGATTTTTTGTGAAGATTCTGTTACTTTCTTTATAGACTCCTTCGAACAATTTTTTCATGATATTAAAAGCAAGCTACTTTAATTTTCTTTCTATCATACTGCATGCAATTTCGATGGCATCAAAGGTTGGTGCAACGGAAGGAGCATAAGCATTTTCTATTCTCGCCACATCCTTCACATTCATTTTATTGTAAATGGCAAGCGTCATTCTATCAATAATTTTCGCAGCTCCTCTTCCAACAGCCTGACAGCCAACTATTACACCATCTTTATCGGCAACAACTTTTACAAGTATTTCCTCCCCCCTCATATAATGAGGCAAATCTCTGCCAAGATATCTCGCAGCGATGCCATCAATTTCCCTGCCCAACAGACCGACGGAGGCAATTTCTATACCAAATAATTTTGTTGTTTTAGCCAAAACAGGTGGAATAAGGGCATCATCCCCGCCTGCAGCATTGCTGCCGGCCACCTTCCCCTGGCGGGCGGCGATGCTTCCAAGTCCAACAGCAATGCTTCTGCCAAAAAAATCTTTGATTATGGTGCAATCTCCAGCAGCATATACGCCTTCTCTCACCTCACATCTCTCATTTACCTCTATTGCCTTTCCATCAAATGTATTTGGCTTATTTCCCGTGGCAATTATACTCATGTCTGCCTCATAGCAATCACTTCCTTCCACCGTGCCGCCATCCACTCTTTTTACCCTGCAATTTAGAATAACATCGATACTCAATTTTTTCATTACATAATCGGCAACATCTTTATCGAGCATCCCTGGCAGAATTTGTGGCATATATTCCAGTATTTTTACATCTTTTCCTGCCTTAATCAACGCTTCCGCCACTTCCATTCCAATGAGGCCTGCTCCAACTATAATAACTTTTTTTGCTTTCTCAGCCTTCTCTCTTATAGCAAGTGCATCGTCAAGGGTTCGGAGGGAATAGGCGTTGTTTGCCTCAAAAGGGCATGCCGGGCTTGCACCGCTCGCTATAATCAGCTTATCAAACTCCTCCTCCTTTTCTCCTTCAACAATGCCATTCTCCAAATCCACCCTATGAATCTCTTCCTTTCTATATTCTATACCATTCTTCCTGAACCATTCTGGAGGAAATTCTATAATGCACCGCCACTCCATTCCGCCAATAACAAACGGCAGGGCGCATTTCGAATACTGCCCATACCCCTCTCTATCATAAACAACAATTTCCACATTTCTATTCGTCTTTCTCGCAAATTGCGCCGCCGTGCCGCCCGCCGCCCCGCAACCAATGATGCAGATTTTCATGATTGGAAGAACTTCTTGAGTTCCTTAACAAAACCGTCGAAGCCAACGTATCGTGGGATAACTTTTTTGGCTCCTGCCTTGAGCAAGCGTTCGCTCCAGTCTGTATCGAAGAAAGCGGTGAAGCCATATATGGTAGCGTTTCTATCAATTTTCTTAATCTGTTTAGTTGCTTCAACACCATCCATCTCGGGCAATTTCAAATCCATTATAACCAAGTCGGGTTTTTTACCGGCTTCCATTAACTCCTTATATTTCTCCACTCCTTCTTTACCATCAAAAGCAGAATATATTTCCAAGTCAAGTCCTGCCTTCTGAATGTATCTTTTCATAAGTTCCTGCATATCTTCCTCATCTTCAACAATGAGAAGAATCCTACCCATTACACCACCTCTCTAAGCTATATTCATTTAATCTGCCACAGAAAAGATAAATTGCTTTTGAACCTGAGAGAAACATCAAAAACCTAAATCGCCCTTCTTATTTAAATTTAGCGAAATTTATGAATGCATCATCCCTAAATTAAATAAAAACTCGATACACCATATATATGCCCATCACCATAAGAACAGCACCTATGATGAGTTTCGTATATCCATACGTTTTTTTATGCCTGTCAGCCAGCGCTTTTGATGAATAGCCGACGTAAAAGAGAGAGAGTATTATCAGCAATGGCACGATAAACATGAAATCATATATAAGCAGATATTTGATAACCAGAGCCTTTGGAGGATTTGCACTTCTCATTGCAGCAAGAAAAACGAAAAGAATCTGCCCCGTGCAGGCTAATTCGATGGCAGACATTACAAATCCTGCGCCAAATGCAAAGAGAGAGAGGAGGAACAATTTCCTGTCTTCTGTAAATTTCTTTAAAATCCTTCCTCTTTTCCTTTTCAGAAATGTGGGCAACTGCAGAATGACTTTACTCTCTCCCTTCTTTATAAGAATGAAATCATAAAAGCTGAATATGCCAAGTATTATGGCTGCAATTCCTACTGTCCCATAAATGTATCTGCCAAGCGTTGATGAAATACTCTCTACAACATAAAGGAGCTCGAGAAGTCCAACACCAATGAAGAAGTAACATATATATATGGCGAGGGAAAAAGATAAGCCGATGGGCAAAACAGCCTCTCTTCTCTTCACCCTCTCCAGATAAGCTATGAAGAATATGAGGGTGGCAAAGGCGCAGGGATTTATTCCATCAACAAGCCCCAAGAATGCGACGGCAAGCACAGTATATCTCTTCAAAAATTCTTCCGGGGTTGTTTTGCCTGCGGTAGGACAATCGAGTCCTATCCCAACCCATCTCTTTACTTCCTTTTCTATCTCATCCATCTGGGTTATGGAATAAAAATATTTGTTTCCAATGAATAGATTCGAGGCGTGTGGCTTTGTAACATTGTACTTTGCATAGTAGTCAAGCAGGAGATCATAATTCTCTTTCACATGTGTATCATATGTTTTTATCTCGAGAGGATATAATTTAGCGAGAGCATCAAGCTCTCTTTTAAATTCTATACATGATGGACAGGTTGGGCTATAGAAAAGCAGGGCACATATTTTTCTTTCCTCATAAGTTGGAGGAAATTCCACTCCTATTTTTTCATATTTTTTGGCTTTTTCAACAATGAAAGAAGCGTTATAAAGAGATAAATTATAATGCTCCTCACCGATTATGGCTACGGGGGTATAATTTACCCCTACCTTTTTCATGATGCTCCTGTTTATTTTTGTTGCCACATCCAGCTTATCAACTCTAACAAATTTTATCTCCTTTTCAAGTAAATTTTCAACATCGCTCACATCCTCTCCTCTGCTCGAGTTATAAAAAATGAGTATGCATACTGGTTTAGGATAAACTGTTTTGCCTTCAACGACGGGAGGAGGAATGCTATAGTTGCTGAGTTCATATAATGTCTGGAGTAATTTTTCTTTTTCTTCTTCCACACTACTCCTGTTACCAAAATAAAACCATTCATTAGCGACGAAAAATATTGGAACATCATGAGGAGAGTCATACAAATAGGAGAGATTTTTAAAGATGGAATCATTTGCTGTTGGATTTAAAGGCATAAAAGATACCTTGAATTTTTCCAGCTCAACAAATGACATGTTCTGCAATTGCTGAACAAATGGTTCGATTTCCTCACACATGAGGCAGTTATCTGAGTAAAAGTATGCCACACCAACACTTGCCCTGGCAAAGGGGGCAAAAGCGAAAAAAAATATTGCTACTGCTGCCACCAAGCCATATTTCAACATCACAGCCTTATCCTGCTTTGTATTAAAAAAATTACCACAAAAATTTAAAAAAAGAGGGAAAGAGCTAACTCACGCCCAGCACAAGCGGGCCGAGCACGAAGCCACTTGCTGTTGCTGTCTTGCCTCCAACAGTTGCTGTTATCGTTGTTGGACCAAATCCAAATACTAAGCCAGGCCCTACAGTTGTGCAGTCTCCCGGATTGAGTGTATCAATTGTGCCTTCTGCATGCTTGCCTAAGAATACCAAGCCAGTTAAATCAACGCTCCATGGCACATTCTGTGCTGCTTCCGTTCCTTCATTGCATACATTTGCCTTTACTCCAAATCCTCCGGAAATGCTTACCTTTATTATTGGTGCTGGAAGAGTAGCGAAATAAATATC
>CAZTDS010000011.1:0-12151 GCA_964612535.1 uncultured Thermoplasmatales archaeon
CTAAGACATGTTTAAAAATTCCCGCCGCTTTCAGGAGGACTGCAGGAAATAGAGAATAACAAAGTTTATATTTGAAAATTGATTTTGTGTGGGATAAAAATGAACGAGGAAGAAATTAGAAGAGAAAAAATAAGAAATTTACTCACTCCGGATGTACTTGTATGTAAGGATTGCAGGGAGAAATATAAGGACGAGGTTTCATGCAGCGTATGCGGAATAAATATGCTGGATCCAAGTTATAAAGGAATGGTTTATGAATGCCCAGTATGTGGTAAGTTATATTGCGAGGATTGCTGGAATAAAATGGAAGGAGTGAAACAGGAAAGTAAAGGAATATTTCACTAGTTTTTTGAAAAATGACAGAAGAATATAGCGTTGATAAAATTAAAGTACTTGAGGGACTTGAGGCAGTTCGTAAAAGGCCAGCGATGTATATTGGCTCCACCGATGAAAAAGGACTGCATCATTTGGTGGAGGAAGTTATTGACAATTCAGTGGATGAAGCTCTTGCAGGTTATTGCAATAGAATATACGTAACGATAAATGAAGATGGGAGCATAACAGTAGATGACAATGGACGAGGAATACCTGTAGATGTCCACAAGGAATATGGAATTTCAGGCGTGGAAGTTGTTATGACAAAACTCCATGCAGGTGGAAAATTTGATAAGGGAGCATATAAGGTTGCAGGTGGTCTGCATGGAGTAGGTGTATCTGTTGTAAATGCTTTATCGAAATGGCTCGAGGTGGAAGTAAGAAGGAATGGTAAGATATACAGGCAAAGATATGAGAGAGGAAAGCCAGTAACACCTCTGGAAGTCGTTGGTGAGGCAAAGGAAACAGGCACAAAGGTAACATTTTACCCGGATGAGGGAATATTTGGAGGAAAAACGTTTGATTATCACATATTGCGTAAGCGTCTTCAGGAAATTGCATTTCTTAACAAAGGGCTGAGAATAAAACTCGTTGATAAAAGGAGCGGGAAAGAAGAGGAGTTTTATTATGAAGGGGGCATAATTGAATTTGTTAGGTACATAAACAGAAATAAAAATCCACTGCATGATGTAATTTATTTTGAAGGGGAAAAGGATGGGGTGCATGTCGAAATTGCAATGCAATACACAGATGGATATGCAGAAAATATATTCACATTCGTCAATAACATTCATACAAAAGAAGGAGGCACCCATCTTTCTGGTTTTAAATCTGCACTTACCCGCGTCCTTAATGAATATGGAAGAAAAAACATATTCAAAAATAATGATTCACTGGAAGGAGAGGATGTTAGGGAGGGCTTAACAGCGATAATTTCATGTAAGGTTCCAAACCCACAATTTGAGGGACAAACAAAAACGAAACTCGGCAATTCAGAAGTTAAAGGCATCGTGGAAACAATAATGTATGAGAAACTATCCATTTATCTCGAAGAAAATCCCTCGACAGCAAAAAGAATCATTGAAAGAGCGTTGCAGGCAGCAAAAGCGAGAGAGGCGGCGAGAAAGGCCAGGGAACTCGTGAGAAAGAAAAGTTATCTTGAATCCACTTCATTACCCGGCAAACTAGCTGATTGCACCTCCAATGAGCCAGAAAAATGCGAGCTGTTTATTGTGGAGGGCGACTCAGCAGGCGGCTCGGCGAAGCAGGGAAGAGATAGAAAATATCAGGCCATTCTGCCTTTAAAAGGTAAAATACTGAATGTTGAGAAGGCAAGTTTTGATAAAATTCTGGAGAATGACGAGATAAAAGCAATAATATCTGCAATTGGCACGGGCATAGGAGATGATTTTGATATAAGAAAAGCAAACTATCACAAGATAATCATAATGACAGATGCTGATGTGGATGGAGCACATATACGAACCCTTCTCCTTACTTTCTTCTTCAGATACATGCGTCCTTTGATTGAAAACGGCTATATCTATATTGCTCAGCCACCCCTATATAGGATAAAAAAAGGTAATAAAGAGTATTATGCGTATAGTGATGAAGAAATGAAAAAGGTGGCTGGAGATGGAGCGACAATACAGCGATATAAGGGTTTGGGAGAAATGAATCCTGAGCAGTTATGGGAAACGACAATGAATCCGGAAAAAAGAATACTCAAAAAAGTGGAGATTGAAGATGCAATTGAAGCAGATGAACTCTTCACCATTTTAATGGGCAAAAATGTGGAGGAAAGGAGAAAGTTTATAAAGGAACATGCAAAGGAGGTTGTGAATTTAGATGTCTGAGAGCATAATTATAAGACCCCTCGAAGAGGAAATGAAAACTTCATATCTCGACTATTCAATGAGTGTAATTGTAGGCAGGGCTCTGCCAGATGTAAGAGATGGACTTAAGCCAGTTCATCGCCGCATACTGTATGCAATGAAGGAAATGGGACTGCATCATAATAAACCACATCGTAAATCAGCGAGAGTTGTGGGAGAGGTTCTCGGTAAATATCATCCTCATGGAGATGCAGCTGTGTATGATGCCCTTGTAAGAATGGCTCAACCGTTTTCAATGAGATATCCTCTGATAGATGGGCATGGGAATTTTGGAAGCATCGACGGCGATGCGCCGGCGGCGATGAGATATACAGAAGTAAGGCTGAGTAAGATAAGTGAAGAATTGCTTAAAGATATAGAAAAAGATACGGTGGATTGGCGGGACAATTTTGATGGCACTCTCAAAGAGCCGGTTGTGCTTCCATCTCTTATTCCGAATCTCCTTCTTAACGGCTCTTCAGGCATTGCAGTGGGGATGGCAACTGATATACCCCCACATAATCTTAATGAGGTGGTGGATGCTATTATTGCAACAATAGAAAATCCTGACATAAGCATCGATGAACTTTTTGCTAAATATATAAAAGGACCCGACTTCCCGACTGGTGGCATAATATACGGCAGAAATGCAATTCTCAGAGCATATAAAATGGGCAAAGGTCTCATAAAAATAAGGGCGAAAACTCATTTTGAAGGGAATAAAATCATCATAACTGAATTGCCGTATCAGGTAAATAAATCGGATTTACTCAGACATATTGCGGAACTTGTGAGAAAGGGGGTTATAAATGGAATAGCTGATTTGAGAGACGAATCAGACAGGAGGGGGCTGAGAGTTGTTATACAACTCAAAAAAGATGTTTTTCCTGAAATTGTTCAGAATCAGCTCTTCAAACATACACAAATGGAGAAAACATATGGCATAAACTGCATTGCCCTCGTTGATGGTGTTCCGAAGCTACTCAACCTGAAAGAATTAATAGAAGAATATATAAGGCATAGAAGAGAGGTTATAAGGAGAAGAAGCAAATATGAATTAAAGAAGGCAGAGGAAAGGAAGCACATCCTTGATGGCTTTATAAAAGCATTAGAGAATATCGATGAAGTTATACAACTCATAAGGGCATCGAGGGATGCGAAGCAGGCGGCGAAAAAACTGATAGAGCAATTCAACTTTTCAGAAAAGCAAGCAAAGGAAATTCTTTCTATGCGCCTTCAATCGCTCACCGCCCTAGAATATGAAACGCTTAGAAAGGAGAGGGAAGAAAAGGAAAAGGAGATAGAGAGATTGAAGAAAATACTTGCTAGCAGAGAGGAAATCGATGCCATAATCAAAAATGATTTGCTCTATCTCAAAAAAACATATGGAGACGAAAGGAGGACAGAGATAAGAGAGGCAGCAGTGGAGATGGATATCGAGGATTTAATACAGGAGGAGGATAATGTTGTTATACTCACTGCCGGCGGATATATAAAAAGGGTCTCGCTTAACGAATATAAAAGCCAGAAAAGAGGTGGAAAGGGGCTTATTGGCATGAGGATGAAGGATGAAGATGCCATATACAAGATAGTCAAAGCATCAACGCACGATTACTTGCTATTTTTCTCATCCGATGGAAGGGTTTTTGTCAAGAAAACATATGAGATTCCATATGGTGGAAGACATGCAAAAGGGAGAGCATTGATAAATATTATCCGCTCAAATGATATAGTCGAAATATTGCCTGTAAAAGAATTTGCTGAAGTAAACCTCATTTTTGCTACAAAGGATGGCTTAGTTAAAAAAATGTCACTGAATCTTCTCAAAAATATAAGGGTGAGCGGGGTAAGGGCTATAAAGCTGAGAGATGGGGACAGAATAGTGGGTGTAAGATTGCTCGGAGAAGATGAAAAAATCATACTTTCCACAAAAGATGGCTATGCCTGCGTATTTTATGAAGATGAACTCCGGAATATGGGAAGAAATGCAATGGGTGTTATAGGAATAAGATTGCGAGAAGGAGATGAAGTTGTTTCCCTGGAGGCAACAAAAAGAGGAGACCTGCTGAGTGTTACTGAAAATGGCTATGGAAAGAGAACGAGCATAGATGAATATCGTGTTACACATAGAGGGACGAGGGGCATAATAACAATCAAAACCAATGAAAGAAATGGAAGGGTTGTGAGCGTGATTGCAGTAGATGATGAAAATGAAATCTTAATTTCGAGTAAAGATGGGATGATGGTCAGGATAAAAGCTACAGATATAAGAAGACAGGGAAGAAACACAATGGGCGTAAGATTAATGAGATTGAATGAAGGAGATAAAGTCGTGAGTGTAACGAAAATATAACTATTTTATACGGCAAGATATTTCTAATACAATGGATTATGCAAAACTGGGTTTCAGAGCCGGCCTGGAAATTCATCAGCAGCTTGCAACCCACAAACTCTTCTGCAAATGCCCTTCACAACTCACCGAAGAATACTCGAGCATATTTGAAAGAATCCTCCGCCCTGTTCAATCAGAACTTGGTGAGATAGACAGGGCGGCGGTGGAGGAAGCCAAAAGAGGAAAAAAGTTTGTTTACCTCGCCTCACCATCATCTTGTCTTGTGGAAGCTGATGAGGAGCCGCCTCATGCCGCCAATGATGAAGCGATTGATATAGCTCTGACGATTGCTCTAATGCTTAAAGCAGATGTTGTTGATGAAATACATTTCATGAGAAAGATAGTTATTGATGGCTCAAATACCACCGGCTTTCAGAGAACAGCTCTCATTGCAGTTAATGGAAAGGTGGATGATGTTGCGATAGAGACAATATGTCTCGAGGAGGATGCAGCCCGTAAGATAGGGGAGGAAGGTAAAAAAGTTAAATATGCTTTGGATCGCCTTGGAATACCGCTTATAGAGATAGCAACAGCCCCCACCATAACTTCACCTGATAAGGCAAGGAAAGTAGCGGAAAAAATTGGATTGATATTGAGGGCAACAAAAAAGGTTAAGAGAGGAATAGGAACAATAAGGCAGGATGTCAATGTTTCAATTAAGGGAGGCAATAGAGTGGAAATAAAAGGAGTGCAGGAACTGAATGATATTCCTAAAATTCTGGAGAATGAGGTGAAGAGGCAGATTGAACTTATAGAAGTAATGAAGGAACTGAAAAAAAGAGGCGTGAATGAGGAAATGATAGAAAGGGCAAAGATGGAGGATGTTAGTGATGTTTTTATAAATACAGAATGCAAATTTATAAAAAAAGCCCTGAAAAGAAAAGGAGTAGCGATTGCTTTAAAACTCGAGGGATTTTCTGGCATAATACGGGGGTTAAAATACAAGGAACATCGCCTGGGCAAAGAGTTTGCAATGCATGCAAAAAAGAGAGGAGGAGGAATAGTTCATTCAGATGAACTCCCAAATTATGGAATAAGTAGCGATGAAGTGGAGGCAGTTAAGAAAAAACTTGGTTGCAGGCAGCAAGATGCATTCATACTTTCTGTTGGAGAGAAGAGAATTGCTGAGAGATGTTTGGAAGCGGTTATTGAAAGGGCAAAGCAAGCGTTGCATGGCGTGCCAAAGGAAGTGCGGAGGGCGTTGCAAGATGGACTCACAGAATATATGCGTCCAATGCCTACGGCTGCGAGAATGTATCCGGAGACAGATGTTCCGCCAATAAGAGTAGATAGAGGAAAATTGGAGCAACTTCGTAAAAAATTACCAGAATATCCAGAGAAAAAGGTGAGAAGAATGGCAAAACAGTATGGAATAAGCATGGAAGAGGCGAGGCAGCTTGTTTATTCTGGAAGGGATGACATATTTGAAGAATTTGCCAGAAAATATGCTGGTTATGAAAGAGTGGTTGCAAGAATCTTATTGCATGTGGTGGCAGAAGCAGTCAAGCAAGGATTTGATGAATCCATTGTTGTAGAAAAAATGCCTTCTGCACTGGATGGATTGAGAAAGGATTTGTTTGCAAAGGAGGCAATCGAGGATATTATCCTGAATCTTGTTGAAAATCCAGAAAATACACTCGAGGATGCAATGAAGGAGTGCGGCATTGAAAAGATGGGGGAGGAAGAAATAAGACAGATGATAAGAAAAATAGTTGAGGAAAGAATGGATTTTGTGAAGGAGAGGGGCGAGAGAGCCATATCGCCTTTAATGGGTGTTGTGATGAAAGAACTGCGTGGAAAAGTTGATGGGGCAACGGTTAATAAAATACTGAAAGAGGAGATAGAGAAGGCGCTCGGGCAATAATTCAATTATTATAAATACTTCCACCCTATTTTATCCCATGATTTCGAAGCCGAGAGGCACGAGAGATTTCACACCTGAAGAGATGAAAAAAAGGAGATGGCTTGAAAGGAAAATGAGAGATGTTTCTGAGAGATATGGTTATGAAGAGATAGCTACGCCAACTATTGAACATCTCGAGCTTTTTACCTTAAAATCAGGTGAGGGAATAATCGAAGAAACTTATGCGTTTGAAGACAAGGCAGGAAGAAAGCTGGCGCTCCGCCCCGAGCTAACTGCGCCGGTTATGCGGTTTTATGTGGAACGCTTCCAGATGGATGCTAAGCCTCTTAAATTTTATTATTTTGGCAATTGTTTTAGGTATGATCGCCCGCAGAAAGGGAGATATAGAGAATTCTGGCAGTTTGGGTGTGAGCTTATAGGAAGTGATAAGCCTGAGGCGATAGCAGAACTCATTTCTCTTGCATATAATATTTTGAGAGAGAGTGGGTTGAGGAATGTAATCGTTAGAGTGGGCAATCTCGATATTTTGAGGAAATTTTTGGATAGCATAGGGGCAAGAGATGCAGAAATAATGCGACTTATTGACAAAAAAGATTTTGAGGAACTCCAAAAAAGGATGGGAGACGAGGAATTCAAAAAATTTGAGAAATTCATTGGAGTCAGGAATATAGATGAGATAGAATATGATGAAGCAGAAAGAATGAAAGAAGTTTTTGATTTTCTTGAAGAGTTTGGAGTTCCCTATAATCTTGATCTCTCCATAGCAAGAGGGCTCGACTATTATATTGGAATCGTTTTTGAAATAGATGCTCCAAGACTGGGAGCAGAGAAGCAGCTATGTGGAGGAGGAGAATATAACCTTGTCCCCATCCTTGGGGGAAGAAAAGTGGCAACTGCTGGTTTTGCAATAGGTTTTGATAGAACTTTGCTGGCTCTGGAAATGGAAGGGGTGAAGTTTGAGGAGGAAAAAAAGCCGGTTTATGTGGCATACATGGAGGGAATGATTAAAGAGGCGATAAAAATCGTTAAAATGCTGAGGCAACAGGGTATAAAGGCGGAAATGGATTTGATGAGGAGGAGCATATCAAAATCACTCGATTATGCAAACAAAAAAGGTATGGAAAAAGTGATAATAGTTGCTCCTGATGAATGGAGAGAAAATATGGTTATAATAAAAGATATGAAAAGTGGCGAGCAAAAAAAGATAGCGATAGAAGAAATTACAAAAGAAATTCATTCATGAATATGCGTTCCTGTTTTTCCCTGTAAAGCCTCCCATGCTTTATTTATGGAAGTAATGATTGTTTCCTTTCCTCCATTCCTGATAAAATTTATGGCAGCCTCTATTTTTGGGCCCATGGAGCCAGGAGGAAAATGCCCCTCCTTATAATACTCCTCAATTTCATGTAAACTTACGTCGGTGAGAGGGATTTCATTTTCCTTTCCATAATTTATATACACATGCTCCACATCAGTTAAAATGAGAAGTATATCCGCCGCTACTTCATTTGCCAGTTTTTGAGATGCCAAATCTTTATCTATAACAGCATCCATGCCCTGTAGCCCATCACCTTTCTTTACCACAGGAATCCCTCCTCCTCCTGCTGCAATAACCACTATTCCCTCTTCCATCATCTTCCTTATTATATCTGCCTCTATAATTGAAATTGGTTTTGGGGAAGGAACGAGAATACGCCATCCTCCCTCAACTTTACCCATAACATAGCTTTTTTTCAGTTTCCTCGCCTCTTCCTCGGAATATACAGGGCCAATGGGTTTTGTTGGTTTTTTAAAAGCCTCATCATTTTCATCAACCAGAACCTGTGTTATTATAGTCGCTATTTTCCTATTTATTCCCTGCCTTTCAAATTCATTCAGCAAACATTGCTGAACGATATACCCAATTTCTCCCTGAGTGAGAGCTCCAAGAACATGAAGAGGCATGGGCGGCACTTCTTTCATTGCAATTTTCTGCTGCAGCAGAAGGGCGCCCACTTGCGGACCATTGCCGTGTGTTATGGCGATGTGCCATCCATTTTTAATCATTTTAGCAATTGATTTTGCCGTGCCTTTCATTGCTTCAAACTGTTTTTTAATTTCTGCTTTCCTCTCCTTTCCTGTTAAAGCATTGCCTCCAAGAGCCACTATTGCTTTCATAAAGGTAATATCTCTCGTATATAAAAATATACCAAGTTTATCTTTAATTTGTGGGTAATTCCATCAGTATATAAAATTTGTTTTGGCAGAACAATTTTGTTCAAAATTAGCAATATATATGGTTTCTTAATATATTGTTAGAACATGAAAGAAATGCTCCTGTTTGAAAAAATGAACAACCCCAAGCAAAATTTGCGCTCAATGAGCGGTGAGGAGGGTGTTTTCATACTCGACAGGAGGGGGGAGATATTATTTGCCAACAGCAAAGCAAGAGAAGTGTATAAGCTCAAAAGAGAGTTGAAGAACGCATTGAGGCATAAC
The DNA here is from genome assembly GCA_964612535.1 of uncultured Thermoplasmatales archaeon. Lineage (GTDB taxonomy): Archaea > Thermoplasmatota > E2 > UBA202 > JdFR-43 > JdFR-43. The sequence goes on from CAZTDS010000011.1 coordinate 8,984, forward strand.
AGAACAAAATTGAGGAGTGGCAACAAAGAAATTGCGCTTTATCCAATTTTTGATGAAAACGAGTTAAAATTCTTTTTTGGTGTTGTAAGAGATATGGAAGAGATAATCAAGATAAAAAAAGTTCTTGATATAACATATGAAAGAGTAAAGGCATTTCGAGAAGATATAGCCCATCACTTTTTTAATCCGATAGCCATAGCAAAAGGTTATTTGAATTTGCTATCTGAGAAAACCATGGATCCAGATGATAAAATGAAGATAGAGAAGGCAATGACGGCTATAGAAAGAGTGGAGGCCGTAATAAAAAATATTGTAATAAATGGGAAAATTTGTGAATGATTGATTTTGTTTTTCAAAATTTATTTATGGACCGGGCGGGATTTGAACCCGCGACCTCTGCCTTGCGAAGGCAGCGATCTTCCTCTGATCTACCGGCCCTATTCCATCTCTACATGAGATATACCCTCTTCATCCTCATAAACTTTTAGGATGTATTCCATCGAATCCTTTATCTCCTCAATGTGAGTGATAAGCAAAATTTGTTTAAATTGTTTTTTTAACTCGGCAAGGGCGTTGAGCACATTTTTCCTTCTTTCCCTGTCCTGGGAACCAAATATCTCATCGAGGGCAATGAAATTGAGAGATACATCTGCTCTCTGGGCTATTAATTGTGATATGGCCAGGCGGAGGGAAAGATTTGCCAGATCCTTTTCCCCACCAGAAAATCTATCAAGCTCGAATTTCTCACCCCTATCATAAATCCATATATTGTAGTTCTCATCTATTTCTATATCCTTGTATTTTCCATTGGTAAATGTTGAAAAGAAATGAGATGCATAGTGAGAGAGCAAAGGACCAATTTTTGAAATCAAATAATTTTTAAACTGATTAAGGAGACCTGTGTCTCTATCTCCAGCAAGCATTTCGAGATTGGCAATCTCCTTTTTCATTTTCTTTATCTCTTCCCTCTGTTTTTTCTGCTCTTCTATTTCTTCCGAGATTCTTTCTATATCTTTTTGTATAAATTCAATCTCGCCTTTCAATTTTATAAGCTCTTCTCTTGTTGCATGAAACTCTCTTCTGATATCCTCATATTCTTTCTCTATCTCCTCATATCTTTCCATATTAAAATCAAGCAATTCAATTTCTTTGAGGCACTCTCCTATTTCCTTCATGATGAATTCAATTTCCTCTTTAATTGCCTTTATTTCTTTTTCAACTTCAGGTATTCTCCTCACTTCATTCTCAATAACAATTGCCTTCTCATACAAGCCACGTAGGCGGCGAAATTCTTCCGTCACCCTCTCATATTCATCTTCATTGAACCTTATCTCTCCCATTTCCTGTATTTTTTTCTCCACCTCTTCCATTCTACCTTCTTTTTCCTGCTTTTCTCTCACGAAATTTTCGATTCTCTCTTTAATCACTCTATACTCGAGGAAAATTTTTTCTAACTCCTCTATTTCCAGCACAAATTTTTCTTTCTTATTTCTCAACTCTTCTCTTTTTTCTTCCAGCTTCTGGATATTTTCTTCTATTATTTGCTTCCTTTTCGCCTGTTCCTCAAATTCAATATTAAAGTTTTTGATTATCTCCTCATATTTTTCTTTCAAGGGTCTTCCACATGTGGGGCAGTTGCTTTCTGGACCGAGCTTTTGGATAGTTTCTATCTTTTTACTTATTTCCTCCATTTTGCCGGTTATTGCCTTTTTCTCCGCCATTCCTTCTCGAAGTTTGTTCTCTATTTCTCCTATCTCCCCATCTATTTTCTCGATTTCAGCTTTAATACTCTCAAATTCTTTCCTATATTTTTCCTCCTCTATCAATTTTTTATTTAGCTCCGCTATTTCTTTTTCGATTTTTTCTATTTCATTCTGGAGGATGGATATTTCTTTTCTCAAATTTTCTCTTTCGTAGTACTTCTTTCTATCATTCTCCATCTCCTCCCTTTTTTTGCTTACTTCATCGTATTGGATTATTGCACTCTTTAAATTCTCATATTCGCCAGACTTTTTCATGAGTTGTTGTTTTTCCTCGGTTTTTTGCTTCAGCAATATTTCCTTCATATTTTTCCTTTCCTCAAGCAATTTCCTCCTTTTTTCCAATTCATTGAATTTTACCGCCTTCTCCTTCTCCCTTCTCCTTCTCTCCTCCATTTCTCTTAGTTTTTTCTCCAATTCAGCGACCCTTTTTTCCTTTTCCTCTTTCCTGAACCGATATTCTTCCAGAATTCTCTTTTTATTTTCTCTCTCCCTTTCCATCTCTTCAATATCCTTCAAACTCTTCCTCATATATTCAAGGATTTTTTCCTTATTTCTCCTATCCTCTCTAACTCTCTTTATCGCTTCCTCCAACAAATCTATTTTGAGCATCCTTAACATGCTCTTTTTTCTCTCAGCAGGGGATTTATTCGAGAGAGCATTTAATTCCTGTTGCTTCGCCACAATGGATGTGTAAAAGGAGTCATAGTCCATCCCCAACCTTTTTTCGAGAAATTTTGTTACAGCTTGTGTGGAGGAAGCGGCAATGAGTCCATTAACTTTTACTCTTGCATCTGCGGATTTTCCACTTATTATGCGAAAAACCTCATATGTATTGCCCCCTAATTCAAAAACAAGTTTTACCCAGCAATCGTCGCTTCTCGCCGCCCCCTGCCTTTTTATCTCATCTTTTGAAGTTCTTGCTGCCCTGTTGCCGTAAAGAGCCCATCCTATGGCTTCTATTATTGTTGATTTTCCAGCTCCATTGTTGCCTACAAGCCCTATGATACCCTCGGGAAATTTTATTTCTGCATCTTTGAATTTTCTGAAATTGTGCATTTCAAGTGATATGAGCCTCATTTACTCACCTCCGACAGATACTTGATGGCGAGTTCTTTAATTTCTTCTCTATTTGCTCCTACTGGAACCTTTGTAATAAATTCATTCCATTCATCAACAAGGCTTCCAATTTTGCTTTTTCCCATCAACTCCTGCTCAATCTCGTAAAATTCGTAATCAATTTCGAGATGCAGGGCGGAGGAGGATGCTTTTTTTATTTTCTCCCACATCAATGCTTTATATTTTCCTCTATCTATTTTCGATAACCTTATTCTTATTATCTTGCCTTCGATTTCATTTTCTTCGAATCTTCTCTCTATTTCCTTTTCTATTTCTTCAGCAGATAAGT
>CAZTDS010000011.1:12161-20795 GCA_964612535.1 uncultured Thermoplasmatales archaeon
AGATAAGTTAATGCAATCAATGGAGCCAAGATCTATCATTCCCCTCACTTTAAGCGGAATAAAACTGCTTTTAAAGCTGCCAGAGAAAACAATTTCATAAAATCCTTTTTCTTCTCCTGCCTCTTTAAAGGAAAAATGCTCTGTTGAACCAGCATAATAGGCGTTTTCTGTTACTTTCGTTGCTTTATGGTAATGCCCTAAAGCTATGTAATCAAAAGAGGGCGAAAGATAGCCAGCAGGTATTATCTGTTCGTTGAAATCGCCCCTCGTATAATTAAATTCCTTTATACCTATTATGCCAGCGTGAAGCAACAGAATATTTATATGCCCTTCTCTTGGTTGAGCCATTTCAATATTTTTCTTCAGCTCATCTGTTGAATGGCAGTGTGGAATTGCATGTATAATAGCATTCTGAATTTCAATCTCCTCGAGTTTCCCCTTATAAACAGGATAAACATTCTTTAAATGCTCGAAAATTCTCATTACGCTTCCTGTTTCACGAAGTTTTGGCGTCTCATGATTGCCTGAAATAACAACAAAAGGAATGTTCTCTTCAGAAAGGCGAAGGAGCTGGGTTAAAACGAAGGATATGGCTCTGTTGCTTGGGCGCACGCTATCAAACAAATCGCCGGCATGCACTATCAAATCTGGTTTTGTTTTTATGGCGTAGTCAATAAACTGCTCGAAAGAATTATAAACATCCATCTCCCGCTGGTTAATGCCATTTGGGGCGATTTTGTGATATGCTGAATACCCAACATGGGTATCTGCCACATGTAGAATTCGCATCAAATCTGATATGTTTAGCCCTTTATAAACTTTCGATGGCTCACAAACATTTAAAAAATTTTCTTATAGCAAATGATGGCTTTTAGATGCTTAGATGTCTTTCACTACTTTTTAAACATATAAAATGTGGCAAAAAGTATTACCAAAAGACCCATAACGATTGCAGCCAGCTTTGCAAATATATTTTCCATAAGAAATTCGATACTGAGTTGATGTTCGCTGAAATGGGGCACGGTTACAAGAATAAATTTTCCTTCTTCAGACGAAAGCACATAATATTCTGGCTGAATGCCATCATCGTCTGGATTGAGAATATCTTCGAAGCTGCTCGCCTTCTCAACCTTTATTCCATCAAACTTAATTGTTAAATCATCGGAAATGCAAACACTTTTACCAAGATTGATTTTGATTATTTTCCCGCCACTCTTCTCATCTCCTTTTATATTCAGAACAATTTTTCCCTTCTCGAGCGTTGCTGGAGTTATTTTAACATTTCCAAAATATGATATACAATCAACTTTCTCTTCATCATATGCAGCTATGGTAACTTCCCCGCCAATTGTTTTGTTTTTAAAAGCATCTTCTATTCTTTTCTCCTCCTCAAAGGAAAAACTCACCAGCATTATCTGGCCGTATGCAGTGATGTTTTCATTATTATATCCAATTGGCTGCTCACTCAGTAACGTGGCGCTGAAATTTTCCTTATTGAGTCTGATAGTATTATCATCCACCCTGCTAACATTATATGAAAAATCTGTTATAACAATTTTATCTGCTATAACCCTGAGAAATCTTGTGGGTGTATCATGCAATTCAATTACACACCCCTCATAATCTACAGTAAAAGCAGCCCCGCTCAGCGTCAGATTCAAAAGAGATTCTTCTATCTCTTTTTTAAGAAATGGATTTTTTTCGATTATCTGCTGCAAAGCATCAAAATATTGGATGGAAAGCTCGATGGAATCCTTCTGATAAATTACGTCCAGTATGTGCCTTCCATTAGAAAAACAGGAAATTTTTCCCTCCAGCCCGGCAGGCATATATCTGCCAGTTATTTTTCCATCTTCCCATTTAAAATCTCCAAGGTCTATGGCTCCTGATAATGGAATAAATAAAGCTATTAGGAGTATGATGGGAATCACGAATTTCATGCTTTCTTATCTCCACATCTTTTATAAAGCCTCTCGTACAACCATCGAATGGTTTAACTTTCTGTTCTTTCAATCAAACTCGCCACAAGCATGGGAAGCAGGACAGTCGCATCTCCTTCAACTGTAACATGCTTTGCTTCCTCCTTCACCTTCCCCCATGAAATCGCCTCCTTCATCCTCGCCCCGGAAAGAGAACCATCCCATTCGGCGGCGGTGGTAATATAAACGGCGGCATCTAAACCTCCGTGAAACTGTGCCCACCATATGAGATGGTGCTTCGCCACCCCTCCTCCCACTATTATCCCTCCTATCTTTTCTTTACTGAAAATTATATCTGAAATTTCTTTTTCGTCTTTAAAAACATCTATCTCCATTTTCCTTTCCTGGCTCATCATCCAGAGTTGCCAGCCTACCGCGCCATCGGTAATAGCAGGAATATAAACTGGCACTTCATTCTTCCATGCCCAGTATAAAAAGGAGTTTTCGCTGAGTTTTTTTCCTATTTCCCATGCTATTTCTTTACTGCTAAATTTGCCTTCCCTACCGCCAAAAAATTCTTTCATCTTTTCTTCGATGATGGTTCCATAGCTTTCATTTGGAATAAAGATGTTTCCCAGTCTGTTTATCCCTTTTTTATGCAGCTCTGCATCATCTGCATCGAAAGAGCCATGATAGTATTCTTTAAAATCCCTTGCCAAATCATGGTCCAAGCTTCCGCATGTGGTTATTATTGCATGAACAATTTTTCTTTTAACCAGTTCTTTTATTACTCCTCTTGTTCCTGTCGCCACTATACATGCTGGAAATGTCAGAAAAATAAAATAATCATCTTTCACCATTTCCTCAATTATGTTAGCTGCTTCCCCCAGTTTTTTTGCTGTGAAACCTCCCGCTTTATAAAACTGCCTAATAAGCTCATCCACACTCATCGATTTTACATCAATATCTTCAACAATCATAAGGCAAAAAAGAAAAAGTTATATAAAAACTTAAAAGAGGGAAGAGGGTTTAGTATTCTTCTTCGCCCATGCCGCCTTCTTCCTTGCCCTTGCCCTTCGACACTTCTCTTGCGGCAATGATGTCGTCGATACGCAGTATCATTATTGCGACTTCTGTTGCTGACTTAATAGCCTGCTTTCCTACCCTCAATGGCTCCAGTACATTCAGCTCTCTCATATCTGCCACATCGCCCTTGAACACATCAACACCATAGTGTTTCTTGCCTTCTGAATGAGCCTTGCGCAACTTTATGAGAATGTCTATTGGATCTATACCTGCATTGGTTGCAAGGGCACGTGGTACAACCTCGATAGCATCAGCAAACTTTTCTATCGCAAGCTGCTCTCTGCCGCCCACCGTCGCCGCATAGTCGCGCAATGCCATTGCAATCTCTATGGCAGAGGAGCCGCCGCCTGTAATCATCTTGCCATCTTCAATAGCCACAGCTATGACACTGAGAGCATCATGAAGGCCGCGCTCTATTTCATCGACAACATGCTCTGTTCCACCTCTCACCAGTATGCTCACTGCCTTTGCCTTCTTGCACTCTGTTATGAATACCATCTTGTCATCGCCTATCTTTCTCTCCTCGACCTTTCCTGCCTCACCAAGGTCTTCAGGCTTTATCTCATCCAAATCTGTCAGGATGGAAGCACCAGTTGCTCTCGACAGTTTCTCCATATCTGATTTCTTTACTCTCCTTACTGCAAATATGCCTGCCTTTGCTAGATAATGCTGAGCCAAATCATCGATACCCTTCTGGCAAATCAATACATTTGCTCCCGCTGCCTTTATCTTATCAACCATCTCTTTGATCATCTTTTCTTCCTGATCAAGGAATTTCTGGAGTTGCTCTGGATCTGTAATGCGTATCTGGGCATCGACTTCTGTCTTCTTCACTTCCAGCGCAGCGTTGAGCAGCAAAATCTTTGCATTCTTGACCACTACAGGCATGTCTGGATGTACTCTCTCCTTATCAAGTATGATTCCATTTATAAGCTCTGTATCCTCCACAGCCCCTCCCTGCTTCTTCTCAACCTTTATATTATCCAAATCGACTCTCATCTGTCCATTTACCTCCTCCGCAACAGCCTTCACTGCCCTGTAAGCTATATCTGCAAGCATTTCCTTGTTTGCTCCAGCCACCTTACCCGTCATTGAAGTTTCTGCAATCCTCTTGAGCAATTCCTCATCATCTGGCTTAACTTCCAGCGCTATCTCCTCAAGCACTTCACATGCTTTCTTACTTGCCAGCCTATAACCTTCTGCTATCACCGTCGGATGAATATCCTGCTCAATTAAATCCTGTGCGTATTTCAACAGTTCTCCAGCCAGAACGACGGCTGTCGTTGTGCCGTCGCCGCACTCCTCATCCTGGGCTTTAGCCACTTCGACAATCATCTTTGCTGCTGGATGTTCAACCTCTATTTCCTTAAGGATCGTTACGCCGTCATTTGTTATGACAACGTCGCCCATGCTGTCAACAAGCATCTTGTCCATGCCTTTTGGCCCCATTGTGGAGCGAACTGCATCTGCTATCGCCATTGCTGCCCTTATGTTGTTGTACTGCGCTTCCCTACCTCTTTCTCTTTCCGTCCCTTCCTTCAATATTAAAATTGGGGTTTTTCCCGTCAACATCTTTCATCACCGATTGGGTATAATAATTCTTCTATATAAAATTTACTCCAATAGGTTTTCCTTGATTTTTGTGACATAATGCCAAATGGAGGAATGAATTGAGTTGAAACTTTAATGCATCATTTTGGAGAATGTGAAATTAATTAGTAAAACCTATGCCACACATTTTGTGGAATAGCCTTTAATAGCAGTATCTCCGCATGCTGACTGACTGTTAGCATGAATGAGCCAGTTATCATTTATATTTTCCCGAGTTATGAGAGAGTTAGTTTTTTACTTTATCCATCAATTCTTTTAAAAATTCTTTTCGCTTCTGATACAATCTTTTATGCTCTCTTTTCATTCTCATTACTTTTTTGAAAAGTAAAGGAGTTATTATTGTTGCATCCCCATATATTGTAACATGTGTTTTTGATTTCGCATCTATTTTCTTCCATGAAATTGCTTCACTGGCTGTGGCTCCAGATAATCCGCCATAATGAGGGGCGTCGCTCGTAATTTGTATGAAATAATCATGTCCCTTTTCTGGCAAACTTAAAATCTGGCTGAGCATTGGCTGAGTCTGCATAAAAAAGTTTTTAGGAGCCCCTCCTCCCAAAATTATTCCTCCGCTTTTATTGCTGGCGTAAATTATGGATGCCGTTTCCAGCACATCTTTTTCGACATCTGTGGAAATTTTTTTCCCTTTTCCTCTCAAATAAGCAATATTCATTCCTATAGAAGAATCACCTGGAGAGGGGCAATAGATAGGCAAATCATATTTTGCTGCTGTAGCTAAAATCGATGCTTCTGGCTTTTCCGCATCATCAAGCAATTTTTTACCAATGTAATAGTGCAATTCAGCAGTTGAAAATCTTCCTTCAATATCCAGTATTCTCTGCAAATATCTATCTGTTTCAAGCAACGTTTCCATAGGAATAAAAACATCATAGATTCTTACAATTCCTTCTCTTTCCAGTTCTCTATCATCCACATCATAACTCCCTCTATAAACTGGTAAATCGAGGGCAAAATGGATATCATGATAAAGATTTGCTCCTGTAGAAATAATAAAATCAATAAGCCCTCTTTTTATTAATTCTATTACACTTCCCCCAAGCCCAGCCGGCGTAAGAGCCCCAGCAAGCGTAAGACAGATGGTGGCATCATCTTTTATCATCTTCTTATAAATTTCGCATGCCTCCCTCAGGCGGGCTGCGTTAAAAGCATTGCCATATGGATTTGAAGAAGGATATATTCTTTTCATTTTCATTCTAATATGAAAACAGCAGCAGCTATTACAGTTGTCCATAATCCATTTATATCTCCTCTTGCTGTCTGTATGATGCTTGTCGTTTTAACTATTTTTCCGCTCATTTTAAAGACCTGCTTTTTTTCGTCCCATGCTTTATCGGCATCAAATTCTATGCCAAGTGTGGTAGCAAGCATTGTAGCAGCTAAATCTTCGGCATAATCTCCAGCTTTTTTTGCTGATTCGCCATAACTATGATATTCAGATAAATAGCCATAAAAACTCCTATCCTTAGGTAATGCCAAGCCAATTGAAGCAGCTATCAGACGATTTGGCTCACTTGTTGAATTTTGAGAGAGAACAACGAAAGTAATTTCTCCCGGCTTAAGTAACTTTATTCCCTCTTCGGCAGAAATGATTTTACAATTTGGAGGAACAATGCTTGACACACTAACTAAATTGTATCGATGGATGCCAGCATTCCTTAATGCAAGTTCAAAGGACTGTAACTTGTCTTTGTGTTTCCCAACCCCCTTCGTAAGGAATAATTTTGTTGGTATTATAGACATAAATGCGAAAATAAAAATTGAGTATTAAAATCTATGCAAAAATCCGGTTGTTACATAAATTCATCTATTCTTATCTAAATTTTTTTCCTTCTTTGTGATTCTCGCTTCCTCCTATTTTCCCTTTATTTTCATTTTCATATAGAGTTTTACTATGGCGTGTATCTCCTCTTCCTAACCCATTTTTACTCACGTATTTCGCCCTTTGTGGTTATATTTTTAACTACCTTTTCCACCCGTTCAATTGCTTCAATGGCTTTGAGAATTTTCTCTTTTCCATCATCATCCTCCAGAGCAAGCTGGAGATAGCCTTTTGCTATGGCTATCGGATTGAAGAAATAATGTGATGTATCGAGTTTAAATCTTCTTTCTCTCTCCAGCATTTCCCTCATCCTCTCCTCCGCCTCAATTTTTGCAATTCCGGCTGCTATTTCTTCTGAAATGGCACGAAGTAATTTTCTTTTATCATCGGTGATGGGGTTATTTTCCCTCGATGCCACCTGCAAAACACCATACATCTCCTCTTTAACAATCAGAGGAACAGTATAGAGTTCCTTAATTCCGTACTTCTTATATAAATCTCTATTGAAGGCAAGAGGTTTGTATCTCTGGATATTCTTTATATATTTTTCCTTCGCTTCCAAAAATACCTTCACCGCAACCCATGGCTGATCCTTTTCAACAGGATATTCCTTTACTATTTTTCTCATCATCTCTTTCGGATAGCCAATGTGAGCAACAGGTATTAGAGATTTTTTGTCTTTATCATATAAGAATATGCTTCCATAATCCACATCCAGCACATCCTTTATGCCAGCAAGCAAATCTCTGCAAAGCCCCTCCACCGTATCATTCCTGTTTATGCCCATTCCAACAAGATAGTGAAGATTGGAAAGCTTGTTTATTTCTTCCTGTGCTTTTATTTTTTCCGTAACATCTCTCAATATCCCTATCACTCTGTAACTCTCTCGTCCCACATCCACCGTTGCTACTTCCACAACTCTCGTTTCCCCACTCTTTGTTATTATCCTGAATTCATATCTTGAATTTATTTTCTTTTTCTTCTCTCTCGCCCTCTGCCTCTCCTTTATTTTTTCAATATCATCTGGATGGATAAGAGTCCAGAAGGAAAAATCCTCACTCAGCAATTCCTCTCTGCTATAACCTGTGAGTTTTTCAAAGGCAGGATTAACATATTCAAATCCTTTGGAGGAGATGATATATATGGCGTCATGGGCATTTTCCACCAAGCTTCTGAATCTATTCTCACTCTCAGCCAATTCTTTAAGCAACCTTTCTTTTTCAGTCACATCATGACATACATTGATGATTTCCTTCCTGCCAGCAAACTTGCGAATTGTTGCATATATCTCAAATATGCCGTAGGTGCCGTCGGCTCTGCGAAGACGCAGTTTTTCTATTGCCACATCTTCTTTTCCTGAAAATAATTTTTCCATAGCATCCAATGCCTTTTTCATATCTGCGGGATGGAGAATGTTTATGTCCAGCATATTTTTACCAACAACATCCTTTTTCTTAACTCCAGCCATTATGCATGCAATTTCATTTACATTAGTAACAATGAGGTTTTCATCATAAGTGAAGATTGGAACGCCTGCATTTTCATATAACTGCCTGTATCTTTTCTCGCTTTCCCTCAGCTGTTGCAGTATAAGCAATCTCTGATAGGCAATGCCTGCCTCTTTTATGAATGTTTCAATAAGATCCTTGTTCTCCAGTTTCTTTTCCTTTCTCATAATGATAGTAATGTTGCCAAAAAGTTCCCCTCCTCTTGTGATATCCATACTATAGATATCGCCAATGTTGAGCAATTTTTGGATGATTTCAGCAACACGCTTCGATATTTTTCCGCTGGAGAGACGGTATATTCCATCAGAGAGTTTTACCAATTTCTCTCCATACTGTGCATACTTGTCCTCGTGGACTGGAAATTCCATGCCCACAACATTTTTGCCAAGAAGCTTGAGTATGGTAGAGATGTTATTCCCGAGACCTTTCACCGATTGAATAACAATGGTTTTTGATTTCGGCTTATAAGACGATACCACCACTATAGCATCTCCAGCTATACTTTTTATGCTCTTTGCTATAAAATCGTAAAGTGCTTCCAGAGAATCTATTTCATTGAGTTGCGCCACAGAATCTGCTAAGAATTTGAGTGTATTAACATACTTTACCCTCCCAGATATATCTCTGAAAATTGTGACAAGCTCTCCTTTACTGAGAGAAAATACGGAGA